>DASWCL010000287.1:0-1890 GCA_036390135.1 Binatia bacterium
CTTTGCCGGAGGAGTTGGTCGGCGGGAAAGCAAATCACGTGACGCTAAGGGCTCGCTCACTCAGCCTTTTTGGTGGTCAGACATCCGGGTGAAAACCGAGAGGAAGAGAGCAACTGGAAACAGCAACATGAAAATCTGGCCGGGCAAGCCATATCCGTTAGGCGCGACTTGGGATGGCGCGGGCGTTAATTTTTCGCTGTTTTCCGAGAACGCGACAAAGGTGGAGCTCTGCCTTTTTGAAGGCACGGCGGCACAACGCGAAACGCGCATCGCGATGAACGAGCAGACGCATCAGGTTTGGCATCTCTACCTGCCCGAAGCCCGCCTGGGCCAGCTTTATGGTTACCGAGTTTATGGGCCGTACGAGCCCCAAGAAGGTCATCGGTTCAATCCGGCAAAGTTGCTTCTGGACCCCTATGCCAAGGCGATCACCGGCACGGTCAATTGGAGCGACGCGCTGTTCGGCTACGCCATGGGTCATCCGGATCAGGATCTTTCGCGCGACGAGAAGGACAGCGCGGCGGGAATGCCGAAGTGCGTGGTTATTGATCGGGCGTTCAGTTGGGGAAACGATATGCCGCCAGCGACGCCCTGGCACGAAACCATCATTTATGAGTTGCATGTAAAAGGTTTCACCATGCGCCATCCCGGCGTGCCGCCGGAGTTGCGCGGCACGTATGCGGCGCTCGCTTGTCCGGCGGTGATGGATTATCTCAAGTCGCTCGGCGTCACCGCGGTGGAGTTGATGCCGGTGCATCAATTCATCGCGGATAAGCATTTGGAAGATCGCGGCCTGACCAACTACTGGGGTTACAATTCCATCGGCTTTTTCGCGCCCGATGCACGCTATGCCAGTAGCGGCGTGGGGGGCGAGCAAGTGACGGAGTTCAAGAGTATGGTTCGAGCGCTGCATCGCGAAGGGATCGAAGTGATCTTGGACGTGGTTTACAACCACACCGGTGAAGGCAACCAGCTGGGCCCGACTCTTTGTTTTCGCGGCATCGACAATGCTTCGTACTATCGCCTGGTCGAGAAAGACCGCCGTTACTACATGGATTATACGGGCTGCGGCAATACGCTCGACATGACTCACCCGAGGGTGCTCCAGCTGATCATGGACAGCTTGCGTTATTGGGTGGTGGAGATGCACGTCGACGGCTTTCGCTTCGACCTTGCCTCTACGCTGGCACGCGAGCTCCACGACGTCGACCGGCTCGGGGCTTTTTTCGACATCATCCAGCAGGACCCGGTCATTTCTCAAGTAAAGCTCATCGCCGAGCCCTGGGATCTCGGACCGGGCGGCTATCAGGTCGGTAACTTTCCCGTGCTCTGGGCCGAATGGAACGCGGCGTACCGAGACACCGTGCGGCGTTTTTGGAAAGGCGACGAGGGACAAGTCGGCGCGCTCGGCTTTCGCCTGACCGGCTCGAGCGATCTCTACGGTCACAACGGGCGACTGCCCTATGCGAGCATCAATTTTGTCACTGCCCACGATGGTTTTACGCTGCAGGATTTGGTGAGCTACAATGAAAAGCACAACGACGCCAACGGCGAAGAAAATCGCGACGGCCACAACGAGAACCTCAGCTGGAACTGCGGCGTCGAAGGTGAAACCGACGATCCGCAACTGGTCGGCTTGCGCGAGCGGCAAAAACGTAATTTTCTAGCGACGCTGCTGTTGTCGCAAGGCGTGCCGATGCTGTTGGCGGGCGACGAAATCGGACGCAGCCAAAAAGGCAACAACAACGCCTATTGCCAGGACAACGAAGTGTCCTGGATCGATTGGAAGCTCGACCGGCCGCGCCGCGACCTCTTGGAATTTACCCGCTATCTGATCCACCTGGTACGCACCCATCCGGTATTGCGCCGCCGCCACTTTTTCCAAGGGCG
>DASWCL010000288.1:0-11254 GCA_036390135.1 Binatia bacterium
TAGCGCGAGCTCTTGTAGCTACAGTGTTCCGACCACATCACCGAGAAAACACCCAACTCGGTAAAGTTCGGCTCGCGCCGGAGGGTCTTGACGATCTTCTGATACTCGTCGGTCGTGAGGCCGTGACTAGCGACGATTTCCGGGGAAACGGCGGGTTCGACGTATTCTTCGTGGCGCTCTGGGTCAAGCATGCTGCCTCGCCGTATCGGCACAGGCAGCCGCAATCGACATGAAAATCTTGGCGCCGTCGTTGCCGCCGAGGAGCTGACTGCAAGCATCCTCGGGATGGGGCATCAGGCCGAAGACGTTGCGCGCGTCATTGCAGACGCCGGCGATATTGTCCAAGGAACCGTTCGGATTCGCCGCCGCCGTGGGCTTGCCTTTGGCGTCAACGTAGCGGAGCAGGATCTGGCGGTTTTTGCGCAAGGACTCGAGCGTCTTCGGATCGGCGTAGTAACAGCCTTCGCCGTGTTTGACCGGCAAGCGCAGCACCTGGCCTTTTTTCAATCCTCCGGTAAACGGCGTGTCCGTTTCTTCGACGCGCAAATGAACCTGCTGACAAACGAACTGTAGGGCGACGTTGCGCACCAGAGCGCCCGGCAGCAATCCCGATTCACAGAGAATCTGAAAGCCGTTGCAAACCCCAAGCACCAGTCCGCCGCTTTGCGCAAACTTCATAAGCCCGCGCATGACCGGCGAAAAGCGCGCCATGGCGCCGCAGCGCAAGTAGTCGCCATAAGAAAAACCGCCGGGCAAAACGACGCAGTCGAAATTGCCGGCAAACTCCTCTTTATGCCAAAGAAACTTAACCTTTTGCCCAAGCTCGGATTTGAGACTGTCGTAGACGTCGTGATCGTCGCACGAGCCGGGAAAAGTGATGACCCCCCAACGCATAAATCAGCTCTGACTCATGTTAGCCAAGCATCGCTCAATCGCCGTCGCGATCGCTAAGCTCGAAACGGTAATCCTCAATGACGGTGTTGCTTAATAGTTTATCACACATCTCGCGGATACGCGCCTCGGCAGCCAGGCGCGACGGCGCATCGACAATGAGCTCGAAATATTTTCCGGCCCGAACGTCTCGGACTTCGTCAAAGCCGAGGGTATGCAGCGAGCGCTCGATGGCTTTTCCCTGCGGATCGAGAACACCGTTTTTCAACGAGATAAAAATTTTAACTCGCATAGGTCACAGTTTCAAAACACAGGTGATCTAGTCAAATACCCGGCGAAAGATAAAATCAACATTCTTTAGATGGTGCTTAACGCCCCAAACGGATTCGATCTCCTTGGCCGATAAATGGCGGCGAATTTCCGGATCGGTGAGCAGCTCGCGCTTCAGATCGCCGCCTTCTTTTCCCACTTTCAAGGCGTGACGTTGGACCATCCGGTAAGCCGCATCGCGCGCGACGCCTTTATCCACCAATGCCAGCAGCACTTTTTCGGAAAACACCGTGCCGCCGCTTTTTTCTAAATTGCGCTTCATGTTCTCCGGATAAACGCATAAGTTGCCGAGCACGTAAGTCATGCGGCGCAGCATAAAATCGAGCGCGATGGTGGCGTCAGGCGCGATCACCCGCTCCACCGATGAATGGCTGATATCGCGCTCATGCCAGAGCGGCACGTTTTCCATCGCGGCGAGCGCGTAGGAACGCATGAGCCGCGCCAAACCGGAAACATTTTCTGATAAAATCGGGTTGCGCTTATGCGGCATCGCCGACGAGCCTTTTTGCCCCGGGGTAAACGGCTCTTCGGCTTCTTGCACTTCGGTGCGCTGCAGATGGCGGATTTCTACAGCAAATTTCTCCAGCGAGCTGGCAATAATAGCCAGGGTTGCAAAATAATAGGCGTGGCGGTCGCGCTGAATGATCTGGTTGGAAATCGGCGCGGGCTTAAGGCCGCTTTTCCGGCACACATACGCCTCGACCCGTGGTGAAATCTGCGCAAAGGTGCCGACCGCGCCCGAGATCTGGCCGACGCAAATGTCCTCGACCGCTTTGCGAAAGCGCGACAGGTGACGCTCCATCTCTTGATACCAAAGCGCCAATTTTAATCCGAAAGTAATCGGCTCGGCGTGCACACCGTGGGTGCGGCCGATCATCACCGTCCATTTATATTGGCGCGCCTGGCGACGCAGCGCGCTCATGAGATCCCTGATATCCTGCTCGATGAGCGCCGAAGCCTCTTTGAACTGAATCGCCAGCGCCGTGTCCATGACGTCGGAGGAAGTCATACCGACGTGAAGATATCGTGCGTCGTCACCGATGGATTCCGCCACGGAGCTTAGGAAAGCGATAATTTCGTGCTTAACTTCTCTTTCAATCTCGCGAATGCGTTTGACGTTGAAGCGTGCTTTCCTGCGAATGCGTGCGATCGCGGCCCGCGGCACTTGACCCAGACGCGCTAAACCTTCGGCGGCAAGAATTTCCACATCGAGCCATTTCTGAAAGCTATTTTCTTCGGACCAGATGCGACCCATCTCTGGCCGGGTGTAACGCTCGATCATGCTTCGAAGCTGCCCATGGGTTGTTCAATAGTTCAATCGTTCAAGGTTCAATGCATTCAGCGCCCGGGGCACGGCTCCCGCTTTTGAACTTTTGAACCTTGAACCCTTGAACTATTTTTTATCCGTATGTCCGAAACCGCCGTCGTGGCGGGCCGAGGCGGGCAAGTCGTCGACTTCGCGCCACTCGGCGCGAATGACGCGCTGTATAATCATCTGCGCGATGCGCTGACCGCGCTGAATCACAACCGGTTCCGTGCCGAGATTAATGGCGATGACTTGGATCTCGCCGCGGTAATCCGAGTCAATCGTGCCGGGGCTATTGATCATGGTCAAGCCCTGCTTCAGCGCCAGACCGCTGCGCGGGCGAATCTGCGCCTCAAAACCTAGCGGCAGGGCGAGCGCGATGCCCGTAGGAATTAAAGTTCGCGCCATCGGCGCCAGCGCGAGATCGCTTTCAACATCAGCGCACAGATCCATACCCGCGGCGCCTTCGGTCATGTAGGCAGGCAACCCGAGTTGGCTGGAGCTCGCACGCAAGCGCTTGATCTCGATCCGAATTTGTTCCACCGATGCCCTTCGCGCACGATCCGGACGGCGCCAGCTTAATGATTTAAGTTTAAGTTTTTAATTGGAAAGTTGCCGTCGAAGCCACCCAGGAGCGTCAGTGTCATCGCGCCCTTGGCGAAGAGCGTGTCGGCAAGCTCGATCACATCGTCACGCGACACGGCGCGAATCTTTTGGCAGATTTCCTCGGTGGTCACGCTCTTGCCGAAATAGATTTCGTTGCGCGCGATGTGACTCATCCAGGAATCGGTCGATTCTAGTCCCAACATCATGCTGCCGACCAGTTGACCTTGCGTCCGGCGGAGCTCGTCATCCTTGATTTCGCCCGCTGCCAATTTTTTGAGCTCTTTGAGAATCAGCTCGACGACTTCCTCGGTCGATTCCAGGCTCGTACCCGCGTACACGCCCAGATATCCGACGTCTTTGTAAGAAGAAGAGAAGGAATAAACCGAGTAAGCCTTGCCGCGCTTCTCGCGAATTTCTTGAAACAAGCGCGAACTCATGCCGCCGCCGAGTAGCGTATTGAGCACGTAAGCGACATAGCGCTTGGGATGCGCTTGGGAAATCCCGGCGACGCCCAAGCAGAGATGCACTTGCTCCAGCGATTTCGCGTGGGGAAAAATGCCGCTGCCCATCTCGGGCACCGTCTCGCCGTCGGCGCTCAGGGCGCCGTCTTGGCGACCGCCGTCAAGCACTGAGCCCAGACGCGCCGCCATCTCCTCCACCAGCGCCGGGTGGCGAAAGTTGCCGGCGGTGGACACGATCACACGGCGCGGCCGGTAGCGCGACTTAAAAAACCCGACAATATCTTCGCGTTGGAAGGTGTTGACGGTTTCTCCGCTGCCGCAAATCGGCCGGCCGATCGGATGGTTCTTGAAGAAATCGAGATTGAAAAGGTCGTGCACATAATCATCCGGAGTGTCTTCCGCCTGGGAGATTTCCTGGAGGATCACGGATCTTTCCCGTTCAATCTCCTCAGCGTCGAAACTCGAATGGAGAAAAATATCGGTCAGCAAATCCATCGCCAGCGGCAGATTCTCATCGAGCACCTTGGCGTAGTAGCAGGTATGCTCCTTGGACGTGAACGCGTTGATCACACCGCCGACGGCGTCCATTTCCTCGGCGATTTGTGCCGCGCTGCGCCGTTCGGTACCCTTAAAGAGCAGATGCTCGATGAAGTGCGACAGGCCGTTTTCCGCTTCACTTTCGTGGCGCGAACCGTTTTCGACCCAAATGCCCAGGCTGACCGAGCGGTGGTCGGGCATTTCATGCGACACGATGCGGATGCCGTTGTCGAGGACGGTTTTAGAAAACATTAAATACCATTAAATACCATTCAAGTTGCTACTGTGGCGCGCTGCTCGATTCGCCGCCGGTTTCTTGGAGCGCCTCTTTACGACTCAGTCGGATCTTGCCCTGCCGATCGATTTCCAGGACCTTGACCATCACCTCGTCGCCTTCCTTAAGCACGTCGGTGACCTTGCGCACGCGCTCCGGCGCAAGTTGGGAAATATGAATCAAGCCGTCCGTACCCGGAAGAATTTCGACAAAGGCGCCGAACTCGACGATCTTGCGCACCGTGCCTTTGTAAATCTTTCCGACCTCAGCCTCGGCGGCGATCCGCTGCACCATTTCGACGGCTTTTTGGGAAGCCGCTTCATCGATGGAAGCGATCGTTACCGTGCCGTCATCTTCGACGTCCATCTTGACGCCGGTCGCTTCGATGATGCCGCGAATGACCTTGCCGCCCGGACCGATGATCTCGCGGATCTTATCCGGTTTGACTCTGAGGGTGATGATGCGCGGCGCATGGCCCGAAACGTTGGTGCGTGCGATGGGTAACGCGGTGTTCATGATGCCGAGAATATGCAGCCGGCCTTCTTTTGCCTGGTGTAGCGCCTGGTGCATGATTTCGCGATTGACGCCGCTGATCTTGATATCCATCTGCAAGGACGTCACGCCGTCCGCCGTGCCGGCCACTTTGAAATCCATGTCACCAAGATGATCTTCGTCGCCGAGAATATCCGAGAGCACGCGCACGTGTTCGCCCTCTTTAATCAGGCCCATGGCGATCCCCGCCACGGGAGCCGTCACCGGAACACCGGCATCCATCAACGACAACGACCCGCCGCAAACCGTCGCCATCGATGTCGACCCATTGGACTCGAGAATCTCGGAGACAATTCGAATGGTGTAGGGGAAGCCGTCTTCCGCCGGCAGCACCGGCACCAAAGCGCGTTCGGCAAGATTGCCGTGGCCGATCTCGCGCCGCCCCGGGCCGCGCAGGAACTTGACCTCGCCGACGCTGAACGGCGGGAAATTGTAATGCAACATGAACTTCTTGAAATGCTCGCCGATCAGCGCGTCAACGCGCTGCTCATCCGAAGTCGTGCCCAACGTCGTGACCACCAGCGCTTGGGTTTCGCCGCGCGTAAACAAGGCCGAGCCATGGGTGCGCGGCAGCACCTCGACTTCGCAGGTAATCGGCCGGATGTCCTTCAGGCCGCGCCCATCGATGCGGAGCTCCTTTTGGATCACCAGACCCCGAAAGACGTTACGTTTGAGCTCTTCGAACGCCGCTTTGATGTCTTTTTGTTTATCCGGAAACTCTGTCAGGGCTTGCGGCACAACCTCGCCTTTGACTTCGGCGATTCGCTTGTAGCGCTCCAGTTTTTCCGGGATCTCAAGAGCCTGTTTGAGCTTGGCAAGCGCCAGATCCTCAACCCGGCGCGCGATGGCATCATCGAGATGAACGAGCGGCACCTGGCGTTTTGGCTTGCCGATTTCTCGGCGCATCTGCTCTTGAATTTGAATAAGCGGTTGAATCGCTTCGTGGCCGGCGAACAGCGCTTCCAGGATTTCACTTTCGGGCACTATTTGCGCCCCGCCTTCAACCATAACGATCGCATCCCGGCTGCCGGAAAGAAAAATATCGACGTCGCTTTCTTCAAGTTGGCTCTGGGTCGGATTCATGACCCATTGACGGTCGACGCGGCCGATCCGCACGCCGGCCAAAGGACCGTTGAACGGAATATCCGACACATGCAACGCTATCGAAGTACCCAACATGGCAACGACGTCGGGGTCGTTCTCGCGGTCGGCGGAAAGTACAGTGGCTATCACCTGGGTTTCGCAGCGCAGTCCTTCGGTAAAAAGAGGACGGATCGAGCGGTCAATCAGCCGGCAGGTCAGAATCTCTTTTTCCGACGGCCGGCCTTCACGTTTAAAAAAGCCGCCGGGGATCTTCCCGGCAGCGAAAGTTTTTTCCTGGTAGTCAACGGTCAGCGGAAAAAAATCAGTATCCAGTTTTAAGTCTTTAGCGGCCACTGCGGTAACCAAGACGACCGTTTCGCCGTAGCGCACCAGCGCTGCACCGTCTGCTTGCTTGGCCATTCGGCCGACCTCTATCGATAAGGGTCGACCATGAAAATCCAATTCAACCTTTTTAATCATAGAAAAATCCTCTGGCGGGAGACGTGTCGGACGGAGGCGTGGAAACGGCGGGCAACGGACTGGGAATAGCTACTTGCGTATCCCAAGCCGCTGGATCAGGTTCTGATATCTGTCAAAATCCGAATTCCGAAGATAATCCAGCAGCCTTCTCCTCTGCCCTACTAGCTTCAAAAGACCACGACGAGAATGGTGATCTTTAACATGAACCTTAAAGTGCCCGGTGAGATGCTCGATCCGCTGGCTGAGAAGCGCGACCTGCACTTCTGGAGAGCCGGTGTCCGTCTGATGGACTCTGAACTGCTCTATCGTCTGATGTTTCTGCGGTTCAGCAATTCCCATATTCTCCGCTCTTTACTGTCTCTTTCCTTCCTTTAGTTGATTCACGATTAACACAACGATCAGGGCTTGTAAAGCTGGAAACCTTTTCGGTAGTGGGTCATTTTCAAAATTCAAAATGACCTTCAAAATTCAAAATGACCCACTACCACCTTTTCGGAATGATTGCGGCGGCCGAGCGCGATTTTAAATCGATTCTAGCTTGTCGAGCGGATCGATTTAGTTTCGCGGATCCGACAAACATGTTACATTGGCGCCATCTTGAAGAACGGTTTGCACCCTCTCTTAGTTTTTCATTTGCTTTGGCTTGCGGTTAATCCTGTTTGTGCGGCGGAGTATTACCGTTGGGTGGATGACAGCGGCGTGCTGCATATTACCGACAACCTGCACGAGGTGCCATCGCCGCAAAGGGGCAATATAAACCGTGTCCAGGCTCCAGAGAGCCCCAGAGTAGTCCAGCCCGAAATTAAGCCACCGCCGCGCAAGGCATCTATTCCGATGGAGAAACACGGACAAGTCGTGATCATCCAAGCAACTCTAAACAACAAGCAATCGGCGAAGTTCGTCGTTGACACCGGCTCTAGCTATACCCTGATCTCAAATGCGCTCGCGCGCGAGCTCTCAATCGACGTGGGTCCGAATCCGAAAACCTTGCCGTTTCAAACTGCCAATGGACTGATCGAAGCGCCGGTGACGAATCTCGATTCGATCACCGTCGGCGGCATGGAAATCCGCAATCTCCCGGCCGCGGTCCACGATGCCATACCCGATCCGCAAGTGGCTGGCCTGTTGGGACTCAATTTTTTGAGCAACTTCCGCATGGATATCGATACCCAGAAGGGCTTCCTTTACTTAGAAAAAAAATAGGCCCGACATCGTCGCATCCGATCCCCAAAGGAATTCCATAAATGACGGACGGGCCGGTAGCGAAGGTGCCGGCCCGTCCGTCTGTTTACTTTAATATCGATTACGAACAACCGCTTACCGCGCCGCAGTTCAAGCAATCGCCGGAGTCCCTTAACCAGCCGTACGACGGCGCACCGCCCCTGTGAATCACGTATAAAGCGCTTTGCCGTTCAGCCCTCGCTGCTCCAACTTCACTCCTTCGGGTTGCAAACCCGGTAGCAGCCGAAGGCCCCAGCTCAACACCTAAACCAGCCCTCCGCTACAGTCACACTAGTTGTGGGCGCAGAGAAACCCCTGTGGAGTCAATTGGTTGCAGCGCCTTGCTACCGCCAAGCTACCGAGGCCAACGAGCCGTTAGATGAACCACACAGAGCTAAAGGCCATTGACGACCTGAAAGCCGCCTTGATCGAGCGCAAGGACGAGGCACTAGCAAAAGCTTTCGTTGCACTCGCGAAAGGCGATATGGAAGAGTACCAACGGCAATTTGCCGTGATCGAAGACAACCACACTCTGATTAAAGCAATGGCCACATACGTTTGGTCAGATTTGCGCCACGAAGGAAAATTGACGATTCAGTGAGAGGCCCGTCTGCAATGAACCCCCGGCCATCACGTGCGCAACCACGTGTACAGTTAAACATTGAACCGGCAGACCAGCGCGAGTGCAGGTGGAGGAAACCACGATGAAGCTTAACGTTAAACACTCAGCCGTTTTTTTGTTTGTTGCACTGTTCCTTTTAGCAGCGACTCCTTCGTGGCTCCACATTAGAGCTGGGAACTCGTCCACCATCGTCTCAGCGCCACATAGCGGCAGCGATTTGAACACAGGTTACATAGTGGAGCAAATAGCCAAACAAACAGGATTCGCCTCTATCGTCGTTGAAAACGGTCGAAACATGCGTACCCGCTGGAACGTCAACAGGCCAACCGTTGGAGGCGGTCAGACTTGTGACAGCGAGCGCCGAACCAGCAGCGCGGAAGAGGCATTTAACGCTTATCGCGCCGCCGTGCTGAGTCTCAACCCTAACCCCGCGCTGTTCATCGAAATCCACGGCGAAAGTGGCGTTAGTGTTATCGAAGCAGCCACGAAAGGCTTCAGCCGGGACGACGCCAGCAAGATTAAGCAACTGTACACAGAGCTACGCGACAAACGCCTTCGGGGAACCAACTTCTTTGCCTACGATCTGTTGATTGAGCCGCTGGACTCCATCCGCCTAACCGCCAGTTGTGCCAAAACCATCGGCCTGTTCGCCTCGCTTCCCAAAGTGCTGCACATGGAATTGCCTAGAGGAATGCGCGACCCCCCCACGGTCGAGCCGTACACACAAATTTTAGCTGAACTGATTCAGAAGGCAGCAATTCAATGAACGCCACGACGACACTTAACGACCTTTTTCGATTTGGTCGTGGACGATTACAAAGGGAAGAGCAGCCACACCCAAACAACCTTACGCAACAACCTCAAACACCTGCGTCCACTGATAGGCGACAAACCGGCGTCCAGCGTCTCAACTGCAGACGTTGAGCAATACAAATCGTCTCGTCTAACGGCTGGCGCTGCCGTATCAACCATTGATCTTGAACTAGCAACTCTTCGACGGGCGTTTAAACTCGCCGTCCAAGCTAGCCTCGGCTCATCCAGTACAACAATCCCCACGTGGCGTGTGACTCCACACCCCGAGCTGACCTTCACCGACGACAACTACAAACGCATGCTCGACGTGCTGGATTATGACTATCGGTTTGTGCTTCGATTTGGCCGTCTGACTGGTTGGCCTTTAGATGAAA
Organism: Binatia bacterium; assembly: GCA_036390135.1. Taxonomy (GTDB): domain Bacteria; phylum Desulfobacterota; class Binatia; order UBA9968; family UBA9968; genus DP-20. The sequence goes on from DASWCL010000288.1 coordinate 9,551, forward strand.
TCCTAGCGCTTCAGTGGACTAGCTACGATCCTCAAACCCATACGATCAAAACCGCAAATCGAACCCTGCGGGTCACAGACGAGAAACTGATTCAATGGTTCAATGACGACTACGATTTATTTCGCAGACGTGAGTTGAATTGTCTCTTTATTTACGATGGTGTGAAGCCAATTACCAAAGCCATGTTTTTCCGTGAGTGGCGTAAGGCTCAACACGCAACCGGTTTGGTGTGTTCCTTCAGCGATTTGTGCCCACCAGTCGAGACACCTGTGTACATCGAACCAACACCGTCGCCTTCTGCTGAACAACCAATTGAACCGCCCATTGAACCGACACCCGTTGCTGTTGACGAACTCACAGCGTTTGAACGGCTCATCAATCCACTAGCGCTTGCGTCTGCTCCAACGCCTACATCTACCCTCGTAACCGACGCCGAGCTAGCCGTGTTGAACAAGCTATTGAACCGGCTTGGCCTTCGCTGCGTCAGGCTGTAGATGCCCGCTGCTTCATCTCGTCGCGTCGGTTTGGCTGGCGTCAGTGCCCTTTATCTTGTTGGTTGCGTTCGTGCCAATGGAGGACCCACATGGCCTACCCTCAATGCCCAGCCTAAGTGACACGAAAATTTCCGCCGAGACATAAGCAGTGAGGCCGTTGTGTAAATTTTTTCCCAGGTTTAAACCGAGCCGTTCGGCAGGCCGTCGGTCTCGATTTCAGATTCGAGTTCCATGCAATCTTCGCAAAGGCGTTCACCATCACTCGGATGCACAAACTGTACTTGGTAGAAATCTTTTTCGGGCCAACACGGACATTGGATGTGGAAGTGCCACTCAAGATCGAGGGGATTTGTATGCTTTCGGTAAACCAGAACCATCAATTTTCATTGTATTTATAAAAAAAAGCTCGATTCAAGGGGGTTTGTCAGAAAGCTGACAAATTTGGCTTTAGGGAAAGCAGCACGCTCTTACCCCACTACCTGGCTTGATGTTTCCTACGTTGCACGTGCGGAGCCGATGGCTTTTTCTATAAACGGAACTGCGGCTGGATATGCCTGGGACGCCAAGGTGAGCAGTTGTTGAGCAACGTCAACGTCACAGGAAATTTGGATTGCGTGCTCACTGCCACCTCGAACGATGACGCCACGAAGGAGAACGATATATAACGGGACAGCCGCCTTGGATAATTCCAGAAGCCCATCATACGCCTCGAACGGCATCTCGATGATGATGGCCGTCTCCACAATATTTGCTCTCTTATTATCACAAAAAGCCTTTACCGGGTTACACTTTTGGCTAATGTCCTGACTTGGGTTGAGAAAGATTCTTACATCTCCCCGTGATGGACCTAAGAACAACCAGAGGCGTTCGGGAGCAATGTGTTCGTGAACGACGGCAAGGTTGAAACCCGGTCGTCAGTACGGTGGAACCATCGCCGCTTTTTTAGTCGAATAAGGCTAAGTCTGAGTGTTTGGAGGCACCGATGAAACGATATTTTTTGTGGCTCGCCGTTTGCCTCGCCGTGGGTGTGTTGCTTTCCCCCGTCGTTACGTCTCAATGTAGACCGTCGATTGATTCTCTAACAGGTCACGTGATCACGCAGTGCGAGGGACAAACAAAGCCGCTTTTGCTGTCTGTTTTTAACCGGTGACGACGAGGCGGCGCGTGCGTCAGCGTTGCGTTTAGTAACCGAGCCAGAAATACAGCAGCG
>DASWCL010000289.1:0-14868 GCA_036390135.1 Binatia bacterium
GACAAGGGCTTGGAAGGCAATATCTTTGCGCTGTCGCGGCTGACGAAGCGCGACGGGAATCTCCGTTACAATGTGACCAGGGTCTTTGCCCATGATCACGATGCGATCGGCCATCAACACGGCTTCTTCAATGTTGTGAGTGACCATCAAGATTGCCTTTGTGGGGATTTTCCTTTTCAGCCATAGTTCCATCAGCTCGCCACGTAAAGCCTCGGCGGAAAGCACGTCCAACGCGGAAAAAGGTTCGTCCAAACATAACAATTCGGGCTCGACGGCCATGGCGCGGGCAAAGCCCACTTTTTGCCGCATGCCGCCGGAGAGTTCACGCGGATATGCAGATTCGAATCCGTCTAGACCGACGACGTCAATCAATTTGAGAGCGCGTTCCTTGCGAGATTCGACCGGTACCCCGCGCGCTTTCAGGGCAATTTCCACGTTCTCTTGCACTGTGAGCCAGGGATAAAGCGCAAACGTTTGAAAGACAATCGTCGTGTAGGGATTGACGCCTTTCAACTGCTGCCCGTGGTAGGAGACCACGCCGGAAGTGGCAGCATTCAATCCTGCGATCATTCGCAGCAGTGTAGACTTGCCGCAACCCGATGGCCCGAGCAAGCAGACAAATTCTCCCGCCTTGATACGGAGATTGATGTCCTTGACGGCCAGGAACTCCTTGGTCTCCAACCGGTAAGCTTTGGTGACGCCTTGAAGGTCCAATAAATCGTCAGTGTCGCTGATTGCGGTCGCGGTCATCATGAGATACCTCCGATGCAGACTAGTCCATGCGATAACGTTCTTCAGCCAATCTGTAGAGGCGGCGCCAGAATGTTCGATTGATCAAAACAACTGTGATCACAAGGGCAAGCGTGGCGGCCAATAGGAGCGCATAATCACCGGTGCCGGTGGCCTGCGCAATCTGCGCGCCGACACCGATCGTGGCGTGGGTTTGGCCGCCGAATTCCACATGCTCTGCCACAATGCTTGCATTCCAGGCGCCGCCGCTGGCGGTGATGGCTCCGGTGATAATGTATGGAAAGAGCGCAGGCAAGGTCAAAGTACGCCAGCGGTCGAGTGATGAAAGGCGAAGCAGATCCGTCGTGGAGATTAGATCTTGGGGAATCGCCGCCGCGCCCGCGATCACATTGAACAGCAGATACCACTGGGTTCCCATCAGCATCAGGAGCACAGCGGCAATGTTCAAACCGCCCGGCACTTGCAGCAGCGCCAGCAACATCACGGGGAAAAGCGCGGTCGCCGGAATGGATGCCACCACCTGCACGATTGGCTGGAGAATCGCGGCAAGACGACGATGGGTTCCGATAAACACACCGACGGGAATGGTCCAGATCATAGTAATCCCCAGTGCAACACTCACGCGAAGGAAAGTAGCGACAATGCCTTTTCCCAAATCGGCCCATACTGAACCAGGAAGAGTAGCCAATAGTGTTGTTGCCCGATAGCCTCCGTATAAGGCCACTAACAAGAAAGCCATTAGGATTCCCAACGCCAGGCGCGAAGCCGTCGCGTCACCCGGCTCAAGCGAGGCGATCACTCCACTCGTTCGTCGCTGAAACCTCCTATCGACCCATTCACTAAAGGGCCGCCAGACGTGCACGCCAAATTGCTCTATAATCCAGGCGCGTGAAATCAGGTCAAGAAACCACGACCGGGGCGGCTCATCGCCTTCGACCATGTCGACTTTAAATTTGTCGGTCCAGGCAATCAGCGGCCGCCAGACAAATTGATCAAGCAAGACGATCACGAGGACCAAGGTCGCTACACCCATAACGACCGCGTGGAGATTTCCTTCGTTAGCGGCAGTTTGCAAATACGATCCGAGTCCCGGCAAGCGAAAGTCACGGCTCCCGACATTGAAAATTTCGGCGGCCATGAGAAAAAACCAACCGCCGGACCAACTCATCATACTGTTCCATAGCAATCCCATCGCCGCGAAAGGAAGTTCTACGGTTTTAAAGCGCTGCCATGGGTCAAAGCGAAATACCGCCGCGGCTTCGCGCATTTCGGTCGGAATCGTGGTCATGGACTGATAAAAACTAAAGGTCATGTTCCAGGCTTGCGAAGTAAAGATCAGCACGATGGCCGCGAGCTCGGCCGCAAAAGCTTGAGGTAGAACGGCGCTTAGACTCAGCAAAACGATTGGCAGGAATGAAAGAATAGGGACGCTCTGCAGCACATCAAGCACGGGCATGAGCACGGTTCGCGCAGTGCGGTTGCGCGCGGCGGCGTAACCGTAGAAGAGACTAAACAGCATGGAGAGAAAATACGCCGCCGCCATGCGTCCGACGGAAAGCACCGCATACCACGGCAACGCCGAGGGAGAGAGCGATATATCTGGACCGGCAATGACGGCAGGGACATGGAAAGCCAGGCGCACGCCAGCGTAAAGAAATGTGGAAATGCCCAGTAAGATAAGCGCGTCACCAACGGTGAATGCGGGGGCTTCGAGCAGAGCTGGACTGAAACGAAATTGCCGCATGTTGACTTCAGGCGTCGGGACCGTCCCTTGCTTAGGGAATGACGGCGAGCCCAATAGCCGTGCGGCGTCAAGGTCTAAGCGGGACGATGGTTGCTACGTAAATGTTGATTATCCCATGAATCCATATTCTTCTCTGTGAGAAATAAGCCCCCCTCACAGGGGAGTCAAGGCTAAAGTGAAGTTTTTCTGTTGGCACAGTTTTCCACTGGCGCGCATAATTTGCATACCATCTCAGATTCAGACAATGCTATCTGACTCGTCAAATCCTTGCTGGCCACGATAACCGACAGAATCGTAAACACCAGGACGAACGGATTCCGTTGCGTGGTGACGATTGGCTCCAGGGCAAAGAGAGCCGCGCAAAAAGTCAGACCAACGATCAGCGTGTGCTTCAAATTCGGTTTCTTAACGGCAGCGCCGCAGCGCCGATTGTGATCACCAACGTGCAAGAATTGGCCGGTAAGATTGCGACAAAAAGTTATATGGCGCGCATTCCAAATGAGAAGGATCAAAGAAGGATCAATAAAAGCAGATGCCAGCGCTGTCGCCCATCGTCGATCGACGGCAGCCGGCGGTAATTAACGGCCTTGCAGCGCTTCCACCGCTTGTCACAATGATGTTCATTTCTAACGACAAGAAAGTCACGGGGCAAATCCGGTGGAAATCATTGCGAGACAATCGTACCTTCCGTCACAGCGGAGATGGGTATGTTCGGCGCTTTGTATTAGGCGTCGTCCGCCGTTGCCGTTGGCGGAGCGGCCCGATGATGCTTCATCGGGCTCTTTGGTATTCGCTCCGTTTAACCTATAATATGTTTTTGATTAGCAAAAAGTGATTGATAGCGTGTTGCCCGAACCGTTTACTCCCAATTTCTTAACTCGGCTAGAAACACTGAGATTACGCACGAGAAAAGAATTTCTCGGCAGTCAGACCGGCAGCTATTCCTCGCCGCGGCGCGGCACTAGCTTGGAGTTTTCCGATTACCGCCGCTACGCGCCCGGCGACGATTTGCGCTACCTCGATTGGGGCATCTACGCGCGCAGCGACCGGCTTTACATCAAAGTGTTTCGCGAAGAAGTCGACTTGTTCGCGTACGTGTTCATCGACGCCAGCGCGTCGATGGCGTTCCCGTCGCGCGAAGAGAAGTTTCTGCCGGCGACTCACGTGGCCCTGGCACTTTCTTACGTCATCTTGGCGAACCACGATCACGTCAAGCTGCACTTGCTGCAGGGCGCGAGTACCCCCCTCGCTTCGCCATTTTATCGGGGCCGGCGGCGTATGAGCGATTGTATCGACTTTGCGACCTCGGCAACCCCCGGGGGTTCGCTACAACTAGCGCCTGCGCTGGGCGAGCATCTCAAACGCTTACGCCGCCCAGGGAAAGCAATTCTCATTTCGGACTTCTTGATGCCGGCGGACGCCTATCAACAGGGGCTCAATCTGCTGCGCGCGTTTAACCTTGACATCGCGGCCGTTCAAGTGTTGTCGCGCCAGGAAGTCGACCCGCAGTTCCCCAGCGGCGGCTTGGCCTTGGTCGATAGCGAAACCAACCGAGAAATCAACTATCAGTGGAGCGGCAACTCGCGACGCGAATATCAGGCGAGATTGGCGCATCACAATTTGGAAATCCGCAGTTTTTGCCACCAAAGCGGCATTCACTATTCGCTCTACGTCACCGATCGCGATCTAGGCGATTTTGTCTTCGCCACCCTGCCGGCCATCGGACTTTTTAAATAACGCCATGGAGTTTCTCAATCCGACCGCTCTATTTGGGCTACTCGCCCTGCCAGTGCTGCTGATTCCTTATCTGGTAAGGAAAAAGCCGCGCCGTTTGGTTTTTTCGAGTTTATTGCTCTTTACGCAGGGCGGAACCGAAACAAGCCGCCGGCCCTTCGGGCGTATTCATCTACCCCCGATTTTTTTTCTCCAGCTATTGCTCCTTGCCTTGCTGATTTTCGCCCTGAGCGAACCGGTATTTTCGATCCCTCCCAGCAGCATCGCCATCGTCTTGGATAACTCGGCAAGCATGCAGGCTTTTGAAGGTGGCAAGACAAGAATGGCGTTGGCCAAGGAAAAGGCGGAGACGGTGACGGCGGACATCGGCGTGGCCGGGAAAGTCGATCTCTACACGACGACGCCAAGGCTCGAACGAATCAGCAGCGCGCCGCTAACTGCAGCCGAAGCGAAGGGAATCATCAGCAGTATCAAAGCCAACGATCTCGGCGATCCGCCGATCGACTATGACAACGCGCTTAGCCGCTTGGCGCGGGAACAAAAATATCAGCGCGTTTATCTCATTACCGACCATCCCGCCGGCAGCCAGAGCGCGATCGCACGGGTGATTTCCGTCGGAGCCGCCAAACCAAACTTAGCCGTGACCGATTTTGAAGTGCACCGTTCGTCGCTTGTCAGTGCGCGCCTGGAGGCAAGCGCCACGGTGAGAAATTTTTCCGCAAAAGACGAAAAAGTCAAAATAAATCTTAAAGCCAACGGCGCAGCGCTTGCGACCCGCGAGCTGCTGGTTGGCGCAGACAAGACCGCGACGGCAACCTTCGAAGGAATCCCCGAACATCCAAGCTACGAAGCCGAGATCGACGCCCGCGACGCCTTACCGCTCGACAATCATCGCTTTGCCGTCGCGCCGGCGGCGCGCAATCTTCATATCCTTGCCGTCACGCCGCGCCCTCAAGCGTTAACCAGTCTGCGCGCGATCCCGGGGGTAAGCGTCGATGTCATCGCGCCGGCTGAATATGAGAAATTTACCCGCGCCGGCTATGGTTTGGAGATTTTTCATTTTGCCGCGCCGGCCTCACTGCCGGAAAATCCTGCGCTTTTCATCCTGCCCCCCGAGAAGAGCTTCTTGGCTGATCTGGGTCCGCCGTTCGCCAACGCTCAGGTTTCCAACTGGCGCGAACCGCACACGTTGACACGTTACGTCAATTTTAGCTTGTTTCGCCCGCCCTACGTTCGACCGCTAAAGCCACAAACGGCCGGCGAAGTGATCATCGAAAGCCCCGCCGGCGCTCTCGCTTTCAGCGTTGAACGCCAAGGCGTTCGTTATCTCGCTCTGGGTTTCGACCCCCTGCCCTATTTGGGCCGCGAGAATTTGCCCATGTCGATCTTCACGCTCAATTTTCTCGACTGGTTCTTTGAAGGTGGCGCATCGAGAGCTCAAGCCACCGGGGAACCGATCGCCTTGGGCGCGGCACAAGCGGGTGATATTCTTTTCACGCCTGCGGGAGACAAAGTGACTATAAAATCGGGCCTCGAAGCTTTCTCAAACACCTTTCAACAGGGCATTTATCAGCGCCAGCGCGGCCGGGAGAGCGCAGTGTACGCGCGCAATTTAAGCGATCCAAGCGAGTCCGACTTACGGTCGCCGGCAGCGATCGAACTCCATGACGCGACACAAAGCCAGAATGCTCCCTCGGCATTATTTACTTTCTGGCCTTATCTGCTGCTCGTCTCGCTGCTGCTATTTTTTGTCGAGTGGTTCATCAATCCGCGGATGACGTCCGGCGGAATTCGCCGCGCCGCTCGGCCGGTGGTGTCACGCTGATGACGGACCTACTCCCGGATATCATATTCGCCAAGCCGTTTTTCTTATGGCTTTTGCTCGCCTTGCCGGTTTTGTGGTTTCGCCTGCGCGACCGCCGAGTGGCGGTGTTGATCGCCCGCAGCGTCATTCTGGCGTTGGTGATCCTTACTCTGGCCGATCCACAGTCAACCGGCGAGGAATCGCGCAGTCAGGAACGGATTTTTGCTTACGATGTTTCCGATAGTATCCCTGTTTCCATGCGCGAGTGGATGAAAACGAACCGCACGGCGCCATCACCAAAGCAGACCGATCGCGTTTTTGTTTTCGGCTCGACAGCGATTGAAACGTCGAACTCGGACGAACTGCTGAATAACGGTCGGGCAAAGACAGCCGGCGTGGAACCGGGGAAAACCAATCTAGAGAATCTTCTCAATACTGTCCTGAGCTTGCCGGCCGCGCCGCGCAGCCTCTATTTGTTCACCGACGGCTGGGAAAACCAAGGCAGCGTCGAGCGCCTTTTACCCGCCGCTGCAGCTGCGGGCATCAAGATCTATCCGATTTTGCCGCCAAGCCGTCCGACGATTCCCAACGTGGCAGTGACAAAATTATTGGCGCCGACTGAAGGAAATAGCGGTGAGAGCCTCAATCTCAAAGTTGTGCTCGATAATCAGAATGACGCCCCGGTTACGGGCACATTGACCCTCACGCGCAATGGACAGCCGTTCAAAACCGAACCGGTAAAATTAACTCCCGGCAGCCAAACTTTTACTTTTCAAGCCGCTCCCGCCGAGGGCACACTGACCTCTTTTCAGGCAAACTTCGTTGCACGCGAACCCCAAGCCGATCGCTATCCGGCGGATAATCATGCCGTTGCCTGGGTTTCGGTGCATTCGAAAGCGAAAATCTTACTGATCAACGGCCATACTGGCGCGGGCCGCTATTTGGAAGAGATACTCAAACGGCAGGGTCTTGACGTTACGGTGCGAAACGCCGAGAACGCGCCGGCGCCAGGACCGTACAAAGTCGTGATTTTCAATAATGCTGAACGTGATCGCTTCGCACCGGGTTATTTCGCCGCCGTTGAACGGCATACAGCCGAGGGCAACGGGTTTATCATGCTGGGAGCGGACGCCAGCTTTGCGCCCGCCAGCTATCGCAATACGCCGATTGAAAAAATTCTGCCCGTGGAACCGAAAGAGCCGCCCAAGCCCGAAGAGAAAAATCGCGCCGTTGTTTTGGTCGTCGACAAATCCGGCAGCATGCGTGACGAAAACCGCATCGTATACGCCAAGGAAGCCGCCAAAGCCGTCGCGCGCCAACTGCGCGATGTCGACCTGTTGGGCGTAGTCGGCTTCGACGATAGCCCGTTTGTCGTCGTCTATCTGGAAACGATGGCGCGGCTTCGCAGCGTCATCGGCGCCCAGATCGACCGTCTTAAACCCGGCGGTCAAACCTATTTTCTGCCGGCGCTGTTGGAAGCCAAGCGCCAGCTGGAACGTGTAAATGCGTCGCGCAAGCATATCATTTTACTGAGCGACGGAGTTACCCGAGGGAGCCAGGGTGAATTGGTCGATCTTGTCGCTATGATGAAAAATGATCTGAAGATTACGGTCTCGGCAGTAGCGATCAGTGCGGACGCCGACGTCCGGATTATGAAGCGGATCAGTCAATATGGTGGCGGCCTGTTTCATCACGTCACCGACCCGTCCACGTTGCCTCAGATTGTCTTGGAGCAACTTCAGGATAAAACCAAAGACGAACCACAAAATGAGGGGCCTTGGACGCCATACCAGGAACGCGGATCGGAGCTCCTTGCGGGATTTGGCGTACGCACGTATCCGTCCGTTCTTGGCTTTATGGAAGCTGAGCTTAAGAACAACGCGCAAGCGGATCTAATGATTACTAAGCAGGAGCGCCGGCTGCCGTTGCTGGCTTCCTGGCGTTACGGTCGCGGCAAATCGATCGCTTTGACTATGGACTTGGAGAGCCGGTGGAGTAGGAACTGGATAGCCTGGGGAAACTTGCAAGCTTTTTGGGCCCGCCTTTTAGATTGGCTGAATCCGCCGGAGGAGAACCTTGTGCCGGCACACGAGGTCAGGGTCAGTTATTCGGAAGAGCGCGCGATCCTGGATCTGTCGATCTTCGATGATGCAAGCGCCAATAGCCAATACCATTTTGTGATCAACGGCAAAGGGGTCAAAGCCGATGGAATCTTGACCAAGTTGGCGCCCGGGCACTATCAAGTTCCTTTGCCGATCTCGCAGCAAGGTGATTACCGCATCGATCTCGTCGAAGAACGGGGCGGACGCCGAATTTCTTTTCCGCCCGTTGGATATACCCAATCCTACGATTTGACCAGCGAGATGCCACGGCCGGAATTTAACAACCGATTACTGAGCCGGATAGCCCAGGCCACCGGCGGCGAAATCAATCCGAGTTCGATCGAGACGCAAACCAAAAGCACCGTCACCAAGACGTACGAACCCATCAAACAGCCTTTTCTCGTTTTGGCGTTTTGTCTGTTTTTGTTCGAAGTAGCATTGAGAAAGTTTGCTTTTGGCGAGCCGGATTGAGAACTTTCCTGGGTTCCAAAGAAACTCCCTGGTTTGCCAATTGCTCAGTTTTTTGTTTGACAGGTCCGGCAAAACGATTTATTAAATGTAAGCTTTATTAACTATGCGCCGAGAAACGCTCAGGGGTCCAGGCGCGCTGACTGCCCATCAGCAGATCGCGCCGAGACAAATTTTTGCTTGCCATGTCCGGAGATTAACCTGGCTCGCGACTTTCATCGCAGTGCTTGTGATGAATGTAGTTCAGGCACACGCCGCCAAACAAAAAACTGTCCGCAAAGACACTTCTAATAAGGGCAACCCCACAACGCTTCCGACGCGTCAGGTCTCGACCTCCGCCGCGCACAAATCGTTGTTGCGGTCCCCGCTGCTCCCGCCGTTGGACTCATTGGAAAAGCGGGAACATATCACCCACCGGGTTCTCTTTAGCGAGACGATCTCAGATATGCTAGGTCGCTATGATCTCCCTTCGGCCGAAAGGCAGTTGTGGGCACGGTCAATGACGCGAGATCTTGGCCGCCAAGTCTTGCCGGCCGGGAGAGAGGTTCACCTCTACTTTACCAAGCCGATTTTTAGCCGGCGAAACCAAACGGCTCCTGGACAGTTAAAGGCATTGGAAGTAGATCAAGACGATGCTTCAACTTTAACCTGGGAAAAGGGCATGCGGGGGATCCTTTTCCAGAAGCGCGAAAAACCCTATGAAGTCGAGGTTAAAACGGTCAGTGGGTCAGTTGAGACTTCGCTCTTCGAAGATGGGCGTAAGGCCGGTATCCAGCCGGCGTTGCTTACTCAACTCGCTGAGATCTTTACTTGGGACGTTGACCTCGAGAAAGAAATCCACAAAGGCGACACTTTTAAAATTCTCTACGAGCAGCGCAGCCGAAGGGGACAGGAGACCAAGTCGGCACTGCGTATCCTAGCCGCCGAGCTCATCAATGCCGGCCAGAAACTAACAGCGATTTATTTTGAAAAGCAAAGAGGCCAGGGAAATTATTATAACCCTGAGGGCCGGAGCCTCGCTCGTTCGTTCTTGCGCTTCCCCGTAGAGTTCACAAACATCAGCTCGCACTTTACCGAATCGCGTTTTCATCCACTTCTAAAGACCAATCTTCCTCATACAGGCGTGGATTTTGCCGCCCAACGCGGTACCCCGGTACGGGCGGTCGGAGACGGCGTGATCGCCGATGCCGGCTGGAACGGCGGATATGGCAAGGCGATCGATGTTAAACATGATTCCACCTACATGAGCCGTTATGCCCATCTTGATCGCTTTGCACCGGGCATACACGCAGGCGCGTCGGTGACGAAGGGACAGATCATCGGGTATGTTGGCTCAACCGGCCGAAGCACGGGCCCGCATCTACATTTTGAGCTGTATAAAGATCAGCAATTTATCGATCCTCTGAGTGTCGATTTTCCGGCCGAGGAGAGCATCGAACCCGCCTTGCAGAAGCTTTTTGAAAATCAAACGCAAACCTATCTCGTCGAACTCTCCACTGGGCCGCAGTCCTAATTACCCAAACGGCCCGTAAATCAGTTAGCAATGTGGCTTTCCGTGCGCAGTGATTAGATCACTGCTCTACTTTCGTCCTTGGCACCACCGCTTTCCGATAGACCCGGAAGTCCAACTCGTGCAAGACTTGAGTTCGGCGGTACGGTTACGTTTGTGCGAAAAATCATTATCTTCATTGCGAGCGGCGGCGGCATTGGGTTCTCTCCGTCGATTCCCGGCACAATGGGAACGTTGATCGCTGTGCCAGTGGCCATGCTTCTCAATCGGTTGGCCGCTGATCATCCGGCTGTAGCCTCGGCCAGCTTGATTGCTTTAATTGGGTTTGCGACTTGGTTGTCCCACAAAGCCGCTGGAATATTAGGAGCAAAAGATCCACAAATCGTCGTTATCGACGAGATTGCCGGCTTCAGTGTAGCCGCTTTTCTAACCAACTCTGGCTTGGGGTTGCTCGTGGCGTTTGTCTTGTTTCGTTTTTTTGATATTGCAAAGGTATTTCCGGCTTCGAAGCTCGAAAGCCTCCCCGGCGGTGCCGGCATCGTCTTGGACGATATCATGGCGGGGATTTACACTTTTCTCATCCTGCGACTGCTCTCTTACGCGGGCTTGATATGATACACACCGCGGCGATCTTGAGTACCGGCGACGAACTCACGACCGGCAAAGTCGTCGATACCAATTCAACCTTTATCGCGGATCGTCTCTTCTCCATCGGCGTCGAAGTCGCCGCCGTCATGAAAGTCGGAGATGAGCGGGAAAAGCTACTTTGGGCGTTTCGGCAAGCTTGCGAGATGGGTGATGTTATCATTGGCACAGGCGGCCTCGGACCCACTGCCGATGATCTCACCACGGAACTGGTCGCGGAGTTTCTCGGTTATAAACTAATAGAGGACGCAGCGGTCGCGACCAGTCTCAAAAAACGCTTTCAAGCGCGCGGCATCGCCTGGACGGCGAACAACCTCAAGCAGGCGATCTTTCCTGAAGGAGCAACGATCATCCCCAATCCGGTGGGCACCGCTCCGGGATTTCGCGTGACTGTGAACCAAGATAAGAATCTCATCTGGCTTTCCGGCGTGCCGCAGGAAATGATAGCCATGTTCGACGATACGGTCATGCCGTGGATCACCAATCAGCGCGGGCAAGATCGGCAAATTTTCTCGCAAACATTTAAAATCCATGGGCTCACCGAGTCAAAGTTGGACGACCTCGTTAAACCCGTCGCCCTTGGAACGCGAGGCAAACTATCTTTTCGCGCCCATTATCCCGACTTGACCTTGCGTTTGACGGAAAGCGGCGGTGGAGAGCAGAAAAAAGGTTTTGACGAGCGCTGCGAACAAATTCGTCGAATCCTCGGCTCCTATATTTACGCCGAAGGCGACGTCACCTTGGAAGAAAAGGTTGGCCAACTGCTCGTGGGGAAAACCCAAACGCTTGCGTTGGCAGAATCTTGCACCGGCGGCTTGATTAGCCATCGCATCACGCGGATCGCCGGCAGCTCGGCGTACTATTATGGCGGGGCGGTGACCTATTCCAACGAGGCGAAAATGAAATTTCTCGGCGTGCAGCCAACAACCTTGGCAAAGTATGGGGCGGTAAGCGAGCAAACCGCGCTGGAGATGTCTCGTGGTATCCGGGAGAAAACCGGCGCGAGCATCGGTTTAAGCGTCACCGGCATAGCCGGACCGACCGGTGGCAGCGCCGAAAAACCCGTGGGTACAGTTTGGATCAGCGTCGCGTGGCGCAATGGCCACGAAGCCCGCCATTTCCAATTCCACGGCGAGCGCGAGCGCATTATGGTCGGCGCTGCGCAGGCCGCGCTCAACTGGCTTCGGCTCGTCCTTTTAGAGTCATTGTGATTCGCGCCTTTATCGCCGTCGATCTTGATCCTCAAGTTATCGAGCGAATCTACAGCGCTGTCGACGACCTCAAAGCGCGCATTCCGGCTATCCGCTGGCTTCCGAAAACAAATCTCCATCTGACGCTCAAATTCCTCGGCAACGTCGAAGAAACCCACATTGATCCCCTCATCGCGCTGCTGCAGGAACAGCTTCGCCCCTTTCCGCGCTGCACCATAAATGCTAAAGGTTTAGGAGTATTTCCCGATCTGAGACGGCCGAAAATTTTGTGGGTCGGTTTAGCTGGAACTGGTTTGATTCAACTAGCAGCAAAAGTCGAGTTGTCGTTGCTGCCGTTTGGTTTTGCGCCCGAGAAAAGACCGTTCACGCCGCATTTAACGATCGGCCGGTGGCGCCAGTTCGACCGCCCGCCGAAAACCTTGGGACAAGAGCTCGAAAGCCGGCGCGATTTTGAATTTGGCACTTGCACCGTGGAGCAAATCATTCTATTTCAGAGCGTGCTCAAGCCGGAAGGGGCGACTTATTGTCAATTAACAACCGTGCAGCTCGGCAACGAGTGAGCGGGTGCATGAAAGGTCAGTGAAGGAGGCCGGAGATGGATGTAAATCGAGAGAAGGCAATCGATCTCGCCGTTAGCCAGATCGAGCGCCAATTTGGCAAAGGCGCGATCATGAAGCTCGGCGAGGGAGGCGTGGTCAAAGACGTCCTTGTAGTCTCGACCGGTTCTCTCGGACTCGATATCGCTCTCGGCATCGGCGGCGTACCGCGCGGCCGAGTGGTAGAGATCTACGGCCCCGAGTCATCCGGAAAAACGACGTTGGCTCTGCAGATCGTTGCGGAAGCGCAGAAAGTTGGTGGCATGGGTGCGTACATCGATGCCGAACATGCCTTGGACTTGGGCTATGCGCAGAAACTCGGCGTCAAGACCGACGATCTTCTGGTCTCGCAACCGGACCATGGCGAGCAAGCTCTGGAAATTGCCGAAACCCTGGTCCGCAGCGGCGCCATCGATGTCCTAGTCATCGATTCGGTGGCGGCCCTCGTGCCCAAGGCGGAAATCGAAGGTGAGATGGGCGATGCCCACATGGGCTTGCAGGCCAGGCTGATGTCGCAGGCACTCAGAAAATTAACCGCGACCATTGCCCGATCCATGACGGTGGTCATCTTCATCAATCAGATTCGCATGAAGATCGGCGTCATGTTTGGCAATCCAGAAACCACGACCGGTGGTAACGCGCTCAAATTCTACGCATCCGTGCGCATGGATATTCGGCGCATCGGCGCGCTGAAAGACGGCGACACTATGATCGGCGGACGGACGCGCGTCAAAGTGGTGAAAAACAAGATGGCGCCGCCGTTCAAAGAAGCCGAATTCGATATTCTTTACGGCACTGGTATTTCCCGCGACGGCGAGATTGTCGATCTCGGCAGCGAGATCGGGGTCGTCGAGAAAAGCGGCGCCTGGTATTCCTATGGCGGCGAGCGCATTGGCCAAGGACGCGAGGCTGCGAAACAATTTCTCAAGGAACATCCGGAAACCGCCAGCGATATTATGGGCAAAGTTATGGACAAGACCGGCATCAAACGGCCAGAGTCTCAGCCGGCCCCTGCTAGCGCCGTCACGCCCGGTGACAAAAAAGAAAAAGTCAAAGGTAGGTAGGCTAGACGGTTTATCTGGCGGCGAAGAACACCAAAGCCAAACCCGAGCGAGCCGACAATGCGGAAGCAGCGTTGCAATCGGCGCTACGCTATCTCGGCTATCGTCCACGCAGCGAAGCCGAAGTTCGCAGGCTCTTACAACAACGGGGCTATTTGCCTGCGGCCGCTGATGCCGCCATCAGACGGCTTTTTTCACTGAACTACCTCAATGACGAGGATTTCGCGCGTAACTGGGCGCGGTCGCGAGTCCAAGATAGTGGCTACGGCCCGAGGAGAATTGAGCAAGAGCTTAGAAGCAAGGACATTGAACCATCCATCGTTCGTGACGCGGTGCGCGAAGCCTTTGCTCCGCTGGATGAAGCAACGCTAGCGAAACGAGTTTTGACGAAGCGATTCAAAAGCGCGAATCTTAAAGAACCGACAGCGTTACGCCGCGCCGCGAGCTTTTTACAGCGCCGCGGCTATAGCAGCAAAGTGATTTTCGATTTGTTACGCTATCCTATAGAAGACGACTGACGGAATGATGATTACCGGAAACGAAATTCGCAAATCATTCTTAGACTACTTCACAAAACAGAGCCACACCGTGGTGAAAAGCTCGTCGCTGGTACCGGACAAAGATCCGACGCTGCTTTTTACCAATGCCGGAATGGTTCAGTTCAAAAACATCTTTCTCGGACAAGAACGTCTACCCTATGTGCGCGCCACGAGTGCGCAAAAGTGCTTGCGTATCAGCGGCAAACACAACGATCTCGAAGCGGTCGGACGCGACACCTATCATCACACGTTCTTTGAGATGCTCGGCAACTGGTCATTCGGCGATTACTACAAAGCCGAGGCCATCGAATGGGCTTGGGAGTTACTCACCAAGGAATGGGAGCTTCCCAAAGAGAAACTCTACGCGACCGTTTATCTGAACGATGACGAAGCGGAGCGGTTGTGGCTCAAAATAAGCAGCCTGCCGGCCGAGCGCGTGCTCCGTTTTGGCGACAAAGAAAATTTTTGGGAAATGGGCGAAACGGGTCCTTGCGGGCCCTGCAGCGAAATTCACCTCGATCGCGGCCCGCAAGCCTGCGACATGCAAGGCGCCGCGGCACATGAATGCCGCGTAAACGGCGATTGTGCGCGCTACATCGAGCTGTGGAATCTGGTCTTCATTCAGTACAACCGCAAAGAAAACCGCGAACTGGAAGATCTGCCGTCCAAGCATGTCGATACCGGTATGGGGCTCGAGCGCATCA
>DASWCL010000290.1:0-18050 GCA_036390135.1 Binatia bacterium
CACGTCGTGCATTGAAGAAAATTGGCATAGCCGCGGCGGTTTAAAAAAATCAATGTTTGGTGTCCGCGCTCGAGATTTTCTTTGAGCGCGTTTGCCAGAACGTTCGAGATGAGCTGCCGGTCGGAATCCCGACGGTCCGTCGGCGCCGTTGATTTTCCCGGGTCTGAGTTTGCCTCGGGCGCGCGCGTCTGCGTCCGAAGGTCGATGGCCTCGATGGCCGGTAACGGGCGCCGCTCCACTCGTCGGGTGATTTCCAGCAGCTGATAACGGCCTTGACGGCAATTTTCATAACTCTCCAGCGCCGGCGTCGCCGAGCCCAAAATAACCGGACAGTTAAGAAATTTGCCGCGAACCACCGCGACGTCGCGGCCGTTGTAGTGCAAGCCTTCTTCCTGTTTGTACGACGGATCATGCTCTTCATCGACGACGATGAGCCCGAGATCGGGAATCGGCGCGAAGACTGCCGAACGCGCGCCGACCACGACATCCACCGCGCCGCGAGCGATTTCACGCCACTCGGCCCAACGCTCGGCAGCCGTCAGAGCGCTGTGAAGCAGGCCAACTTTATTGGGGAACCGGGCGTTCAGGCGGTCCAAAAGCTGTGGGGTTAAAGATATTTCCGGGATGAGCACGAGGCTTCTACGCCCCAGCTTTTTAATCCGCTCCATGGCGCGGATATAGACTTCGGTCTTGCCGCTGCCGGTCACTCCGTGCAGCAAGAACGTTTCGAAGCCGCCGGCGCTGATCCGACTCTCGATCGCGCGCAGCGCCGATTGCTGCTCGGCGGTTAAACGAAATAGAGTCGGAGTGCCGGTGGGGCAGCGGCTTCTGGCAACTAATCCTTCATCCTTTCGGTGTCGTTGCGCCGGCAAATGATTGTCGATCTGAATTGCGCCGAGCGACTCAAGTCGCGCCAAGATGCGGTCAATGCTTTGGCCGGGAAATTTTCCCGCCAATGCCTTGACCGCCATTTTTCCGCTATGCTGACCGAGTGCGTGCAGAACTTTTCGGCACATCTCGTCCTTAAGGCTCGATTTTGCTTCCTTGAGTATGACAGTTCTCTGGCTCTGGCGACGCGAATTTGGTGGCAGCATGGCGCCGATCACCTCGCCAAGGGGCGCCAGATAGTACTGGGACGTCCATTTGGCGAGCTTGAGGAGATGACGATCGAAGAACGGTTTGTCATCGAGCAAATCGATGATCGGCTTTGTCTGCGCTAACTGGCTTCCGACGACGAGGTCTAGAACAACCCCTGTGACTGTGCGCTGTTGCAGCGGGATGAGGACTCTGATGCCGGGGGCGATTCGGTCACTGACGGCTTCCGGGATGCTATAAATGAGCGGTTCTTTGAGTGGGCCAGGCACAACGACGCGCGCGAATTTTTGTGCCAGCATCATCTTGCACTTGTATCCACCGACCCTGGTAAAAGCAACACGGGATAAATTCACCCCTGACGAACTTTTTTGTTCAATTCTGTCAAGTATGCGATGGCGATTTCTGCATCAGAAATCGTCCACGTTTTCCGACATAACAGATAATATAAGCGAAAGGAGCTGCTGATAGGTTTGGAGCGCACTGGCAACTAGTTTGCTTTAATTAGCGCGACGAGTTCGCATAATTATCTATAATTATAGGGAATTTAGTTAACTTGGAGTGCTGTTTTGATTAGAAAATCGACACCTTACGCACTTCTGGGTCGTGGCGATGGGACGAGCTGCATGGATCAACAGAACAACGTCAAGAAGATGCGCGAAGCCAAAATGTTGAGCAAGACGGAGCTTGCGCGCCTGGCGGGTATCTCACCACTCACCCTCGATCGCATTGAGAAAGGCAAGGATTGCCGCATGGCGACCAAGCGAAAGATCCTGTTGGCCCTCGGCCTCACCATCGAACAAAAGCAAACCCTGTTTAAGCAATAAATCATGCTGTCGATCTGGAAAAACTTTAACTTGGGATTTTTGAATCCGATGGGCGCAAAGGACGGTTATGTCGCGCTAGACATCGGCTCGAGTTCCATCAAGATGGTCGAAGCGGCCATCGACAAGAACGGCTACCGCGTTCTTAACCTGGGTATTCTGCCGTTGCCCGAACATGCGATCCAGAACAACATGGTCGTGGACGCCAAACCCGTGGTCGAAACGATCCGCAAATTAATCGATGAAAACGGCGTTAAGTCAAAGCAGGTCATCTCGGCGGTGCCTGGGCGCGCAGTGATCATGAAAAAAGTGCAGATGCCCAAGCAGGAACCTGGGGAATTGGAAGCGAATATCGAATTTGAGGCGCAGAACGTTATCCCGGAGAATTTGGAAAACGTCAATCTTGACCATCAGGTGCTGCAAGAAACGGATAACGGCAACAAAATGGACGTTCTATTGGTCGCGGTCAAAAAAGAAATCGTCAACAGTTACGCAGAGGCCATCGAAGAGGCGGGATTGGCACCCATGGTGATGGACGTCGATTATTTCGCGCTGGAAAATATGTATGAAGCCAACTACGGCGCCGAAGCCGAAAACGGTGTGGTTGGCATCATCCACATCGGCGCGCAGTACACCAGCATCACCCTTCTGCAGAAGGGCATTTCTACGTTCACCGGCGATCTATCGCTCGGTGGGGCTTATTTTACCGATAGCCTTGCCAGACAGCTTGGCGTTGCCGTGGAAGCGGCCGAGACGTTTAAGACGACGGGTCTATTGGACGGCAAGAAAGGTTTGGATCTCGAAGCGACGCTAAAGCCGACCGCCGAAGAATTGGCCGAGGAGGTCAGGAGAACCGTGAGCCTGTACGGCGCGGTGCCTTCTGAGGACGGCGACGGTCTCAAGATGATTTATTTGAGCGGCGGCGGCGCTAAGCTTGCCGGCCTGCGCGTTTTGCTCGAAGAGCGCATGGCCGTGCCGGTTCGCTTGAGCGAGCCGTTTCGCAGCTTCAACGTCAATAAGAACATCGACCGCGATTATCTTGTTCAATCGGCGCCCTATTTCGCCGTCGGCGCCGGGCTTTCGATTCGCAGGCCCGGGGATCGATAAATGATTCGCATTAATCTGTTGCCGGTCAAAGCGCTGCAGGCCGAAGTCACGCGGCGCCGGGAGATCACCTTTGGCGCGGTGGTATTGGGCTCCGTCGTCGTTCTGTTGGGCGGGATGTATGGCTATCAATTTAATCGGCTTTCTAACCTGGAGACTGAGCTTGGAGCGCTGCGGGCGGAGCTCCAAGCGCTCAATGTCAAAGTGAAGGAAGTTGGAGATCTTCAAATCAAGATCAAAGATCTACGGAGCAAGAACAAAATCATCGAAGATCTTGATCGAAAAAAGACCGGACCCGTGCTGGTGATGGAAAGTCTCTCAAGCTCGACTCCGAGTAGCCTTTGGCTAACGGACCTTAAGGAAACGGCCGGCGACGTGACGATGAGCGGACTTGCAATCGATAACCAGACCATCGCCGATTTTATGAAGGCGATGGCGAGCTCAAAGTACTTCAACAACGTAGAACTCGTCGAAACCACGCAGGGAGCGGGCGCGTCTTCATCGTTAAAGAAGTTTTCGCTGAAGACCAAGATTGTGTATCGGCCGCCTGAAGCCGCACCTCTCGGTGCTAAAAGCAATTTGCCAACGCCGCCGAAAAAAGAGGAGAAGAAGCGTTGAACCAGATACTCGACGCTATTCTGGAGCGCTCGAAGGCGCAAAAACTCGCCATCCTCGGCGTCACGGTCGTCCTGATCGCGGCACTCTATTACAGTTTTCTATATAGCCCGCGGGCCGAGGAAATCGCGAAGCTGGCCGACAGCGTTGAAATTGCTCACAACGAACGGTCGGTGAAAACCCAAAAGGCGTCAAACTTGGCGCGCCTGCGCAAGGATCTAGCGCAGCTCGATGCGCAGCTGAAAAAAGCGGTCGCGCAGCTTCCCGAAAAAAAAGAAATCCCTGACCTCCTCACGACTATCTCGACGAAAGCGCAGCAATCCGGCTTGGATATTGTTCTGTTTCGTCCCCGAGCGGAAACCTTTCAGGAGTTTTACGCCGAAATCCCAGTGGACATCACCGTGAAGGGCAATTTTCGCAACACCGTCAGTTTTTTTGACGAAGTCGGGCGTCTTAACCGCCTGGTCAACATCGACAATATCGGGTTTAAGAATCCAACGGTGAGCGGCGACAACGTGGTCTTAGAAACGACCAGCGTCGCGACCGCCTTTCGCTTTCTCGATGAAGCTGAGCGAAAAAAAATCGCTGAGGAAAAAGCGAAGGCCGCAAAAACCAAGAAATAGCCGGACACAATGAGTTTACCCAAGACCATTAAATATGCGCTGACCCTAGGCATTGGGCTTCTAGCCGCCGCTACTTTCTCCGCTGAGGAGCCAAGCCGCACGCCGTCAGAGAAAATGAAGGAAGCCGTCGACAAATTCAACAAGGCGCCGGCGACGATCGGGCAATCACTGCAAGGATTGAAAGACGCGGCAACCGCCAAGCTAAAGCAAACTCTCGGCGGCAGCACGAAACCAGTTGCCAACGGCGAGCCTGCGGACCTAATCGTGCCGCAGAAGACTTCCGAAACGCCGGCTTCAACGCGCGCCGTGAAAGAAGGCGACCGCGATCCGTTTCGATCGCCGCTGATGCCGAAGAAAATCAATACCAGTGTGCGGGAGAATCTCTCGCCGCTCGAACGCGTCGATTTAGGACAGCTCAAAATAGTCGGGATCGTCTGGAGCATCAAAGAACCGAGAGCGATGATCGAGGATACGGCCGGGCTCGGCTACGTCGTAAGGGTTGGCACTCCGATCGGAAACAACGACGGCACGGTGAAAGCGATTCAGCGCGATCAGATCATCGTTGAAGAATATTTTGCCGACGCTTACGGCGCGCGAAAAAAGCATGACGTGAGCATGAGACTGTCGACGGAGTAGGGATGATGATAAAAACCAGAAATATCTTTGCACACTGCCGGCCGAGTCTCGCCAGGCCCTTTTCCGGATTGGCTCTATCTTTCGCAGCTCTCGGTATCCTAAGCCTAGTGGGTTGCACAGCAACTAAAGAAACACCCGTGCAATCCAAGGAACAGCCTGTCGCTGCCAAATCTTCATCGCTAAAGCCGCAGAGTTCCGTTGCGCCGAGTCAGAGCCTGCAGGAATTGACCGTACGTGAAGAACGGGGCCAGACCACTTTGTTGGTCAAATTTGCCCAGCCGGTAAACCAGTATCGTCATTTCACGCTTCCACAGCCGGCGCGAATCGTCCTCGATATCCTGGATTCCAGCAATGGAGCGCCCGCGGACGACACCTACAGAATCGATACCACCTGGGTATCGGCACTAAGAATTAACGCAAATGAGAGTAACCTTCGTGTGGTTACCGAAATCGCAGCCGCGGCGGTTCCAGTTTATACGATCTCCCCGGAAAACGGTGGACTAAAGATCGTCGTTGGGGCAGTGGATCCGAACTCGAACGCGAAGCGCAACATCGTCCTCGTTGAAAGCGGCCGCCGGGTCGGTGCGCGTCAAGTTGCGCCGAGCGCCGGCGCCCGATCGCAATCAGGGGTTACGGACGATCGCTCATCGAGCGAGAAGGCTTACACCGGTCAGAAGATCTCGCTCGACTTCAAAGACGCGGATATCAAAAACGTTTTCCGTTTGCTCGCGGAAGTGAGCGGTTTGAACATCATCGTGACCAACGATGTTAATCGGCGCGTAACTGTCCGCCTCGTCGAAGTCCCGTGGGACCAAGCTATGGATTTGATCATCACGACCAATGGACTGGACAAAGAACAGATCGGCAATGTGGTACGTATCTCCACGGCCGGAACTTTGAAGGCGGAGAAAGATGCGCTGGTGGCCGCGAAGAAAGCCAAAGAAGATCTGGATCCGATGCAGACGATCTATTACACCCTCAACTACGCCAAAGCTAAAGATTTGGAAGCGAAGATCAAAGCGCTCATGAGCAAGCGCTCTGACGCCGCACTGGTGGTCGACGACCGCAGCAACACCATTATGGTTCGCGATATCCTGAATTCCGTCGATGATATCAGCACGATGGTTGGAAAATTGGATCTTCGCACGCCGCAGGTGCTCATCGAATCGAACCTCATTGAGACAAACCCAACCTTTGCGAGAGCCCTAGGAACAAAGTTCAATTTCACCAGAGGAGGCGCGACAATCACTAGCGATTTCACGCCGAGTTCGGGCACAGCGGCGGCAGGCGTGGCGCCGATCATCTCAGTATTTCAAAACAGGTTCGGTGGCCTGACCGATCTCAACGCGACCTTAACCGCCGCAGAGAATGAAGGACTAGTAAAAGTTATATCGAGACCTTCAGTTGCAACTCTTAACAACGTTGAGTCGACCATTCAGAGCCTGCGCATCCTTCGAATTGCCCTTCCCTCTTCGACAAATATAGCGAGCGGAAGTGGTTCGGCGGCGGGAACCGCTGTGGCTACGGAAAAGATTCCCACCGGCATCACTCTAACAGTAACGCCACAGGTGTCTTCAGACGGTTTTATCCTCATGAAAATCGGAGTGAAATCCAGTTCCGTTGCGCCCACGGCCAGCCCTTCATCCGGTACAGCCGCTGCGGGGGTAGTGCCGTTCGATGAAATCAGTCGTGAAGCGATTGCCAATGTCCTGGTCAGAGACGGCGAAACAATCGTCGTCGGCGGTATTTTGAAAGATTCCAATACGACCAACGAATCGGGGATACCTTGGATCAAAGATATTCCGGTTTTGGGCTGGCTATTCAAAAACAACACCTGGCAAAAACAATTTGAAGAAATGATGGTATTTATCACTCCACGGATTGCCTCCGCGGGCTCCGCAAACCTGCCGACGGCCGAGCAGCTGTGGCGGGAACAGATGAAAAAGACCGACGGGAGCCAAGCCACCGGTTCACAAGGGGTTCCTTGACGTCGTCCAGGAAGCGAGTCAGGTCAAAAAGCCCACGTCGGGGCGTGAGGGTGGCAATTGCGTCGTAGTCGAATAGCGCTCGCCATTTTTTGGACCTGCACCGTGTTTCAATCGGTAGTTTCAACGACAGCAGCCGCAAACGACTCGAAATCTTTCGAAATAGCGCAAGTTCCCACTTTAAGCGCTTGGCGTCCGTACAACAATCCAGACCGGCTGATTTCCGTAGGTATGAATAAAGGGCAAGTAATCGCTATTGCGGGTAAGCCGGATCACGAGGAATCTTACTATCAGGGAGGTGGGGGCCGACTTACAAGAATTTCCGATTGGTACTACATCCGCTCTGGCTTCGATCCGCAGACGACGATATTGAAATTCGTTCAAGAGAGTCTAGTCACGATCTCGTCGACTTCCACCCGCTAATGATGAGGCGAGCCCGCCCGGCTGTACACGTGGGCTGGCCTAGTTGAACGTCGTGGTTGCAAGGATTCAACACTCTCTGTAATCTTAACGTTGATAAATTAGGAAAGTTATAGATGCTCCGTTACCTCACAGCGGGAGAGTCCCACGGTCCCTGTTTGACGATGATCATCGACGGCGTGCCGGCGGGATTTTCCATCGATATTAGCAAAATCAATCATGACCTTTGGCGCCGCCAGCAGGGCTACGGCCGCGGCGGCCGCATGCTTATCGAGAAGGACGAGGCGCAGGTTCGTTCGGGAATCCGCTGGGGCGAAACCATCGGTGCCCCGGTAGCTTTGGGCATCGAGAATCGCGATTGGAAAAACTGGACAAAGAAAATGTCCGCCTTGCCGGAAGATCGCGATGATAAGATCGCCGTCACCAAACCCCGTCCGGGGCATGCCGACTTAAACGGAGCGCTCAAGTACGACCGCCGCGACGTGCGCGATATTCTGGAGCGCGCGAGCGCGCGGGAGACGGTGGCGCGCACGGCCGTTGGTTCGTTCGCCAAGCAATTACTGGTGCCGTTCGGTATTCGGGTCATGGGTTATATCCGCTCCATTGGTAACGTCGCGGCGAACTTGCAAGACCTTACTTTTGATGAAATCTATGCGCGCTCGGAAGAGTCGGCAGTTCGAACCGCCGATCACGCAGCCGAGGAAAAGATGATTGCCTTGATCGAAGAGTGCAAGAAGGAAGGCAACACGCTCGGCGGTATCTTCGAAGTCGTCGTGCTCGGTTTGCCGCCCGGCTTGGGCTCGCACACGCAGTGGGACCGCAAGCTCGATGGCCGCTTGGCGCGGGCATTGATGAGTATCCAAGCGATGAAAGGCGTTGAGATCGGTCTCGGCTTTGAGATGGCCCGGCGGCGCGGCTCGCAGGTTCACGATGAAATTTTCTTCGATCCGAGCAAGATGGTCAGCGAAGGCACGCCGCGGATCGTGCCCACGGGATTTTATCGCGGCAGCAACAATTCCGGCGGCACGGAAGGCGGCATGACCAATGGCGCCCCGCTGATTGCCCGGGTGGCGATGAAACCGATCTCGACCCTCATGAGTCCGTTGCAGTCGGTGGATTTACGGACCAAGCAGCCTGCCGATGCGTCCGTGGAGCGCTCCGATGTTTGCGCGGCGCCGGCCGCCGCCGTCGTCGGCGAATCCGTCGTTGCGTTCGAGGTCGCCGGCGCCTTTTTAGAGAAATTCGGCGGCGACTCGTTGCGTGAAATCCAGCGCAACTATGAGAATTACCTAGAGCAAATCAAAAACTACTAGTAAGTTGCCGAAAACGCCAGTTCAAAACATTGCCCTCATTGGGTTCATGGCGGTCGGAAAGAGCGCGATCGGGCGCAATCTGGCGAGGAAGCTGCACCGTCGTTTCGTCGACCTCGATCGGCTCATGGAAAAAGCCGAAGGACTCAAAGTGCGAGAGATTTTCACGCATAAGGGCGAGGCCTATTTTCGCCAGCTGGAAAAGCAGGTGCTCGCCGAGGTCTTACAGAGGGAAGGTCAAGTGATCGCGACCGGAGGCGGGGTCGTCATCGACGACGACAATTTGGATCTGCTGCGCGAGAAATCTCTGGTGATTGGGCTCACCGCGACCGTCGACGTGTTGCTGGCCCGGGCTGGCAATAGCAGCAAGCGTCCGCTACTGAAAGGAACCAAACGAAGGGAACGAGTGGCAGACCTGCTGCAGCAACGTGAAGGAAGATACGCGCGAGCTCACGTCACGATCGATACCAGTGATCTCACCATGGATCAGGTGGTAGAAAAAATCATGCACGTTCTCGATGTAGAAAATTAGCGGCATGGATACTTTAACCGTCAATCTCGGCGCGCGCTCGTATCCGATACACATCGGCGCGGGAGTTTTAGAGCGTGCCGGGGAATTGTTGCAGCAAGCCGGATTGCGCGGGAAGGTCGCGGTGGTGACAAACCCGACGGTGGCGCAGCTCTATCTCGACGCCGTGCATGAAGCGCTGCGTCACGCCGGCTTCGAAGTGACGCCGATCCTTCTTCCGGACGGAGAAGAACATAAATCTCTGCAGTCGTTGGCGACGGTTTACGATCGTTTGATCGCTGAACGGCTCGAGCGCCAGTCCTGCGTGCTGGCGCTCGGCGGCGGCGTTATCGGTGATCTCGCCGGTTTTGCCGCAGCCACCTATCTTCGCGGGATTCCGTACGCTCAAGTGCCGACGACGTTGCTCGCGCAGGTGGACTCCAGCGTCGGCGGCAAGACCGCGGTGAATCATGAAAGCGGCAAAAATTTGATCGGCGCCTTCTACCAACCGAAGCTGGTTCTTATCGATGTCGAGATCTTGCGCTCACTACCGCGCCGAGAGTTCATCGCCGGTGTCGCGGAAGTGATTAAATACGGCATCATCGAAGACCCGGATTTGTTCCGTCTATTGGAACAAAAGGTGGAAGACATCGTCAAGCCGGATCGCGAGTTGCTTAGTCAGGTCATCCTCAAGTCCTGTGCGATCAAGGCGCGGGTTGTCGAAGCCGACGAGCGCGAGGACGATCGGCGCGCCGTGCTTAACTTCGGTCATACCGTCGGGCACGCCCTGGAAGCCGCTACCGGTTACCGGCAATTTCTCCATGGCGAAGCGATCGGTATTGGTATGGTGAAAGCGGCCGCGCTGTCTGTGCAGCAAGGATTTTGCGACCAGCAAAGCTACGAGCGAATCATCAAATTGGTCAAAAAGGCGGGCTTGCCGACGGAATTGCCTTCCGGCGTGTCGGCGCAAAGCTTGATCCAGGGTATGGAAGTCGACAAAAAAGCGGCCGGCGGAAAAATTAAATTCGTCGTCTGTTGCGGCATCGGCAAAACGCGCTTTCATTGGCTTACGCCCGGCGAAATTTTGAACGCGCTCGGTGCCTAGTCTCATTTGCCAACTACATCGCCATAACGAAGGGAATTTCCATGGCAAAGAAGCAGATTCTCGTGCTCAACGGCCCCAATCTTAACTTGCTCGGCAAGCGGCAACCGGAGATCTACGGCCGATTGACGCTGGCGCAAATCGAGCAACAAGTTCGCGCACTTGCCAAGGAGCTTGACGTCGACGTCGATTTTCGCCAATCCAACAGTGAAGGCGAATTGGTGACCTGGATTCAGCAGGGGGCGGACAAGTTCAATGCGCTCGTGATCAATCCGGCGGCTTACACGCATACGAGCCTGGCGATGCGCGATGCGATTTCAGCCGTCGGCATCCCGACGGTGGAAATTCACATCTCCAACATTCACAAGCGGGAACCGTTCCGCCATCATTCCTACATCGCTGAAGTGGCCGTGGGGCAGATCGCGGGCTTTGGCGTGGACAGTTATTTCTTGGGATTGCGGGCCGCCGTTGAGCTAATCCAAAAATAGCGAGCCAGTCTCAAAGTTCTTCGCTTTCATTTCCTCGATAATGTTTTGGCGCTCGTTCTCAGCTCGAATCAGCCGAGCTCGCATATCGCTCAGCTCCTTCTCCCTTTTGGTATAAGGGGGCGGCGGGTCAACTGAAAAAGGCGGCGACTGGGACGCGCTGCCGGTGGGCAGTCCTTGGGCTTTATATTGAGCGTCGCGTAGACGCGACATCAAGTCGGCCTGCTGGCCTTGATATGCCTCGTCGGTGGTAAAAAGACTCGCCTCGGTGCCCTTGGTTCCCCGCGTAGTCCAGGAGTAGCGCTCGCGTAATTCTTTGATCTGTGCGGTAAGATCCTTCACTTTATCCTCATACGCTTTTTGTTCCTCGGCCCTTTTTTTAGCGAGTTGTTGATCGCTTGATGGCGCCGCCGCCGGTTTAAGGCCGCCGGACGCCGTTGGCACCGGTGATCGTTCCTGTGAAATCGCCGCGGGTGGCCGATCTACCGCGAGGCCAGGCATGTCAACCCTATCGGATGCTCCTGCAGGGCGGATGGTTTGCACTTGATCCTTGCTGATGGCGATCTCGCCGCCGAGTCCGGAAAATTTGATCATCGCGCCGTCTTCACGATAACTCTGAGCGGTGATTTGCCGGCCGTTTTTTAAAATTAAAACGTACTGCGCTTCGGCGATGCCTAACCAAGCGGTCAGGCAAACGAACATCATCCCAGACGTCAGCTTGAACATCATAACATTATAGCACGGCGCGCTATCTGGCGGTATCGCCGCAGTTCGTTGACACCGGCCCCTTTTACACCCAGTTTATTCGTGCTAGCGTTCGCACAGTCGGAGAGGTCGCCATGAACCTATTTCGATTTTGGCTCGCAAGTTTCTGTTTGTTTCTCTTCACCCTCGTTATTTTCGATGGCGTTGGATCGGCGGAACCAAAAGTACAAATCCTGTCTCCCAAGGATGGCAGCCGGATTAGCCAGGATCAGAAAGCAATCTTCGTCAGTGGTAAAGTCGCTCGTGACGCGGGACGATCGGTAAACGTCGACATCTTCCTAGTCATCGATATCTCCGGCAGTACGGCCCTGTACGCCGGCGCGGATTTACCGGACACCGATCAGCCGCCGGAAAGCTCCGGGTTTCCTATGCCGCAAATCTCCATCGGCGGCATGGGTCTCGGCGGGCCGGCGATGCGCAATCCGCGGAACTCCGTCCTTGCCGCCGAGGTGGCGGCCGCACGCCGTCTTCTCCTTCAGCTCAATCGCGATAGCACGCGGGTCGGCGTGTTGACCTTCAGCGAAAAGGCCAATTTGCTCCAGCCGCTCACCCACGATTTCGAGCAAGTGCGCCGGGTGCTGACCCAAGTGTTGCGCGCCGGCCCCTATGGGGGCACCAACATGGTCGAAGGCATTCGCATGGGCATCACCGAACTGATGGGCTTAGGAACAAGCGAAAAACGAACCGATGCGATCAAGGTGCAGTTTCTTTTGACCGATGGTTTTCCGTCCTTGCCGATCGGCGAAGGCAAGAGAATGACCCCCGAAGATGTCGCTCTGACCATCAACTCGGCACGGTTGTCCGGCAAGGCTGGCATCAAGATCCACGTTTTCGCCTTGGGCGAAGAAGCCCTTTCATACCCACGCGCGGCCATGGGCATTGCCAAAGAAAGCGGTGGCACGTACACGCCGGTGATGCGTCCTGCGGATGCGCTGGCGGTGCTGGAGAACATCTCCGTCGTCGGGGTCGACTATGTGCAGGTCGTCAATCAAACTCTTGGCCAGAAGGCGACGCAGCTTCGCTTGGCCGCGGACGGATTTTTTTCATCGGCAGTGCCGGTCACGGAAGGACGAAACCAGATCGACGTCTTGGCGCGCGCGAGCGACGGCACCAATAGCCGAGAGTCGATTACGATTTACTACCAGTCCGGAACGCAAAAATCCTTGGATCTGGAAGTTTTCCTGGAAAAAGAAAAGAACCTCCAGCTGGAGGTCGACCGATTGGGCAAAAGCCCCGCGGATATTCAGCGCGAAGTTGAGCGCAATCGCCAAGATACCCTCGGACGGCCCCAACAATTGCCGCCGCCGACCGACGGACCGCCGAGATGAGAGGTCAGATTGGAAATATTGGAGGTGTGGCTTAGCGAGATTTTCTTTCCGCTTCCGCGGCAATGGCGATTTCGGACGCACCGGCGCGTTTGATGATCGACATCACCTTCACGGTATCTCCCAACAGCACGTCCTTGTCGCCGCGCAGAATCACGGTTTTATCCGCTCGAGCGTTCAACGCATCCTGCAAAGTTTTCTCTAAGTTTTCTTCCTTGACGATCTTTTGATCGACGTAAATTTCATGCTTTGGCGTGATGGTCACGGTCGTGCCGCGCGATTCGGACTGGGTCGCCACGGCTTTCGGCAAATTTATTTTTCCGCCGGATTCGATCATCGCCGAGCTGGTGATCATGAAAATGATCAGCAGCACGAGGAAAATATCGGTCAACGGTGTGATGTTGATCTCGGCGACAATATCGGAACTGTCGTCGTTTCCACCAAGCGGGGTGATAGCCATGGACTCGACCTCAGGCGCTCATGAGTTGGACGATCTTGGCGACTTGAATGCGAAACAAACCGTTCAGCGTAGCGATGCGTGTTTGAAAATAGTTGTAAAAAATGACCGCGATGATCGCCACGCCCAAGCCGAGTGCCGTGGCCACCAACGCTTCAGATATACCGGCGGCGACAACGGCAAAGCCGCCGGTGCCGGCGATGGCCATGCTCTCAAAAGACTTGATGATGCCAACGACGGTTCCCAGGAGACCGATGAAGGGCGCGCTGCTGGCGACGGTGCCGAGAATCCAGAGATGCTTTTTCAGTTTTTGGGTTTCCTCGAACATCGCTTCCGCGGCAATGCTGTTGGCGACTTCCAACCGGGCGCCGGTTTCGCGCTCCAGAATATTCAAAAAAATCCGGCCTGCCGGGCAATTGGAGTTTTGCTTGCAAATCGCGATGGCCAGATCTCGTTGCCCTTTCTTTACGGGCTCGAGAATCGATTCGGTGACTCTTAGCGTGATCGCCCCAATGTTTCTTAGAGACCATAACCGCTCAAATACCACGGTCAGGCTGACGACCGACAAGATGATGAGTGGATAGGTCGCTATCGCGCCTTTGTGAATGATGTCGATAAGATCGAGACCTTGCGACTGCATGAGATTTCCTTCCCGAGATTCCGATGATGATTACCTTAAATGAAAATTATTGCAATGAAACCGATCGCAGGTTTGCGCTATATGACGAGCGAGAAGGAGTTTAACCGCGGACACCGATGGTGACCGTGAACTGCATGCGCAAGGGTGTGTTGGCCAAGTCTTTCAAGCTTTCGGGGATCGGCGGGAACGGCGCGGCGCGCTTCATCGCCTCGACAGCGCTGGCGTTTAATCTTGCATCGCTGGATTCCAGAACTTCTGAGCGCACCAGTCTTCCCGCCTTGTCGAGGATGAATAGGATCGCGACTTTTTGCACTCCAGCGACTCCGTCGGGATATTTCCACACCGATTCAACTCTTTTTTTGAGTTGCGTGAGGTATTGATTGTAGTCCGCGCTCGACAAGCCTTTGAGGCCGGTTGCGCTGCCGCCGCCGGTCCCCACTCCCGTGCCGCCGCCGGCGAGTCCCGTGCCGTTGGCGGTGCCGCCTGGGACGCCGTAAGGACCCGTGCCCGATCCTGTGCCCTTGAGCGCGCCGGGGATTTGCGTGCCTTCTTTGAGCGCCTTGATGCCGGGTCCTTCACCGACGCCTTTTAGTGCGGCCAGAGATTTTTGATGCGCCTCGAGGTCGGCCGCAGCGTTGCCTGGAAGATTGGTCGGCGTTTCCTTGGTCGGCAAACGCACCAACGAGTCGGGCGAGGTTTCCTTGGCGTTTACGGCGTCGCTGCGCGAGTCCGCCGCCAATACTTTCGGTCCCGGCAAAGTCACCGGCTTGGGTGGCGGCGCAGCTTCGACGGGATTGTTGCTTGGGGTCGAGCTTTCAACCGAACCGCTGTCGAGTTTACCGCTTCGCTGTGCGGGCGGCGTGGGCACGCCCAGTTTTGGCATGGTGCGCGGCCCGCCGGGTCCGCTCGCTGGGCCGATGCTCTTATTGATCGAGCCGCCGTCCCTTACTTCCAGCAGCTGGACAGAGATCAGCGCGTCGTCGGGTTTAACAAACGGCAAGGTCGCGGCCCGCAAAGCGAGCAGCGCGAGCATCGAATGAAACAGTATCGACGGAATCAGAAACGGGCTGCGAAAGAGTGCAAGCAAACTCGCTTGTTCCAAGTCGGATATGGAAGTCTGGCGCAGCATCTCAGCTTCCCGGGATCGATATTTTTGTCAATTCGGTGCCGGGCGCGGGAAGCTGTTCCTTTTTTGACAAAATTTCCAGGCCCGCGGCGCTGACGTCGCGCCGTACAAGGCGGCCCTCCTCATAGTACGTCCACAGGTCAACAATGCCGTCGCCGTTGAGATCACGCTCTTCTTTGACCACGATCTCGCCATCTCTACCGGTGTCATAATAAATCCACAGATCGGCCCGGCCGCCGCCGCTTGTGTCCTTCTCCACTTTGGCGAGCCGGCCGTTTAGATACGTGGCCCGATAAGTCATGCTTCCCTGCCCGCTTTCGTCCCGTTCTTCGCGCACGATCTTATCGTTGTCGTAAAAATAAACCGTGTCCGGCCTGCCGAGCTGCTTGGTGTCGACTTCACGCCGCACCATTTTGCCGTCTTTGAAATAGCTCCAAGTGTCGACGCGTCCATCACCTTTGGTCGATTCTTCCTGGCGAATGATTTCGCCCGGTTTTTGCGGATTGTAATAAATCCACAAATCAGGGATGCCGTCGCCGTTCAAATCGCGCACTTCGACATTTTTAAATGGGCTCGGGGGCGTTTGTGCAGCCGGTGGTTTGGTCAATGAAGCAAGATTAGTATTGTCTTGTTGCCGACGTTTGGTTGACGCCTGCGAATCATTGGCCGAAGGCTGCTGTGGCTGCGTCGTTGCTGAAACGGGTTGAGCCACCGGCTCGGCTGTCGGGCTCGCGCCACTGGCATTGGCGACCTGATTTTCCAAACCGCGCTGGCGCGCGAGCTCTTGTTCGATTGCCGCTTCGAGTTGGCGATCTTTTTGTTGCTCGGAAGAGATCTGAGTGTTGATCTGACCGTAATGCGAATCCGCCGTGATCAAGCCGGCGATCAAGCCGATGATTAAACCGCCGCCTGCGCCATAAGGCCCGCCGATCGAGCCGCCCATGGCGACCCCTTCTAAGGCTTTATTCCAGGCGTGTTGCCAGCGCTGCGAACCGGTAACTTCGGGAGGCGCAGGCGCTGTTGTGGGCTGATTGGGGTTGGAATTGGAATTAGCAGAAGGAACCTGCGCTGAGCCGGGCGGATACTGCGCGGGCACTGAGCCACAGCCGTAAATTGCGACGACATGTGCGAGCAGCAGTAAACTGAATTGTCTTCGCATGATCCACCGGACCGAGGAGCCGATCTTACTTTATTTCTGTGCCCGACACCAACCCGGAAATCGTGTTTTCTCCTGGTGTGCCCAATGCCGCAGCGCCGCTTTCGCGGGCGCCGTTTGCGAGCGCCTCCTCGACCGTGATAAACGGCACGGAAACGTGCGGCGGCTCGGCATTGTCCACCTGCTCCTGACCGACCATTTGACCGCCTTTGAAAACATATCGAGCGGTAATCTTACTCTGATAATTTTGATCTTCGAGCTGTTCGACCCGCTCGCCGTTTTGAAAACTGACCCAGACATCGACCCGGCGGTCGCCGTTGGTGTCCGCTTCCTGGGCGATGATCTGCCCTTTATCGTAAATGATCCTAAAGTCAAACACGCCGGTGCCTTTGGTGTCGCGCTCTTCGCGGATCAGTTGGTTGTCTTGAAAGTAGTAGGCGGTATCCCATTTGCCGCTTGCTTTGGTCTCGCTCAGTCGGGTGACCAACTTGCCATGGGAAAAAAATTCGACCATGTCCGTGCGCCCGCGCCCGCCGGTATCCTCTTCGCGGCGAACGACTTCGTCGCCGCGAAAATAGACGGTTCGGCTGATTTTGCCGTCGTCGCGCAGGTCTTCTTGCTGTCTGATCAAGCGGCCGTCCTGATAATAGCCCCAAAGATCGATTTTTCCGACGTGCTTGCGGTCGAGTTCCTTGCGCACCAGCTGGCCATTTTCGAAGTAAGAAAAACTATCCGGCTTGCCGTTGCCCTGGGTGTCTTCCTCGACCCGGCTGATCTTTCCATCTTTGTAGTACACTTGGCGACGTGCGACGTTCGTGGCTGTGCCGACTTCCTCGCTTCGCACCGGCTGACCGTTTTCATAATAAATCCATAGGCTGGGCTTGCCGGAGTGATCCGTATCTTGACCCTTGCGTTCGACTTCTCCTTTGGCATTAAGATATAACCAAGTGTCAATCTGCCCGTCATTTTTGCTCGCAATTTCTTGGCGCACCGGTTTGCCGGCGTCATAGTAGATGACGATGTCGGCCTTGCCGTCAAAGTTACTGTCTTGTTCGACGCGCTCCGTCTGGCCCTTGGCGTTGTAATAGATCCAACGGTCCATCTTGCCATCGCCGTTGGTATCCTGCTCTTGACGGATCACATGGCCGCTCTCATCATAATAAAAACTTGCGACCGGCTGTTGGCAATAGGCCCATGCGGCCGCAGCGAGCGGTAATAGCGCTGCAAATAAGAGGGCGGCTGATTTCGGGCGGTGTTTCATCGCTCGCCACAGTTCGAGCGCGAGCTGAGCGTTAGGGCTTCGACGTATCCTTATGTTCGTCCGGCGTTGGCGGGTTCTCGATGGGAGTTTTCTCGACATCGTTCATGGCTTTTTTGAAACCTCGGATCGCCTCGCCGAGGGACTTGCCAAGCTCGGGAAGTTTGCTTGGACCGAAAACCACGAGAGCAACGACAAATATGACGATAAGCTCTGGAGCGCCGAGACTTCCAAACATAAAGTACCTCCCGCCGAGCAAAATTTACGCTACGCCAGGGGTTATGCGAAGTCAACGTATCAAGGTATCAACGGTAAGTGACATTCGAGTGGACTTTAAGGCCTAGCGACCAAGTCCACCGTTGAAAATGGCGCGACGTCACAAGGGGTTTGTTTCGCTGGTATCTTGCAAATCGGTAAGCGTCAGGTAAATCTGCATAGTTACATTCCATCCCGAGCTCGTTGAGTGTCCACCGCCGCCGAAAAAACTGCCAAGCAAACCTTGGATCGGGCATCCGTTCCATCAACCGATCGTTGGCTATTATATCTGTTCTGGGCCGCGGTCGTTTTCGTTTTGCTTTACCAACTGGGTGGCGCTGCGCTGTTCGAACCGGACGAAGGC
>DASWCL010000291.1:0-17222 GCA_036390135.1 Binatia bacterium
GCAACGACCTTAAAACAAATACCCTGCGCTCATTTTTTTGCGTGTCTCAATCGCGACTCGCTCTTTGAGGGGTTTGTCCGCTACCTCGCCGTCCGGATTGCCGATCAGCA
The DNA here is from genome assembly GCA_036390135.1 of Binatia bacterium. GTDB lineage: Bacteria > Desulfobacterota > Binatia > UBA9968 > UBA9968 > DP-20. Next base: position 111 of record DASWCL010000291.1, read on the forward strand.
GCAGGTGATTGCCAATCTGGTGACCGTCGACAGCGAGCAGCGGCTGGGCAAGACGCTGTTACGGTTGGCCCGCACCATGGGTAAGAAAGACCCGCGCAGTATTCGTATCGAGCTCAAGATTTCCCACGAAGAATTGTCCGAGATGGTGGGCACGACGCGGCCAAGGATCAGCTTGTTCATGCAACGGTTTCATAATCTTGGATTGATCGAGACCAATAGAGATCGCTTTCTAGTCATCAAAGAAAATAAACTCACCGATTATCTCGCGCAGATCGCCTAGTTCGGCCGCGCAGTTTCGTGCCCGGCGCGCGACGTTCAGCTCGTGGAGCTTGCGTGGCACGAGCCCGACGGAATCCCGCGGCGGTTGGAACAGGAGAGCAATTAAGCTCCGCGCAACAATCACCCAAGACGCAAGCGGTTGAGTGATGCGCAGGCGGTGCCACCGCTTATGTCCGGAATGATACTCAGTTCCAGCGCGGTCAACCCGGCGAGCTCGACGGTGTAATCCTCGCGTTCGCTGGTCGTCTCGGGAGGGCTGAAGTTATACTGTTGACGCACGATCTCGCGGTAAGACCGGCCAGCGTCCGCGGACCAGCGCAGCACAAACTGCTGCGTTCGCTGCCGTTCATTCTCCAGAAAGAGTAAATCCATTCGCTTGATGCTCTGTGGCTCGTGGAACAAAAGGCGCACGGTTTGCTCCCCTGGCTGTTCCGCTCGCCAGCCCGATCCGGCTCCCGGTATCAATGCGGACTCGATCGGATGTGCTGCAGACTCTGACGTTACTTCTACATCGGCGAGAGCTTCGAGATTTAACCACGGTTGATTCGGGGGTGAAACGTCGGGAGTCTCATGACTGATCAGCTGCTTACGCATAACCTTACCTCCTTCCATAGGATGACAAGCTGGTAAGCCAATTTCAATGTCGACCCTAACGGGTTCAAAAGGGGGACAGCCGGGGTATCTTTCTAAACCTGCTCTGTTATAGTGATATTGCTTTAAACGTTAGCATCCCGCAGGTCAATCAGCACATGCTCGGTCCAATTTTTGACCGGGCTCTTGCAGGGCGGTTCCCAAGAGACCGTCTTTTTGGGTTTTAAACAAACCACCTAACCGAGGAGGAAATTATGGAAACGTTCAAAAAACGGCAAAAGGCCTGGGCGCGGAAAGAAAAGCAGCAAAAAAAGGCAGCGCGCAAAATCGAGCGACGTAACGAAAAAACTAAATTGGCCGATGATAAGCTACAGGATGTCAATTCTCCGACCAACAATGAGTCTGAGGATCAAGCGGCACCGACGATTTAGCTGGGCACGATTTGGCATATGACAGAGGTAACCGCTGCGGCCGTTATTGAATCAGGTCTCGCTTAATTAAAAAAAGCAAAGTGTACGTAATATGAGACATGATACTCCGTATAAAGACTATCTGATCCGCGGCGAATCCTTCCAGCGCGAAAAAAATGGCGCCTGGGTGCCGCAATACAGCGTGATTCGGCAAAATAGCGCAACGACAAAGATTGATTTTCCCTCGCATCAATACCAATTCAATCACACTTGCCCCACGGAAGGCGAAGCGGACGAGTTCGCCGTGCAAAGCGCGCAGGCGTGGATTGATAAGAACTGATTTTAAACCCGCGACTGAGCCGCGCCTTAAGAACTAAGCGCCGATGGCGGTAATTCGCCATCGGCGCTGCCCGGAATATCAGTTCGGCGCGCGTCTGGCTTTCATGCAGCTATTGAAGGCTTCCGCTTTGCTGCCGGCAGTCGATAACGCGGCTTGGCGCTCGCAGTCGGACGCGTCACGGCTCAGGCTATTCGTACTCTGGCTTTCATTGGGTAAAGGGCTCCTGCTGTCGTACGGTCCGGATGAGTATGGACGCGGCGGAGCGCAACCCGCCAAAAGCATCATTGCGACAAGCATTTTAGTTTTCATATACGACCCTCTTCCCGCGATGCCGCCGGACAAGAGCGAGCTTGATTTTCATTGTGAACAGTTTTGGTTCGCGGCGCTAGATGCAACGAGCAATAAGAAAAAAAGGGCAACCGAATCAGTTGCCCTTTTTTTTGGGAAAGCCGTGGTGAATTAGGTCGCCATGTGCGGGGTTTGGCTTACGCTCCCAGCGCTTTGCGCAACTGGACGTACGCCACCAGTTGTCCCTGGTTGATCGAGATCTGGCTATCTTGCGCTTGATACAGGCTACGCTGAGTTTCGAGCAATGTCAGATAGTCAATGGCGCCCGCATCAAAACGCGCTTTGGCGATGTCATAAGCGTTCTGTGATTCCTTGACCGACTCGATGGCGAGCGCGGCCTGCTCGTTGTTGCTCTTGAGCGCGGCGAGCGAGTCTTCCACTTCCTGGAAGGCGACGAGCACGGTTTTCTGGTACTGGGCCGCCAATTCCTTCTGACGCGCCGTCACTCCCTCCAAGTTACCGGTGAGCCGGCCGCCGGTGAAAATCGGTGCGAGTAGGCTCGATGCGATCGAGCTGGCTGCGGCGGCTGGTCCGCCGAAGCCAGCCGCGATCACGGTATCGGCGCTGATCGTGAGGGATGGAAAGAAGGCGGCTCGCGCTACGCCGATGTCGGCATTGGCGCTGCGCAATCCTGCCTCGGCGCTCTGGATATCCGGGCGGGCGGTCAGCAAAGTTGCCGGCGGCGTCAGATTCACTTGCGGCATCTTCAGCGACGCGAGCGGCGCCGTCGGCGCCGACAAATTCTGCGGCGCTTTTCCGAGCAATATCGCCAGGGCATTGCCGCTGGTGGTGCGCTGCTCGTTGAGCGCCGCCAACGTCGTACGGAAGCCGTTCACGGCTACGCGCTGTTGCGAGACTTCGAGCCCGGAGACGCCACCTTGAGCGAAGCGCGCTTCGATGATGCGCAGGATCTCTTCGGCATTTTTCAGATTGAATTCGGCGATGCGAACGCGATCGTTGAGGCTCAAAATCTGGGTATAAAAATCGGTCACGTCGGCAGTGATCACGAGGCGCAACGCTTCGCGGTCAAATTGGCTTGCGTCGACGATATAGTCAGCAGATTTGGCTTGATTGCGGTTCTTGCCCCACAAGTCAACTTCATAGCTGATGCTGCCGCCGCCGCGCACGGAATTGGTGTCTTTCTGGTCTTGAAAGGTTCGCGATGCCGAGCCGCTGGCGCTCACCGTCGGATAAAGCGGCGATGACGCGACTTTTGCTTGGCCACGCGCTTGCTCAATGCGGTGCAGAGCCGCTTCCAGGTCGAGATTTTGCGCGAGCGCGGTGTCGATCAAATTATTCAGATCCGCATTGCCAAACTCCTGCCAAAAAGGTGTGCTGCTGGGTTGCGCAGCGACGCCGACTCCCGCCACGTCCGACCAGCCGGTGGGGACCGCCATTTGCGGCCGTTGATAATTGGGCGCAAGGCTACAGGCTGACAGCGCCAATGAAAGCGCGATTGTAGTTTTTATTGGATGGTTACGCATAATTCACCTCACTCCGAAGCTAAAGCGATGACTGGATCGAGCTGCGCTGCTTTGCGCGCCGGTAAATAACCGAAGATCAATCCCGTGGCCGACGCGCAGGCGAATGCCAGCACGGCGGGCGTTACGGAAAAAATCACCGACATGCCGCTATATCGTAGAACCATGCCGGCAGCGATGCCGATGAGAATTCCCAAAATGCCACCGGCGGCGCAGACCACGGCGGCTTCGATGTTGAACTGAAGCAAGATGTCGCGCATGCGTGCGCCGGTCGCCATGCGGATGCCGATCTCGCGGGTGCGCTCGACGACGCTGACCAACATGATGTTCATCACGCCGATGCCGCCGACCAAAAGAGAAATCGCCGCCACGGTGCCCAAGAGCAAGGTGAACGTATCCTGGGTTTCCATTGCTGCCTGGAGAAACGACGCCATATTGCGCACGCTGAAGTCTTCGGTCTTGTGGCGCTCTTTCAAAAGCGTTTCGACGTTTGTCTGGGTCGCTTCGATGTCGGCGGAGTCGGTCACTTTAATGGTGATGCTGCTCAAATAATTTTTGCCGAAGAGCCGCACCAAGCCGGTGGTGATCGGCACAAAGATCACATCATCCTGGTCGCTGCCGTTGGGTGAGGCGCCTTTTTCGGTCATGACGCCGGTGACCAAAAACGGCACGTTTTTCAGTAGGACGTATTTTCCCACCGGGTTAGCGCCGTCGGGGAAAAGCGTTTTCGACACGGTGCGGCCAAGGACGACAACCGCAGCGTAGTGCTTCATGTCATCGATGTTGAAAAATTGTCCTTCGGCAACCGGCCAATCGCGCGCTGAAGGAAAATCTTCGCCGGTGCCTTGGACCGAAGTCTGGTAGTCGATGTTGCCGAGACGCACTGTGGCGCGGCCGCTACGCTCGGGTAAAGCAGCGGCGATATTGGGCAGCGCTTTGATCGCTGCGGCGTCCTCCGGCACGAGCGTGGCGATATCGCCGGTGTTTCTAATGCCGGCGGCGCCGGGGCGAATCAGCATGAGATTGGTGCCGAAAGAACTGATCCGGTCGAGTACTTTCTGCCGGCTGCCTTCACCGACCGCCAGCATGGCAACCACGGCCGAGACACCGATGATGATACCGAGCAGGGTGAGAATTGTCCGGAAGATGTTCACGCGCAACGACCGCCATGCCGTGACCAGCGCTTCCTGCATGCTGGCCAACAAACTGACGGCGCTTTCGAAGCTTCGGTTGTCCGCGGCGAGGTTCTCGGCGGGTTGATCGTTGACCCTTCCGGTGTCTTCAATAATCCGTCCGTCCTGGATACGCACGATGCGGCCGGCGTGTTGGGCGACATTTTCCGCATGGGTGATCAAGATGATCGTGCGTCCTTCGGCATGGAGGCTCTTGAGCAACGCCAGCACTTCATCGCCGCTTTTGCTGTCGAGGGCGCCGGTGGGCTCATCGGCGAGAATCACCGGCGGGTTATTGACCAAGGCGCGGGCGATCGCGACGCGCTGCTGTTGGCCGCCGGAAAGTTCCGAAGGCCGGTGATCGGTGCGATCGCCGAGTCCAAGCCGTTGCAACAGCTCATGGGCGTGCGTCGTTCGTTTATGTTTAGGCAGGCCGGCGTACACCGATGGTATGGCGACATTCTCGCCGGCCGTCGCCGTGGCGAGCAGATTGTAGCGCTGAAAGACAAAGCCGAAGGTTTCCCGGCGTAACGACGCCAGCTCGTCGGGCGAGAGATTCGCCGCTTCTCTGCCGAGCACCCTGTAGCTGCCGGAAGTCGGGCGATCGAGACAGCCGATGATGTTCATCAAGGTCGACTTGCCGGAGCCCGATTGACCCATGATCGCGACGAACTCACCGCGCTGGATCGTCAGCGATACTCCGTCGAGAGCGCGGACCGTCGTGTCGCCATTGGTGTAGTGTTTCTGAACGTCCGTGAGTTCTAAGATTGTCGGGTTCATAACTGCGGTCCTCGGTTCAAGCGCTGCGCGTTGGCGCGGTTGTTGTTGGTCTGCTGAGCATTGCCGTTGGTGTTCGGATTGCCTGCCGGGCGGCTGACGTAGATGTTTTCGCCTTCCTTCAAGCCGTCGGTGACTTCGGCCTGGGTGCGCGTCTGCAGGCCGACGTGAATCACGCGCTGTTCGCGACCAGTGTCGGTGGCAACGGCGACCCGGTAGGCTTTGCCTTTATCGTTGTCCTCTTTGCCGGCGCGCCGGGTCAGCACTTCCGCCGGCACGATCACCGCGTTCTCGGCTTTGCCGAGGATAAAAAAGACCTGCGTCGTCATACCGGTTTTCAGCTGTCGCCCGTCGTTTTTCACATCGATCAGGACGTCATAGAGGACCACGTCGTTGACGATTTCCGGCGAGGGCTGAATTTGGCGCACCGTGCCCTGCCAACGATGCTCGCTGTTGCCGAGGGTGGTGAAATAGGCCGGCATGTTTTCTTTCAAACGGTTGACATCCGCCTCGGCAACCTGGGCGCGCACGGTCATCAGATCCAAATTCGCTACTTGCAAGATCGTCGGCGCGCTCTGATTGGCGTTGAGCGTTTGCCCTTCTTTGGTCGGCAATGTGGTTACGGTGCCGGCGACCGGCGCGTAGATTTTGGTGAAGCCGAGATTGGCGCGGCTCGCTTTGAGATTGGACTCGGTTTCTTGCATCTGCGCGGCGATCGAGTCGACTTGCGCTTTAGCGACGGCCGCTTGCGATTCCGTTTCCTGCAGTGCCTGCTTGCTCACGGCGTTGACCGCGATCAGATTTTGATTGCGCTGGAGATTTTGATCGGCCAGCACCGCCTCGGCTTTCTGCTGAATTAACTGAGCGCGCAAGCTGTTCAGCTTGGCTTCACCCGCTTCCACTTGAGCCTGATAAACGCGCGGATCGATCTCCGCGAGAAGCTGGCCTTGCTTTACCGCATCACCGATGTCGACGTAGATTTTCTTGAGCTGTCCCGATACCTGGGTGCCGACGTCGACGTATTGCTTCGGCTCCAGTTTGCCCTGGGAAGTGACCACTTCTTCGATCGTGCCGCGGGTGACGGCCACCGGTCGAAGCGTGGCGCTCTGGGGGTCTTGAGCGGCCGCGCTGTACCAGTACCAGCCGCCTGCGGCGATTGCCGCAACCACAAAGACCCCGATCAGTTTCTTTCGCTGCCCCATTACTAATTTAATATTCCATTTCATCTTCATATCCCTTCGCCCCTTCCCAGCGTTGTCACCACTTAATACGACTAAGGAGCCACCAGTCTTCGCTCCAGTGACACCAAAAAAAAGCGCCGGGATTACCGGCGCTTAGACAATGGGGACCGTTCTGCCCGGGGCCCCTGCGGGGGTAGATTTGGCTGCTTTTACCCGGGAGGAGGCGGGCGGCGCAGCAGGTCGGCGAACATGCGGCGCTCTTCGGGGGAAAGCTCTTTAACGGTTTGCTTGATCACTTGGCCCATGCGCTTGAACATCTCTTCGCGCAATTCATCGATTTTCTTTACCTGCTGATCATAGGCGGCTTCATCAAACGGCTCGGTGCTGAGTAAACGCAGCGCCTCGTCGCGCGCGGCGTCCATTTGCTGGCGCACCGGATCGCCGGCGGCGCGAATTTGCTGAAACTTTTCGCGAAAACGGGCTTCGATGGGATCGGGCAGTTTCTGCAGCGATTGTTCCATCTGTTGCCGGCGCGACGGTGTGCTCTCAAGACTGCGCGGCAAGTGGCCGACGATCACGCCGAGCAAAACGATATTCAAGACGAGCGAAGCGAGAAATACCAATTTGAACCTCTTGGTCATAACAGCGCCTCATCCGTAGAGAAAACGTTTTGCGCGCTCACGCTCGAGACGCTGTCGTTGGCGACCGGAGTCGTGTCCGGCGGCGTGCTGAAGCCGATCACCAGCCCGAAGATGAGCGCCGTCGCGAGGACATAGGCGGGCTTGGGCAGATGAAATTCGACGCACAGCTCGCGCAGCCACTGCCACAGCGAAAACGTCTTGTTTTGCGGCAGCTGCCGCGCCTGCAAAATAATCCGCTGGGCCAGGTCTGGAGTGGCAGATTCGACTCGGCGCGAACGCAGCAGCAGATCGAGTTTTTCATCGCGGTTATCATCCATAACTACCTCACAAAATGGCTTTCATTCGTTCTTTCAGCGTCGTCTTGGCGCGCATGATCAATGACTGCAGCGCCTTGAGATTGAGTCCCATGATCTCGGCCGCCTCCCGGTTGCTCAAACCCTCGTCGAAACAAAGATTCAACGCGGTCTGCTGACGCTCCGGCAGAGCGGCGATTTCTTTCTCCAATATCTTTTGTTCTTGAGCCCGCATCATCGTTTCATCGACCGGCTCGCGCTCATCGACCAACTGGATCTCGTCATCGAGCGCTACCTGCCGTTTCCTCTTTCGCATATCCAGGCATAAATTCACCACGACCCGGTAAAACCACGTGGTAAACTTGCTGTTCCGCTCCGGCTGCCAGAGCGCCGGGTTCTCCCATATCTTGACGAAAGCATCCTGAACCACATCTTCGGCCGCTGCTTTGCTTTGGAGATAACGATAAGCCAGGCGATAGAAACGGTTGGTGTGGCGCTCAACGAGAACGGCAAAGGCTTGGCCATTGCCGTCTTGAATGAGCGCGAGCAATTCGTGGTCGTCTTTGTCCGGCCAAGCTGTCGCCATAGTGTTGAAGTGCGCGAATTGACGGTGCGACTTGCGAAATTGATCATACAACCACCGGGCTCGGAAGATAAGGCCAGATACACTGCCGTTCAATGATTGGTACGAGCCGCCAAGCAAAAGTCTTCGCCAACTCGCAACTCTTTTATTGTTTTAGCGATTTCCTGGTGGCAACGGGCTTTCGAGGAACCCAAGAAACTGATTCCGATGCGGCTCAGACGCGGCACTGAGGGAGCACCACGGATAGGTGCCGGCGTAAAGCCGCATCGTCGGGCTGAAGCCGTGCACCGTCGGCACCAGATCGCGCAGCGTGTCGTACCAGGCGCGCCGTTCGTCGCGGTCGACGGGCCGGTCGTCCTCGGCGCTGATCTCGCGGCATAACTCCCGCCATTGCGACGGCGAGAAACCCAGCTTCAAATCGTCTGGATAGAGCGAGAGCGTGATGAGCCGCGGCCGGGTAAAGTGTTGGCTCTCGTCGAATTCTAAGATAAAAGGCGGGTTTGAAACGAAGTAATCGCAGGGCGGCATCTGCATGCTTTTGATAAAGTCGCGATGGCCGCGGAAATTTCCAAGTTCTGATTGAATTCGTTCCAGTAGGCTGCCGATGGAAGCGTTCGCGTAGTCCTGCGGCAAGGCGGACCAAGGGAATGAATGGTTTACTTGGCAATTGCCATAGAGCGTTGTCAGCAGCTCGCGCACGCGCTCTTTGCAAGTGAGGCAGTGAAGTGAGTGTTGAGAATCCACAATTCCTGTGTCGGTCGTTTTAGGTTTATCTCGAGCATAACATAATTGGAGCGGAGGAGAATTCGACATGGCAGGATCATCATCGATCATCGGCGCGGCGGTGGGGCGCGTGGAGGGCGCGGATAAAGTCAGCGGACAGGCGATTTACGGCGCGGACGTGCATTTTCCCGATACTCTTTGGGGCAAGATTCTGCGCAGTCCGTATGCGCATGCGCGCATCGTCAAGATCGACACGTCAAAAGCCTGGCAGGTGCCGGGTGTCAAAGCGATCGTCACCGGCAAGGATGAGCCCAATCATTACCAGGGCAAAAGCATCCGTGACATCCCGGTGCTGTGTTGGGACAAAGTGCGTTACGTCGGCGATAAAGTTGCAGCCGTCGCCGCGGAAAGCCGGGATGCGGCGGAAGAGGCTATTAGCTTAATCGAGGCCGAGTACGAAGAACTGCCGGCGGTTTTCGATGTGCTCGACGCAATGAAGCCCGATGCGCCTGTCTTGCATGACAATGCGCCCGGTTACGATGGCGCTCCGGCGGACATCATGGGTCCGGCGGGTGGCAACGTTGTGAACAAACTAAGCTGGGGCAAGGGCGACGTCGACAAGGGTTTTCGTGACGCAGACTTGGTGATCGAACACACCTTCCGTATGCCGATCCATCATCAAGGATACCTCGAGCCGCAATCGTTTCTCGTCAAAATCGAAGATGACGGCAAGGTCAATGCATGGGCTTCGACCAAAGGTCCTTTCGGGACGCGCGCGCAGTTTGCCAAAGCAGCCGGTATTCCGGCCAATCAGATTCGCCTGCAGGCGGTTCACGTCGGCGCTGACTTCGGTGGCAAGAGCGGCGCAGGTGAGTTGCCAATCTGTTACTTTCTTGCCAAGCAAGCAAAGCGGCCGGTGAAGATTATTCTGACGCACACCGAAGAACTGACAGCGATGAACCCCGATCATTACACCGTGATCAAAGTGAAGACCGGCGTGAGGCGCGACGGGCGAATGACCGCGCGCTACCTGCAAGCGATTCATGGCACCGGCGCCTACGCGGGTATGAAACCCGGCCGCGCCAGCATCGGCGGCGCCGGTTCGGCGACGCCCTACCGCATCGACAACAGTTATATGGAAGCGCTGCAGGTGTACACGAACACCGTGCCCTGCGGTTTCTGGCGCGCGCCCGGCGCGATCCAAGCGGTGTTTGCGTCTGAATCGCACATGGATCTTATCGCCAGAGAATTGAAAATGGATCCGGCGAAATTTCGCATGATGAATCTCATCGGCGAGGGCGAAGAAAATGCCCTGGGCAAATCTTGGATCGGCGTGAAGGCGAAAGAAACATTGAAGGCCGCGCTCGATGCGGCCGCCTGGAAATCGCCCAAGCGACCCAACGTCGGCCGCGGCGTGGCGATGTACGAGCGCGGCACCGGCGCGGGCAAAGTGTGGGTGAATCTGACCGCCGAACCCGACGGTACGCTTACCGTGTTCACCGTCGCCGGCGATCAGGGCACGGGGTTGCAGACTATTTTATGCCAAACCGTCGCCGCCGAGATGCAGGTGCCCTACGAACAAGTGCGCTGTCGCATCGGCAACACCGCGGATGTTTCCTACAGTGTCGACGTCGGCTTCGGCGGCAGCCGTTCGACGAATATTAACAGCGCCGCGGCGTTTCAAGCGAGCGCCGAGCTGCGCAAAAAGCTCAACGCGCAGGCGGCCAAACTGTTCGGCTGCGCCGAAGATCAAGTTATTTACAAGTCTGGGAAGTTTTCCGCCAAGGGCGGCAAGGCAAAACCGCTTACATTGATCGACGTCGTCAAGGCGAACGAAGGACCGGTGATGGTCAGCGTGGAAACCGAAGTGCCGCGTAAAGGCTCGTCGACTTCATTCATCGCTCAGGTAGCCGAGGTCGAGGTCGATCGGGAAACGGGGAGAGTGAAATTAAATAAATTCGTCACAGCCCACGACGTCGGCACGATCATCAATCCTCTCGGTCATCAGGGACAGATCGACGGTGAGGCGATTATGGCGATCGGCACCGGATTGATGGAAGAATTGATCGATGATCAAGGTAAAATTACCACGACGAATCTCGGCGAGTACAAAATCCCCAATATCCTCGATATTCCCAAGCTCAAAACCGTGTTGGTGCAAGGCAACAACGGCCCCGGGCCGTATGAAGCCAAAGGCATCGGCGAGCATGCCAACGTGACGCCGCCGGCGGCGATCGCCAATGCCGTTCACGATGCTTGCGGTGTGCGGCTGTTTGACGTGCCGGTTACGGCGGAGAAGGTTTACAAAGCGCTGCAGGAGAAAGGGCAATCGCAATAGGGATAGTAGGGGCGCAGCATGCTGCGCCCCCAACGGAAAATCGGCAAAGACGAGGGACTTATGAACCATAGAAGTAAAAGTTTTAGAAAATTTCTTTGGTCATTGTTGTTTCTGATTGTCGTTTGGCCGGTGCACGCGCAAGCGCAAGATAAGATCAAAATTGCTTACAGCTCGACGGACACGCTCAATCAGATCTGGACGATTGCGCAGGATGGCGGCTTTTTCAAAAAGAACGGGCTGGACGTGGATATGGTTTACATCGGCAGCACAACCGTCGGCATCACGGCGATCGTGGCGCAGGATATTCAAATCGGCAACGCGGCGGGGAGCGGCGTCGCCAATGCGGCTGTGCGCGGCGCCGACACGGTCAGCGTCGGCTGTACGATTAACGTTCTGGCGTATGAATTGGTCGTGCTCGACAGCATCAAGAGTCCGGAAGACTTAAAGGGAAAATCCATCGGCATCAGCCGTTTCGGCAGCGTATCGGACGTGGCCGCGCGCGAGCTGCTCAAAGGCTTGGGACTGAGGCCGCAGGAAGATGTGAAGATCTTGCAGGTCGGCGGCGCCTCTGAGCGGGCGGCCGGGTTCAGTCGCGGTGTGATCGCCGGATTTCCGTCGCCGCCGGGGAATGTGAATCTGATTCCCGGCGGGTTGCCGCACCGCATCCTGGCAGACATGGCCGATCTCAAAAAACCCTATCCGCTACCATTCATCTGCGCCGTGACGACTAAGAGCTATCTGGCGAAGAATCGCTCAGTCGTTAAAAGAGTCATGATGGCGCTGATCGAAGCGTCGCACTATTTCAAGACCAATAAAGAAGGCGCACAAAAGATCGTCGCCAAATACCTGCGCGGCGCCAACAAGGCATATCTCGATAGCTCCTACGATTCGACCGTCAAAATTATCGAACGAGTCCCCTACACGACTCGCGAAGGAATGAAAATCCAGCTCGACGATGCGTTGAAACAAGCGCCCGGCAGCAAAGTTACGGTGGACAGCCTGATCGACGACAGCATCGTGCGCGAGCTGGAAAAAGAAGGGTTCATTGATCGGATTTACGGAAGGCAATAGGCATTAGAAAACTACAAGATTAGCGCCGACGATTTGAGATCGATGATCAACAACTATAAGGACCTTCTTGTTTGGTGTCGGCGGCTTAATTATTTGGTAGAAGAGGAGATTGCTTCTGTCCTGAGTGAAATTACGGAGATCAGTAAAATGCTCGGTTCCTTGGTTTCTAAACTGACTTAACTATTGCCTACTGCCTAATGGCTATTGCCTAACTGGAGGTTCTCATGATTGATCTTTACTATTGGACGACGCCGAACGGACACAAGATCACGATTTTTCTTGAAGAGACGGGACTGCTCTATACGATCAAACCGGTCAATATCGGCAAGGGTGAGCAGTTCCAGCCGGAGTTTTTGAAGATCTCACCGAACAATCGGATTCCGGCGATCGTCGATCATGAGCCGGCGGACGAGGGTGAACCGCTCAGCATTTTTGAATCCGGCGCGATCCTCGAATACCTCGCGATGAAAACTGCTGCGTATTTGCCGAGTGACGTGCGCGGGCGCACGGAAGTGATGCAATGGCTGTTCTGGCAGATGGGCGGGCTCGGTCCGATGCTCGGGCAGAATCATCACTTCAGGAATTACAGCGCTGAGAAAATTACCTACGCGATCGAACGCTACACGAAAGAGACCGAACGGCTTTACGGCGTGCTGGATGAGCGGCTCACCGACCGCGAATTCGTCGCTGGTGATTACTCGATCGCCGATATGGCTTGTTATCCATGGATCGTGCTGCACGAGCGCCAAGGTCAGGATTTAAATGACTTTCCCAATCTCAAGCGCTGGTTCAAAACAATTCAAATGAGGCCCGCTGTCGAACGCGCCTATGCGATAGCGCGGCAGGTCAATCCTGACACTCGCGGTATGACCGAGGAGGCAAAGAAAATACTTTTCGGACAGGGACGGCGGGTTAAGTAACGGGTTCAAGCCGTTCAAATAGTTCGAGAGGTTTAGAAGCCGGCGGGCATGCATGAAAGGTCGATGGTTGGCGGCGATTTTTTCTTGTTGCCTTTGGGCGGGCGGCGCGCACGCCGCTCAAGCGCCGACAAAGTTCCTGTTTGCCTACGGTGCCATCGGCGGCAACGCGATGCCGCTCTGGATTGCCAAGGAACAAGGAATTTTCCGCAAGTACAACCTCGATCCACAGTTGATCTACATCATCGCCGGGCGGGCGATGCAGTCCATGCTCGCCGGCGATATTCAGTTCGGTTTGCTCGGCGCCACTCATGTCATCAACGCTGTTACTGCGGGCGGCGACATGACGATGCTCCTCGGTATGGAAGAAAAGCTAAACTACTTTTTGAACGCGCGCCCGGGGATCAAAAGTGCCGAAGATTTGAAGGGTAAGAAAATCGGCATCGGCACGCCGTCCGGCTCGCTCGCGCTGGCGACTTACACCGGTCTGGATCATTTGGGTCTGGTGCCGCGGCGCGACCGCATCACGCTCTTGAACACCGGCAGCACGCCGGAACGCATGTCCGCTTTGTTCGCTGGCGGCATCGACGCCGCGTTTTTCAATCCGGAGGTTGAGCAAATCGTACTGCAACAAGGCTATCCGGCACTGTTCGATCTGGGCAAAGCGAATGTGCCGTTTCAATCGTCGGGCTTGGTCACATCGCGCAAATATATTCGCGCCAATTCCCGAGTCGTCGAGAATCTCGCCAAAGCGGTCATCGAAGGCATCGCCTTTGTGCAAAATCCTGGGAATAGAAAAATGGTCGTCGACAGTATCGCGCGCAATTTACGTATCGATCGCGCCGATCGTTTGGAACGCGCCTATCAGACGATTGCCGAATCCTTTCCACGCAAACCCTGTCCAAGCTTCCCGGGCATCGCCTCTGTTTTGAAATTGATGGCGCAGCATGGCTTGAATCCGAAGGCGATCGAGCTCAAGCCCGAGGACATCGCCGATATGAGCGTGTGCAAAAAATTGGATGAGGCGGGTTATTTCGATCGCGTTTCGCCGGGTTAAGAGCATTGGCGTACTAGCGTATACATCCGTTAGTCACTTCGCGGTGTGGCTTGGGGGAAGGTTTATGCTGATTTGCCATACGGAGCGGCGGCAACAGCCGCCGCTCCGTATGGGGTCGGTTGAATTCCGTTGTTGAGCTCTCCAACCTAGGGCAATCACCCCGACATTTCCTAATTGCCCTGTCCGTTGCCGAAATTGAACATGTCGAATAGGTCGCCAATGGCCGGCATATTCGACGGCACGTACGGATTGTCTTGCTGCCCTACAGGATTGGGCAGGTTGTCACGGCTGCGCTCAGTAAGCGGCGCGAGACGCCAATTGCGCTCGATGAACTTCAGAATCGAGACGTGATCCGTGTAGGTATGATTGATCTTGCCACCACGCGAGAACTGCGAGACGACGAGGAATGGGATGCGCGGGCCGTCGCCGAAAAAATCAACGGGCTGGATAAAGCCGGAGTCGTAATAGCCGCCGGTCTCATCGAAGGCGACGAAGATGGCGGTCTTCGCTCTTAGTTTGGGATTATTGTCCAACTTGGCGAGGATGTTTTTCAGATAAGCTTCGAACAAACCAAGCTTCGATGATTGCGGATGGCCATCGAGCAATCCGTCCGGCTTGGCGAACGACACCGCCGGCAGTGTGTCGTTTTCGATGTCACTGAACAGATCGGCGGTGTCTTTGATATGCTCTGAACGCTCTGCCGGATCGCCCATGATCGACTTGGCGTATTGAAAAGGATTGCAGATCTGGCAATAGGCCACGCCGATGGCGTCCGCCGGATTGGTGGAGCCATTGGCGAGATTCGCGGCGGCATTGAACGCGCCGCCGAAATAAGCCCAGGAGATATTTTTTTCCTTCAGCGCGTCACCGATGGTGCGGACGCTCGATGGCGGCACGAAGGCTCCGCTCGTGCGCAACTGACCGTTGGGCAAAAAGGCAGGGTTGACGTTGTTGAGCAGATAGAAATGGTTGGAAGCGCAGTTTGCATTCGCTTCGTAGGGCAGAGAATCGAGATAATTTACGATCGGCGCGATGCCGGGCTGAGCGAGATCGGCGCAGTTGCTCCAATTGCCGTCCGCTATGTAAGTATTATTAGTGCTTGGTTTGGGATTCGGATTGGCGATGACGATATTCGCCGGCGGTGTGATCGCGTTGCCGTTGCCGTCGCTGAAGAAGTAAGCATCGCCGGTGCCGAGCATGACATGGTTGACCGCCGTCCCGCCCATTACTGACTGGTGAAAATTGTCGCTCGACGCAAACTCGTCGGCGAGTTGCTTCAGCAACGGGACGTCGCCGTCGTTGACGTTGAAAAAGGCCATTGGATTGCCGACGCCGTTATCGCTGGTCGAAAAACTGATGTTGACGAAGGGGTAAAGGTCGCTCAGGCAGCCGGTTGGATTGTCGCGGGTCGCGTTGCTCAGCGCGCAGTTCGATTGCTGCCACATTTGATAAAAGCGATGGATCGTGTCACCGGTATACGCGTCATAGGGCATCGTCGGCCCGGTCAATTTAAACGGGCCATTGGGAAGGCTCGTTGCGTTGGTAACGCGCGCATCGACGACTCGCGCGGATAGGGCGCTGGCGCCGGTGGTCAACAGTGCGAGATCGTCGGGCGCGAGATCTTTTTCCGCAGCAGCTTCCTGCAAGGTTTTGAACGGCGGCGCGGTGTCTGTCTGCGCCGTCGGTGCGCCGAGAGTATCAGATGGCGGAAGGATCGCATACGGAGTTTTGCTCGCCGCGCTGATGTAATAAGCCGACTGGGGCGCGACGGTGAATTGCGCGGCCAGAGCGAAATTCGGACCCGACGTGCCGTCGGCGTTGACGACGCCTTTCGACAGCAAATTTGAAATCGTCTGGCCGTTTTTCGGCTTGTACGTGCCGAAGGTGTGATCGAAGCTCCGGTTCTCGGCGATGAGAATCAGAACATGCTTGATCGGGCTCTCGGTATCCGGCTCTTTTTCTTGCTTGGTCTGTGTTTTCGCGCCGCCGGCGTCCTGCGCCGCGTACGAGAGTGGCATCCCAAACTGACCGACCATCATCGCCCACAGAGCGATGCCGGCGGTAAATCTCTGTCGATGGGGTTTGTCCATAAAAATACCTCCGTGAAATAATTTCACCCCGAGATTATGGGTTCTCGGTTGCGCGCGGGTAACGATGCAGTTAAAGCGCAATTAAATTTTGCGGACGTAAATGAAGCGATAAAAATGATGCGATAATGAACTATCGCGCGTACCAATGGATAAAGTATCGGCGAATCATGAATGTTGGGAGATTTAAAACAAAACGCGGGCTGGCAGCATCGCTATTCGTTCTCGGCGTTGTGAACATTTTTCTCGCTGACTTGGCGGAATCGCAAGAACGAAAGAAGATCGTCGCCGCGTACGTCGCGGCGAGCGAGCAAATGATCGTCCCGACCTTGGCGCAGGAAACTGGAATTTTCCGCAAGCAGGGTTTGGATGCGCAGATTGTTTTAGTGAGCGGTAGCCCGCGGAATGTTCAATCACTGATCGCAGGCAATTTCGATTATACGATGGCGGGAGTGACGCCGCTGGTTCGGGCCAGGCTGAGTGGCGCCGATCCGGTGATTCTTGCGGCGATCGCGAACTACTCCAGCCAAAGGATCATCGTCGCGCCCCAGATGAGAATCCACAAACTCGAAGAACTTCGGGGAAAGATCGTTGGCGTGACGCAGTATGGTTCTGAGGGAGACACTTTCCTACGCATCGCGCTCAAAACCAACCGCGACGCGTCGACCCGCATCATGCAAAAATTCATGGCTGGGCTGCCCGCTGAAATCGTGACGCCGCTTTACAATGAAGCCCGCGAGAGATTGCCGCTGCCGCTGCCGATGAAAGATGCGATACAGGCTGTCTTTGATCGCGAACCGGATGCAAGAGCGAGAGCGCTTCA
>DASWCL010000292.1:0-39455 GCA_036390135.1 Binatia bacterium
GTCATGCTGAAACGAAGTGAAGCATCTCGCCTTTTCGGTCACTCCAAACGAGATCCTTCGACGATCGTCTCAGGATGACATTGTGACCCAGTCGCTCTGTCGACGGGTGCGTTCGCGATCAATCCTCGCTGCATTCGTTGACTCGGCGAACAATATTGCACAAACCTGGCGGTGTTTTAGCGTCTTTGCGCCCTCTCTGGGCTAATTTTCTGGCATGGCGGTTGCTCGCTTAAGCTCACGTGTCACCAATTGCCGCTGCTGTAACCGGACTCGCATCCGGAAAAATGCGCTATTCGTCAGTCCTTCGATGCCTCGGTCAAACCATCGAAACGCTTGAATTGAAGGCGGTTGAGATAAAGTCCCATGGTGTCAATTTCATCGTGCAAGCGTGGCACAGAGGAACCTCCATGGCGATGAACGTGGAGAAGCATTATTCGCCGGAAGATTTGCGCAGACTCGACGTAGCAGGGCGCGAAAAGCGAAAACCGTTCGCCGGACCTCCGAATCTCTTGAGCTTATCGCAAGTGCTGCGATGGGCGGGCAATTATGTCGATCGCGCCGGCGGGAGGCTGCTCCGCGTCTCGTGGCAGGATCAGTCCGACAAAATTCAATCGATCACGATCCAGTGGGAAGCGGCTCAAGTTGAAGCTCGAGCCGGTGAATCCGTGCCGACGACGGTCGAAGAACTGTGTATCCACATTTACAAGCAGCGAAAGAAAATCCAACTCGCTTCCGAGCGCCAGGCGCATCGGCCGTTCGTCAGTGTCGCCCGCGATAAGTGACCGCCGGAACGCACTTAAGCTTGATATTTGATTTCGCCGCCAACCAGCGTCATTTCGACTTTTAGCTCCTTGATTTTTTCCGGCTGAATCGCGAACGGATCCTCGGCGAGCACGGCGATATCGGCGAGCTTGCCGACTTCGAGCGTGCCCTTCTCATTTTCTTCGAAGCCGACCCATGCGGCGGTCGTTGTGTGCATGGCAAAAGCTTCGCCGACGCTAATTCTTTCTTCGGGAACCCAGACTTCGCCCCAGCGCATCTTACGCGACACGCACGCGGCGATATCCCTCAGGGGGTCGACGGGCCAATAGCCGGGCGAATCCGAGCCGCCGGCGATGATCACGCCGTTTTTAAGCAGCGTCCGAAACGGGAATGCTTTGGTCAGCCGCTTTTCGCCGACGCAGTCGAGAATGGCATCGCCGACGTAGTAACCGATGGCGATGTTCGGAATGGCAATGACGCCGGAGCGAACCATGCGCTGCATCCGCTCGGGCGTGCACAACCAGTTCCCCATGTGCTCGATGCGGTGGCGGTGGTCTTTGCGCGGCGAATGTTCGATGGCGCTCTCGTAAGCGTCGAGCGCCATATCGAAGGCACGGTCGCCGATCGCGTGGACGCAGCACCGTAATCCTGCTTCGTGGCATTTCTGCACGGTGTGGTTCAACTCATCCTGCTGGATGCGGATGATGCCATGGTTGTGCTCGTCGTCTTCGTAGGGCTCATAGAAGCAAGCGTTGCGTCCGGTGATGCCGCCATCGATGCTCATCTTGACGCCGCCCACGCGCAGCCATTCGTTGCCGAAGCCGGTGATGAGACCAAGCTCGATCAAGCTCTTCGATTCGATCATCGATTCGATGACCCGCGGCAGGATGCTCACGCGCGCGTGCATGTTGCCTTCTTTGTAGATTTCCTGATAGGCGCGCACCGGTTCGGCGTAGCGCACGATGTCGTGCACGGTGGTGACGCCGCGTTCGAGACATTGCTGCAATGCGAACACGATACCGTCTTTGAGCTGCAGATAATTAAATTCTGGCGCGACTTTTTTGACGATGAGTTGCGCGCGCTCATGCAGCTCGCCAGTGGGCTCGCCGCTTTGGGGATCATGCTTGATGTGGCCGCCCGCCGGGTCGGGCGTGTCGCGCGTAATCTTTGCCGCGGCCAAGGCGAGAGTATTCGCCACCGTAATATGCGCGCCGAAGGAAACGGAAACCGGATTGTCCGGCACGGCGCGGTCGAGATCATGCCTGTCAGGAAAGCGTTTGTCATGCAGTCGAAAATCTTGCATTGGGCTACCGTGCGCAACGATCCACGAACCTTTGGGCGCGCCGGCCGCTGCATTGGCGAGACGCTGCAAGATATCGGCGACGGAATGCACATCGACGTAAAAGTCGCGGCAGTCGACGAGTTTCATTTCTGCCGTGCCCTTTTCCGAGAGATGAACATGAGTGTCTGTGAGTCCGGGAATGGCGGTGCGGCCCCTGAGGTCAACCGCCTGAGTCTCTGGTCCGGCGAAGCGGCGAATATCGTCGGATGTTCCCGTGGCGACGATGCGCGAACCCGCGCAGGCAATCGCTTCGCACGTCGAAGTTTCACTAGCGAAGGTGCGGATCTTGCCGTTGTAGAGAATCAGATCGGGATAAGGTAACGGGCGCTTGTTCATAGTAAATTACTCCTTTGTTGATTTGAGAACGGCGCGGTAAAGCGATTACCCTCGCCGCTATCTTTTGCGTATCAGCAATTGGCGCATCAGTTTTTCCCATTGGTTGAACTTGATTTCGATCTCCTCGAGCGAGTACTTCTCGTCGAGATAAATTTTCTTAAACTTCTGCTCGCGCGTGCCGGTATCTTCGCGCGGCGACCAGAGCCCGCCTTGCATCATCAGCTGCTGGCCTTCCTTGGAATGAACGTAGTCGAGAAAGAGCAGCGCGGCGTGCGGGTGCGGCGCTTTCGAGGACAACGCGGAATAGCCTACGGTCGTCACCACGGGTTCTAGCGGACGCCACTCGATCGGCGCGCCTTTCTGTTTTGCCACCGTCACGTCGGCGTCGAAGATCGTCGGCGACAAAGGAACCTCGCCTGCTCCGACGAGCCCGGCCAACGCGGCGCCGGACATGTCCTGAACTTTGATTTCCTGCTCGGCCAGCTTATCGAGAAACTCGCGTCCCATGACTTCGATGATGCTGCCGATCCAGCGCACCCCGGTGGAGGTGCCGGCGATGGACATTTTGCCTTTCCATTTCGCATCGACAAGATCCTTGACGGTCTTCGGCGCTTCATTCGCTGCAATCAGCGTGGTGTTGAACCCCAAGCTGTTGTACGTCTCGCGATTGCCAAGATAATACAAGCCGGATTTTCCTTTTGACTTCACCGTGTCGGGGTAGAAGCGCGCTTCCGGGGTAAAATATTCTTGAAACAAGCCGTCCCGCCGCATCAATCCCATGCCTTCGGAAGTGGTTTCGACGACGTCGACAATGGCGCGACTGGCATTGAATTCTTCCATCGCGCGCCGGATCAAGTTCTTCGAATCGTTGCGCCATTCGGATACCGTGATGAACGGGTATTTTTTCTCAAATGCTTTGACGTAGGTGCGAAACCAGGTGTGCGAATCATAGAGAGTGAATTGTCCCTCGCGCTTGGCCCCTTCGATGAGAATTTTTTCTCGATCGGTGCCTTGATAAAGCGCTAACTGGGGAATCGACATCGGCGCACCGGCGGCGAGGATCGGCGATGGCGCGAATGCGACGAGAACGAAGCCGATGAAGGCCGAAGCCAGAGTTTTCACAAACATAGTCAACAGGCTCTCTCCACTGGAATCTTCAGCGCTTGCGAAGAAAAAGTTGGCGCAGCAAAGTTTCCCATTGGCCGAGTTTCGTTTCCATCTCTTCCGAAGAATACCTTTCGTCCAAGTAATTCTTCTTAAACTTCTGTTCCAAGGAACCAATGTCCTCGCGTGGCGACCACAGTCCGCCCTTCATGATCAGTTCCTGTCCTTCCTTGGAAAGCAAATAGTCGATGAACAGTAGCGCGGTGTGCGGGTTGGCGGCTTTGGCCAACAATCCCGCTGAACCGACGGTGGTAACGACCGGCTCTAAAGGGCGCCATTCCACCGGCGCACCTTTCTGTTTGGCCAGTGTGACGTTGGCATCGAAGATCGTCGGCGACAGTGGTATCTCGCCGGAGACGACCAGATTGATCAGCGCCGCCGGTGCCATGTCCTGGACGCTTATGTCCTGGTCGGCCAACTTATCCAAAAACTCGCGGCCCAAAGTCTCCAAAGCGTTACCGATCCAACGAGCGCCGGTCGTCGTGCTGGTGATCGCCATCTTGCCTTTCCATTTGGGATCGATCAAGTCTTTGAGGTTTCGCGGCGCGACTGCCGGAGGAACGAGCTTGGTGTTGAACCCCAAGCTATTGTAGGTTTCGCGGTTGGGCAGATAAAAATAGCCGCTTTTGCCTTTTGGCTTGAGCTCGTTCGGGTAGTAGCGCGCTTCAGGAGAATAATATTCTTGGAACAACCCTTCGCGCTTCAAAAGGCCCATGCCGTCGGCGGTGGTTTCGACGATGTCGGCGAGCACGCGGCTGGCTCTTACTTCTTCGAAAACTTTGCGGAGAATGTTCTTCGAATCATTGCGCCATTGCGACGCTCGGACAAAGGGATATTTCTTCTCGAATTCCGTAACGAAGGTTTTGAACCAAGTATGCGAGGTATAGAGCGTAAATTGTCCTTCGCGCTTTGCGCCGTCGATGAGAATTTTTTCTCGGTCCGCGCCTTGATACAGAGCCAATTGCGCGCTGGACAGCGGCGCACTGGCGGCCATCGCCGCAGCAGCGCCTGATAAGTAGAAGAGACAAACAATGCCGGTGTAGATCAGTTGTGCTCGCTGTAGAAACATCATCTGACTCCTCGGTTGATCCGTGACTATAACCGCAAACTGTTTTTGTGCTCCGTTAGCCAAGCCGCCAGGCGCGCGATGCCTTCTTCCAGATAGATTTTCGGCTCCCAGGCCAGCTCTCGCTTGGCGAGGGAAATATCGAGCGGGCTGCGCAGGCGATGGGGCGCGACTTCGGCGGCGTTGGGATGCTGGCCGATTTCGAAATTCAGATTCGGCAGCGCTTTTCGAATCGCGCGCTCGAGGTCTTCACTGACGTAGGATTTGTCGAGTCCGATGTTGTAGGCACGGCTGAGCGGTCCTTCCGAGAACAGCGCGCGCTGCACGGCATCGACCACATCGTCGATGTAAATCAAATCATCGAGGGGACGAGTCAGAAACGGGTGGCAGGCTTGGCCGAGGATGCCTTTCTTCAATTCAAACGGAATGCTCCGGTATAGGCCCGGGCCGTAAACCGACGAGTATCTCAGCGCGACGAAGTCAACGCCGTGCTTCTCTTTGTAAGAATCGCCCATCCATTCGGATACGGTTTTTGCGGCGCGATAGAAATAGGTCGGATAGATGGAGACGGCATCCTCCTCTTTGACCAAGCTCCCGTCCGGTTTCTTGAGCTGGCCGTAGATCGATGCCGAGCTCGAATAGACGACTCGACTCATGCCGAGCTCTTTTGCCGCTTCCAAGACGTTAGTCATTGCGTGATAGCAGTAGTTGATCACGGAAGGATCTTCATTGCGCGGAGGATGTGCCGCATGAAAAATATGCGTGGGCTTCTCCTTCTGGCAGAGCGCCCGAAATGCCGCCGCGTCGGTGACGTTCATGATGTGGCCGGGAGTTTTGATGCTCAGCAAGGAGAGATCCGGCGAGCGCTGTACAACATCGATGGGCACGACTCGATATCCGAGGGATTCCATCAGCCGAGCCGTGTGCGAGCCGATGAAACCGTTGGCGCCCGTGATGAGTATCGTCGAGGGCATAATATCTCCTAAGCTGGTTGCAGCAAGTTTGCTAATTCTCGGATAGACTGCAGGCTTTCCAGGTGGGCGACATGCTCCGTGATATTCTGTGTCTGATTTTCAGAAAAACCGCTGCGCACCGACTGAGCGAACTTGTCGCGCACCTGCTCGAGATCGGTGAGATTGGTCGCCGGCTTGAACGGCTCCGACAATGTCCTGCCGTCTTTGAGAATTATCGTGAGCTGTTCTTTCGCCGCATGCTGGGTTCGGCGGATCAGATTTTGGATTCGAGCATCTTTCAGTCGTGCGTCGGTAAAGTCATCCGGCACGACCTTGCCATTGACGAGCGCCACCGCGAGGCAAAAAGGCATGCTGAACCGGCCTTCGTATCCACGGTTGGGTTGGGCGCGAACGAGCGGATAGGGACGCAGGTCGCAATGAATAGTTTCCACTTCATCGGGTGCGATTTTTTCCCGCTGCGCCAGCCGTAACATCGCTTCCAGTCCGCTGTGCGTGGCCGTGCACGAGGCGAACGGTTTGATGCGAAGACTTTTCTCCAGATCCCATTCGGCGCCGAGATGCACGCCGAGTGAATCGAGAATGTCTTCATTGAGCGGGCCGACGGCTTCGAGCAGGCCGTAACGACCTTCCAAAACCGTTTCGTCGCTGGAAAATCCGGCTTGCGCCAGCAATGCCGACGTGACGCCCGTCGCGGCGGCATGGCCGCAGCGAAAGGGTTTCGCCATGGTGCCGCCGTCGCGCGTAAGCGCGCCGCACGCGCCGGCTGCCAGACCGATGGCGGCCAAAGTTTGTTTTGTTTCAAATTTTAGAATTTTGCTCGCGCTGCAGGCCGACGCCAGCGGACCCAAAATTCCATTGGAGTGCCAACCCCGGGCGCCTGGACCGATACCGCTGGACCGCGCGGAGAAAATGCAATCCAAGCTGGCGCGGACCTCGCGGCCGGCGATAAATGCTTCCAACACCTGGCGTCCCGTAGCAGTGACGCTTTCACCCGTGGCGATGGCAGCCGCGAGTGTGTAAGTGCTCGAGTGATTTCTGTCATCATAGTCGAGGCCGTGCGCGAGAGTGCCGTTTAAAAACGCCGCGTCGCGGACGCCCGTTTTAATGTTCGTGCCCCATACCGTGCAAGCGCCGGGAGTGATATTCACGCGCGCGAATTTTCGCAAGCAATCGCCGATTTCCTGGGTTGTGGCTAAAATTGAAACGCCGAGGCAGTCGAGGATCGCCAGCTTGGCGTTGTCCAAGACCGCCGGCGGCGCTTGTTCGAGTCGAAAGTCATGGGCAAACTCGGCAAGCCGTCGCGACAGGCCGTCAAGAGAAGGTCGAACGACATCGTTCATGAATCACCTGGGCGTAAAAATTCGACTTCATCCTTTGGAATAAAGGCCGTCGATATAACCGCTTTCATCGAGCTTGCGAATGAAGCGGTTGTCGATGATCTCGTCGACTTTGATCCGGCTCACTTTGGGATTTAAGTTGCCCATCATGCGTTGGATGTTGCGCAGGGCGTCCGCCGAGCCGTACGGTTTCTTTTCGAAACCAACCAGCAGATCCTGATAGCCCTCATCCAATATGGCGAGATCGTTGAGCTTCATATGATGCATCATGGTCCGCAATACGATGTTTCGGTTGGCCGGAAAAGAAATGAACGCTTGCGCTTCGAGCAACCCTCTCACGACGTTTTCGACGACATCCGGGTGATCGCGCAGATAATTGCCGCTGACGATGACGCTGGTGTTGACGAACGGGATTCCGGCTCGATAGAGCTCGACTAGAATCGACAACCCTTTTTGTTTCATTTTGCGACTCAGAAAAGGATCGAGCAGCGTGATGTCAATATTCCCCGCCTCGAGCGCTTGCGCGAGAATCGTCTGATTGCCGATGGCGTTGATGCGCACTTGGTCGCGGGTTGCATCCAGACCCAAATGCTCCAAAGCAAGGATGGCTGCCATCCACGTCGTGCCGCCGATATTGGTGACGCCGAAACGCTTGCCGCGCAAATCTCTGGCTTCCTTGATCTCGGGCCGCACCACAACATCGTAAGCTAGCCGGTTGCTCGGACTGGCGACGATCTTTAACTCCTGGCCGCCGGAAACTGCCGATAATACCGGCGCGCCGCCACTGCTGGCGATCTGCACATCGCCGGTTGCCAATGCCGCCATCTGCAGGTTGCTGTTGCGCAAGTAGATCGTTTCCACTTCGAGGCCGTGCTTGGCAAAAATTCCCTGACCCTGGGCGATCCAAAGAACCGCCGATCGCGCATTGACCGCCGATTGGCTGATGCGAAGTTTGGTTAGTGCCGCTTTACCGCTTGTCGGCGCTGCTGCGGCGCAGGAGTCTACGCGACCAGTATTCAAGACAAAGGTGATGAATAGGATTGCGAGAATTCTTAATCGCATAAGCTGCGAATTAGATGCTGTTCAAGAGTTGGCCGAAACCTGCGCCAACTTTTATGGTCAGCGGTTTTAGCGAACCCCAAATATTGGCGCTGTTGGAGCTGACGACGGGTTTGCCGATCTTTTGTTCCAGTGCGTCGATGATGCCCATGGTCGCCATCGTGCCCGACTGGATGTAAACCGCGTCGATGTCGGGGTATTTTGCACAGGCGGCCAGCGCATTGGCGTAAATCTCGGCCGGCGTCAGCCCGAGTTTCTCATAGGACTGCAGCTGGCGCTCGCCGATGCCCTCCACCGCTGCGATCTCTATGCCCTCGGACAAAAGAAAGTTGCGTAGATTATTAGCGAGATGAACCGACTCCTTGCGCCAGGAGGAAATCAGCAGAATGCGCTTCGCCCTCAACTCATGAAACGCTTCCGCCAGCGCTTGTGAACTGGTGGTCGCCGGAACTTTCGAAGCAGAGCGCAGCCGTTCGAGAATTCGCTTGTGGCCGTCGACGCCAAAGTGCAAGTGCACCGGCGCGCCATTTTTCATGATGAAGTCAACGCTGGCCAAATTAAGACGCTCGACGGCGCGTTCGAGCAAACTCAGCGAAGCCTCGACTTCTTCTTTGCGTGCCGAGTCGACGACTTCCAGATGCGTCACGACCAGCACCACGTCTTTCGGCGCGGCTTGGTAAAAGTCGTAGACTTCAATATCGCTGTTTACGCGCGGGTGGATCCAACCGATACGAGCGCGCCAGTGATCGAGCATCATCCCTTCATTCCAAGTCTGTTTATGACCGCGCCTTCACGCCACACCATAAAACTTAGCGGCATTATCCCAGATCAATTTTTGCTGAATTACCGGCGCGACGCCGGCGAATTGTGTGTCTACGACTTCGCACGAGCGCGGCCACGTGGAGCCGCCGTGC
Organism: Binatia bacterium; assembly: GCA_036390135.1. Lineage (GTDB taxonomy): Bacteria > Desulfobacterota > Binatia > UBA9968 > UBA9968 > DP-20. The sequence goes on from DASWCL010000292.1 coordinate 8,955, forward strand.
GGGTAGTCGCTCGCCCACATGTAATTGTCCGCCATGTTGAAAATATCGGCGCCGAGCACGCCGATCCGATCTTCTTGGAAAGTGATAGAAACCTGACGCCGGATAACTTCGCTGGGAAGCAAAGCGACGGTCAGCGAATCCGGCGCTTCCGAGCGGGCACGCTGCAAGGTGCCGTCCATTTTACTCATGAACGGATGCAGCCAAGATAGATCGTATTCCGCGAGCACCACGCGGAGCTTAGGAAAACGTTCCAGCACGCCACCGAAAACCAGATCGGTGAGCAGCTTCAACGGTTCCAAAATCGCGCGATTGACCGCGTTGCGCCCTTGTTGAAGCTTGGTTATTACTTTCAGCCTGGCGGCCATTCGATCGCGACCCTGAACGATATTGACGTGATAGTGAATCGGAAAGTTCATGTCCTGAGCCAAAGTCCAGAGCGGATCGAATTCAGGATCGGAGTAACTTATCCCTTCGGGCAAAGCCGACGGCAGCACGACACCTTTGTGGCCGCGTTTGGCGCAGCGCTTCATTTCTTCCAAAGACCAATCGATATCGAGCGCCGAGAGCAGGCACAAACCGATCAGCCGATCCGGCGCCACCGCGCAGTAGTCGAGAAGCCAGTCGTTGTAGGCAATCAGACCGGCTTTTTGCAGCGGCGTTTCTTCGCCTTTAAGGCTGTAAAAGTTCCGCGCCATGCTGGGATAAAGCGCTTCCATCTTTACGCCGTCCAAATCCATGTCTCCCAAGCGCGCGTGAGCGTCCCAGGGCCCACGCCAATCTTCCCAAGTAAAGTTCTCGATGACTTTGCGAAAATTACCGCCGGTTTTTTCCTTTCCCGCCGTAAAAGTCATGCCGACCGGGTCCGGTTCATGGCCGTCGAAAACCATATAAAGACCCTTTTTGCCGGGCGGGTCCTGAACGAAACGCGGACCGTGCTCACGCAAATTTTTTGGGATGCGCTCCCAGGCTTCTGGCGGTTCGTTTACGTGGGAATCGGCGGAGAACAATTTTGGTTCTTGCATTGGCGATCTCCTGGATAGTGACGACGGCTATGGCTGTTGCCGCACAGGTCTTGTTTGTACCGAACGGGTCTTTCGTTTAGTCGGCTCAGCGCCTGCTGATGAACAGACGGCGCTTCAGACCTTCCCACTCTGCGAATTTTCTCTCCATGACTTCCGGAGGATACTTGCTCTCGATGTAAACTTTTTTGAACTTTTGGTCCGATGATGCCACGTCTTTGCGCGCCGAACTTAGCCCGCCTTTCAGAACCGCTTCCTGTCCCTCTTTGGAGTGGAGGTAATCGAGGAACAAAAGCGCCGCGTGCGGGTTGGGCGCTTTGGCCACCATGCCGGAGGTGCCGGTGGTGGCGACTACCGGATCGATCGGCCGCCATTCCACCGGCGCGCCTTTTTGCTTGGCGACGGTAATGTTCGAATTGAAGATCGTCGGCGACAGCGGCACTTCGCCGGACGCGATCAGCTCGGCGAGGGCGGCACCGGAAATGTTCTGCACGTTCACATCTTGCTTGGCGATCTTTTCGAGAAACTCGCGGCCGTAAGCTTCGACCACTGCGCCGATCCATTGCGTGCCGGTGGTCGTGCCAGCGATGGACATTTTACCTTTCCATTTCGCATCAAGCAGATCTTTCATCGTCTTTGGCGCTTCCGCGGGGGCAATGAGACTCGTGTTGAAGCCCAAGCTTATGTAAAGCTCGCGACTCGTCCAATGATATACGCCGCTCTTTCCGCTCACTTTGACGTTTTTATCGTAAGGCGCGAGCTCCGGCGAGAAAATTTCTTGAAACATATGGGTGGGGATCAAGAGCGCCATGTAGTCGGGGCTGGTTTCAACCACGTCGCCGATAAAACGTCCCGCCGCCGCCTCGTCGGTCAAGCGCTTGAGCAGCTCTTTTGAATCGCTGCGCCAGACGTCGGTCTTGATAAACGGATATTTCTTGCCGAACTCCTGCGACACGTAGCCCGCCATCCAGGTGTTCGACGTGTAAAAAGTGACATGCGCTTCTTTTTTCGCGCCCTCGAGCAGAATCTGCTCGCGATCCTTGCCCTTATAAAGAGCAAGTTCGGCGACGGACATCGGCTTCGTTTGAGCCGCTAACGACCACGCAGGCGGCCAACTGAGAGTGACCAGCGCAACGAGTACAATTAAATGTCGGACCTGCATCGAAGAATCTCCTTGCCGCTGGTTAGTCGAAATAACCGTGCTTATGAGCCCAGAGCCAAAGATAAGCGATCTTCTCGTTGTAGAGTTCCGCATATCCCACATGACCATAGCGCGGAATGAGCACGACGTGCGCGCCGCGCGTGGTCGCGGCGTATTTAGCTCCCATGAACATCTCGCGTTTGTCTTCTAAGCGTTCGCCGCGCACCCAATGGCCTTTGTCATTTTCGCCGGCGGTAAGCAGCACGCGAATGGTTTTCAACCAGTTTGGATCGGGTTCCTGCAAGTGATCGAAATATTCTTCGCGCGGCAAGCCGGTGCGCTTCGGATACTCTTCGAGAATACCGACGGCGGCATTATGCTGATTGTCGCATAGGCTGGTTTTCATCTGCGAGCGCAGCGGGCTGACTAAACGGATGTAGTCGTCGGCGCCGCCCCACGGTGTAAGATCCTCCGGGTCGACGTAACCCGACTCTTTAAACGAGTCAGGCGAGCGCCGCGACACATGATCGATCGGCTTCTCGTTGTATTTCTCGGCGCCGGTTTTGTTGCGCCATTCTAGCCGCCAGCCGTCGGGACCGCCGCTGCCGAAGCCAACGATGCCGATGACTTTCGTCTTCTTGGAAAAGCGCGTGAGGTGTGCCGCCATCGGCCCGCCGGTGGAATGACCGAAGGCGATGATGTCTCTTCCGGCAAAATGCTCATCGGCCAGCGCTGCAGCGCCCTGAAGAATGACGTTGAACGTGCATTTCAAATTGCGGTCCGAGATTTCATCCAACGGCAGGTCGCGATCCTTGAGATAGATCGGATTGCGCTCGGCGACGGGTTGCTTCCAGACGCCGCCGAGTGGGTAATGTCCCGGATAAGTAAGCGCCAGCACTTTGAACCCCTGCGCAGCGAGCACGCGCGCTAATCCAGGCCGGCCGTCGGGCGTCAGATCCATGATCTTTTCGCTGCCTGCGCCGCCGTGAAAGAAAACAGAAGCCCGACGTGGGTCAGTTTCTTTTTCCGGCGCGTAGAGTGTGCCGTGCATGTCCCATTCATAACCATTGCGCTGATAACGGGTCCAGGCGTCGGCGGTGGTTATTTGAGTCGCGCTGTATGGCGCGTCCAACGCCAGCCATTCATCCCAGTTGAGTTTTAACAGCAACTCGCTCGATTTGAGTCCGGTGAGAAATTTTTCAATTGCGCTATTCATCGACATGCAACGATCTCCTTCAAGCTTTGGTTACGTAATGATCGAGATAATACTTGGCGATCTCGCCTTTGGTGGCAAACCAAACATCGGGGAAACTTTTGGCGTAGCGGATGCACTCTTCAAAAACGCCGATGATGTTCGGCCGCCCGCCGATGTGCGCGTGCACGAGACAATCGATGAGCTTGGGCGCGCCGTTTTGGCCTTCGGCGTACAGGCAATCGAAGGCTGCCTTGAAGCTGTCGAAATAAATTCGCGCTGGATTCTTATGAGTGAACAAAAGACTCAAGTCGTTGGCGTAATCCAGCCGCGGCATGATGATGATTGGCTTGCCATTAACAATCCGATGCTGCGGGATATCGGGTCCCGGCAGGTCACCGGTCCAGAAAATACCTTCATCCACATAGTGGCCGAAACTATACTCATTGATTCGATGACCGGGACTGACCCAGCCCACCGGGCGCTTACCGGTCGCGGACGCGAGGGCGTCAAGAGTTCGCCGGATGAGTTTTTTTTCCGCCTCGGCATCCAATGACGATAGCGCGGTGTCGTTGACCCAGCCATGGCCGACGATCTCATGACCGCCGGCATGAAGTTCCTTCAACGCATCGGGAAAGTCTTCGGCGATACGGCCATTGGTATCGATGGTGCCTTTGACTCCGTTACGGTTTAGCGCGTCCATGATGCGCCAGATGCCAGCCTTGCCGCCGTATTCGCCGTAGGCAAGCGACGCATAGTCGGGCTTGCCGTCTTCGCTGCGCCGATACTGGGAGGATTTATCGAACGCTTCGAAGGCGACAAAAAAGCTGACGGCGATCTTCGCGTCGTTAGGCCATTGGATTGGTTTGAGTCTCATCGTTTTGACCTCTCTAGGATTTGGGCGCGCCAAAGATGCTGCGGAAAAGCTCGCTATATCTGTTAAAGTCATCGCCGGCGCCGATGTCGTCGATGACGTAATTTAGTTTGTCGATGCCTTGAGTCGTCGTTGGCACGCCACGCCGCGTTGGCACCCGTCCAAACGAGGCGATGATCTTTTGTCCTTCCTCGGACAGCGCGAAGTCGACAAATAATCTCGCCGCGTTGGGATGAGCCGCTTTGGCACCGACGCCGATGGGCTGGAACTTGGTAAAAACCGGATCCTGCGCGAGCCAATCCACCGGGGCGCTTTTACGTTTGGCGTCCTCGACGTTGTGCAAATAAGTATTCAGCACGAGCGGAAATTCGCCGGCGGCGAGCAGCCCGGTCAGAATGGTCAGGCCGGAGTAAAGCTTGAAGTCTTGGGCGCCGAGTTTTTTCATGTAAGCCAAGCCCTTTTCTTCGCCCATGCGCTTGAGCTTCCAGGAAAACCACTCGGGTTTGGAATGATCCATGCCGATCTTGGCTTTCCATCTAGGATTCAATAATTCATCGTCGGTCTTGGGAACTTCGTTGCGCTTTAACATGCGGGTGTTGTAGCCGATCACGTTGGGCATCATGTAGACCGCCGCCCAATATCCGTCGGGATCGAAAAACGGCTTTTGGATATTTTTCACCTCCGGCGACGGATATTTCGCGAGCAGGTTTCGCTTTTTGAGAAAGTAAGCTTGGGTCTCGGCCGATTGAACCACATCGAAATCATACCGGCCGGCCTGTGCCTCCGTCATGATTTTGGTCAGCAAACGCTCCCCAACGGCGCGAAACATGGTCGGCTGGACGAAAGGATACTTGGCTTTAAAGGCGTCGTTGAGTTTCTGCGCCTGGTCGACGGTCATTGAGGTGTAAACGACGAGCGCGCTTTCTTTCTTGGCGCCGTCAATCAGCGCCTCATCGCTAGCTCGGAGCGGTGTGCCCGACAGCGCAAGAATCGCCGTCGCTACGAAAATTAATTTGCCGGCCAGAGTAATCATCTGCCTCACTGTGGGATTTAGGCAATTAGTATCAAGCAGCGGTGAAGAAGGTCAACCTAGCGCGGATAGAAAACGGGATGACGGGGCAGCGATTATGAATCGGTGGAAATGAGAATGTGATAGGGCCGAGGCACCCAGCCGTGAGTGCGATGATCGCTCGGAAAATTAATTCGCCGGGCACTTGCCCGTCGTGAGGTGCGCTTCGAAATCGGCAGGGAAAAGCTTGATTGCGCTCTCGATCGGCGGGCCGGGCATGGCGATCAGATTACAAAAGCCTTTGCCCTTATTGAAGGCGAGAATCTTACTGAACTGTTCCAGCATCGGCTGGCCGCCTTGTCCCGCCTGAACTTTTTTCAGCATCATGGTTAGCGTATTGGTCTCCATGCGGCAGGCCGGGCACTGACCGCAGGATTCCGTAGCGAAGAATTCCGAAATTTTTATTACTTCTTCGACGATACAGGTGCCTTCGGCGATGAACCGCATAACGCCGCACCCCAGCCCGGCGCCAGCGTCGCGCATTGAATTGTGATCCAACCGGGTGTCGATTTTTTCGGCTGGTAAAAACGCCGATGACGGCGCCGCCGGCATGATCGCCTTGATCTTTTTATCGTCCTTCATGCCGCCGCCGCATTCTTCGATTAAATACCGTAGCGGCGTGCCGAAGGGCAGCTCATAAACGCCGGGGCGGTTGACGTCATCATTGAGCGAGAAAATCATCGTCCCGGTACTCTCGGCCGTACCAAATTTGCGGTACCAATCGGCGCCCTTTAACACGATCGGCGCGACGTTGGCTAAGGTCTCGACGTTATTGATCAATGTTGGTTTACCGAACAATCCGACCGTCACTGGAAATGGCGGCTTTTGCCGAGGCCAGGCCTTTTTGCCTTCGAGGACTTCAAGAACTGCAGTGTCCTCGCCGGCGACGTAGTTATGCGGGGCAGGAACGACTTCGATGTCCAGATTGAAACCGCCACCGAGAATATTTTCCCCGTAGTAGCCAGCACCTTTGGCTTCACTCAGGGCATCGTTGATGCTCTTTGTTGCGGCATCATACCGAGCATTGATGTAAAGATAAGCCTTGGTCGCGCCGATCGCGTAAGCGCCAAGGATGCTGCCTTCAAGCACCAGGTGAGGAAGATTCTCGAGAAGGACGCGGTCCTTTTTGCTGCCGGGCTCGTCTTCGCCGCCGTTCAATACCAGATAACGCGGCTGCTCCGGGGCTTCGCAGGTAAACTGCCATTTCTTTCCCGTCGGAAAGCCAGCACCGCCGCGACCACGGAGTCCCGCATCTGCGACTCGCTGGATGAGCTCTTCGGGAGAAGCCTTAAGCGCTTTAGCTAACGCTTCATAGCCGCCGCGGGCGCGATACTCCTTCAACGCCTCTCTTCCCTCCGGGACACCGTGCGGGAAAAGGATACCGTCCATGGATTAGAAGACCCCCGTGTCGAGAAGTTGGTAGATGAGTTCTTTCAGCGACGAATCGATGGTGTCCAACCGTTGGACATGGGGTCCGCCGGCAAGATGATCGATAATCTCGTCGAGGTCTTCGACCTTAACTTTTGCGTACCAGCTTTTCTCGGGATAGAGCACGATGTTTGGTCCTTCTTGGCAGGCGCCGAAGCACATATACGGTTTAACTTCGACATCGTTCAGCCCCTTGGCAGCAATTCTTTTCTCGAGCTCCGCCGTGAGTTGTTCCGAGCCGCGGGACTTGCAATCGATATTTTGACAAACTAGACAGACTCGACTCACTACTTTCTCCTTATTGCCGTACTTACTCGGCTATAAACGGAGTTGCAACAGGGCAGGCGTTTGGCCGGATTAATTCAACTGTGTCTGTGCAACCCAGTCTTTACCTTCGATAATTTCAGCTAGCACCTTTTCGTCTTCCCCCGTCGGCAGAACTTCTTGCACATGTTTCTTATACGCTTCGGCAGTTAGCAATTCCCCCGTGACGCTGAAGGTCTTATCGACATGCTCACCGATGGAACGGTTGAACTTAAAATCGGGGGCATAGAGCTTCGGCTGTCCGTCGGGAACTAACTGATTGAGCTGACCGATGAGTTTGGCGCTCTCTGCCATATAGTGCGCCCGCGCCAAATCGTTGAGCTTGTCCTTCTCAGCGGGAACCGTCGCATCGTGCTCGTCGAATCGCCCCTTTAGTCCCCAGGTGTAAGCCCAGTGCGCGGAAGATGAGTGATCGGTTCCGAACAAGTCATAGGCGGTCGATAGCCACTTGTTAAAATATTTTTGCACGATGGGAATCGGGATTTTTCCGGCTCGGAGAATGCGCGTCAGCCCCGTGTGGCCGGTAAACATATGAAAAAACTCTTCTTTCAACATAGCGGTTACACTCTCGGCTAAAGGCGCGAACGCCGAGTGGGATAGCATGGTTAGTTGATACTTACCGTCGCGATCGACAAATTCCGTGTAGGTAAAAAAGTCGAGCCAGTTATTAATCGGCGCATTGAACGAATCGAGCAGTCGATCACCGCGAAAGGCACGGCGCTCCAAAAGCTTGCGTGCTTCCAATTTTCCTGAATCACCGAAATAATTAACCAGGAGATAGCACATCTGCCAACCATGGCGCATCTCCTCGCTATTGACTCGGGTGAGCGCTTGCCTGTCGTATTCGGTCGGGGCGGTATCGAGCAGGTTTTTTTGCTGTTCGACGGACGCAAACTCCGTATCACCTTGATAAACGATAAGATTCATCAAGGCATCGCGGATCGATTGGTTGGGAATTTGGGTCACTCGCTGCCACTTTGTTTGGCCTTTAAAATCACCAAATTCGATCTCGGGTGCGTGCAATTCGCCGAGCTTGGTTTCGAATTTATAGTTGCCCAGTAGCTGTGGGTCGTAACCGATGTCCTTTTGCCACTGGCGGAAGTATTCAATCCAATCGTCAAAGGTTGAAATCTTGATCATAGGGTTTCCTTTCAGTTCGAACGCTCGTTCGAATACTAATTTAACCCGTATGCCGTGCCAATTCAACCCCTATCAGCCTGCAGCCCCGCTTTGTGTCTTATGCCCGCTTAGTGATACATCTCCAAGAGCTCGACCATGTCAAGCTGACGCATCTGTTCGAACAAATAGCGCTTAATTTCACCCACCGTGTCCATCTCGAGAACGATCTCTGCCGTCGCCTTCGCAGCTTGGTAGCTGATCGATCGAATCGCTTTCTTTATGACGGGAATATAAAGAGAGCCTGTACTGAACTCTTCCAAACCCATTCCCAAGAGTAAAATTGCGCACAGCGGGTCGCCGGCCATCTCGCCGCACATGCCGACTCGCTTGCCTTCTCTCTTACCCGCGGTGATGGTTGCGTTCAGAGCGGACAACACCGCGGGATGCAAGGGCTCGTAGAGGTTTGCCACTTTTCGATTGCTGCGATCGACGGCGAGGATGTATTGAATCAGATCATTCGTTCCGATGCTCAGGAAATCCACCTCGCGCAAAAACCGCTCGGCAAGTTGAACCGCGGCAGGCACTTCGACCATAATCCCAAGCTCCATTTGCCGATCATAAGGAGTGCCCTCGTGATCAAGCTCGCTCTTAGCTTCGGTGAGAATTTCTTTGACTTTTTGAATTTCCTCGAGGCTCGTGACCATGGGAATTAGCAAGCGAACCCGGCCGAGTTCGCCGACCCGAAGAATGGCCCGCAGCTGGGTTTTAAAGATTTCCTCGACTTCGAGCGAAATGCGAATTGAGCGCCAGCCCAAAAAAGGATTTGGCTCGATGGTCGCGCTGCGCATGTAAGTCGGATATTTATCCGCACCAATATCCAAAGTTCGGATCGTGACGGGCTTACCCACCATGCTCTCGACTACCCGGCTGTAAAGCGAATACTGCTCTTCTTCGCTGGGAAAATCCCGGTGCGACAGAAACGGGATTTCAGTGCGGTAAAGGCCGATTCCCTGCGCGCCGTGAAGCTGGGCAAAGGCGACATCGCTTAACAAGCCGATATTTGCGTAAAGCGACACGCGCCGACCGTCGGTGGTTTCAGGAGGTAAATTTTTGAGCCCGCTGAGTTCGCGGTTCAACGCGGCATAATCCTTTTCCAGGCGATTATACTCGCGGGTCACTTCCGGGTTGGGGTTGACATGGACATTGCCCGCGTTGCCATCCACGATCAGCATATCGTCGTTATGGATGGAGTCCATGAGTCCTTCAATGGCGACCACGCTGGGAATCTCGAAAGACTTGGCGAGGATCGATGCGTGGGAAGTAACGCCGCCGGTCGCCAGCGCGATGCCTTTGAACTTGTCGCCCTCGAGCATGCTCAGATCCGCCGGCGAGAGATCTTCGGCGACCAAGACCGCGTCGTCGGGAATATTATATTGTTGGCCCGCTGCGCCGGATAGGTTTTCCAAAAGCCTTTGCGCGGCGTCTTTGACATCGGTGGTTCGCTCGCGCAGGTAGTTATCCTCGAGGTTCGCGATCGATTGCAAATAGCGCTCGAAGACGACCTTAATCGCATAGTCGGCCGTATAGCCTTCTTTAAGAATTTGATTTTCGATCTGCTGGATGATTGTCGGATCTTCCAAGATGAGCCGGTAGACATCGAAGATCGCGTTTTCCTCCTTGGAGATCAGTTGATTCATGCGTGTCTTAACAACGTTGACCTGGTCGATGCCGCGCTCGACGGCGCCGCGAAAGCGTTCCATTTCACGCTGCCGATTTGTCGCTTTTTTCTTTTTGATTGCGCTCAAATCCATGCGCGGCTCCAAAACGAACGCACGGCCGCGACCGAAACCGGGCGACGCGGCCAAACCGTTCAAACGGCCGCGCCAGTGCAGTTTGGATTTCGCTGCTTTCTCGCGGCGATTGCCTTCGTAGGAGCGCAGCTTGCGCATGGCGTCGTTCATGCGCTTCTCAAAGTCCTTGCGCTCCTCTTCTTTACTCTTGAGGGATTCTGCGAGTCGGGCTTGGACGATGATACTTGCGGCTTGCGCAGAGATCGCCTTGAGCAGGCGGATTTCGTCGCGGGAAAATTCGCGCCGTCGCGAAGTCTGCACGACCAAAACGCCAAGAGGCAGTTTCCCTTCAATCAGCGGCACGCCGAGAAAAGAGTGAAAATGTTCTTCATGGGTTTCCGGAAAATACTTGTAGCGCGGATGAGCGAGCGTGTCGGCGACCATTACCGGCCGCATTCTCTCAATGACTAACCCGGTGAGACCTTCGCTGGTGCCCATCGAGACTTTGTCGACGGATTCAGGGTCCAATCCTCTGGTTGCGCGCAGCGTCAGGCGGTTTTTTTTTCGGTCGAGAATGTAGATGGAACAAACTTCAGTCTGCACTCGGTCCACCACGGTGGCGACGATCCGATCGAGGGTTTCTTGGAGGTCGTGAGAATGACTGATGAGGGTGCTGATATCCTCAAGGATGTCGAGGTGCGGCGGACTGTTGCGGGTATTTGTTTTTATTTTTGCCATGGCTGCAGCGGAAAAAAACCGCGCTTTCTATAAAACACAATTCCTGACCTTTCGCTAGGCAAGAACCGGGTAGCAGCTACTGCGGAAGCGATTGCAAGGTGCGATGATGCCGGCTAAACGGCATTTGCGCGAAAGTAAAGCGCCCGGGAATGACTTCGCCACAAGAGCAGCGATCGCCGTTCATGCGCTTTTCGATGATCTCGTGCCACGAACGACGGATCAGCGCGCGCCGGCATGCCGGACAATAGGTTGTTTGTCCTTCATCGTGATGAACATTGCCGACGTAGCAAAATTTGATGCCGCATGATTTAGCGATTGCCCGTGCTCGCGTCAGCGTCACGGCCGGTGTTCGGGGTTTATCGATGAGCTTAAAGTCGGGATGAAATGCCGTAAAGTGCAGCGGCACCGCGTCACCGAGATTTTCCACAACCCAATCGCAAAGCCGCTTGGTCTCGTCGGCATCGTCATTCTCACCGGGAATCATTAAATTGGTGATCTCGAACCAGATTTCGGTTTCATGTTTCAACCACTTGAGCGTGTCGAGCACCGGATCGAGGTGCGAAAAAGTGAGCTTGTGATAAAAACGTTCCGTGAACGCTTTGAGGTCGACGTTGGCGGCATCGATATGGCGAAAGACTTCCGGACGAGCTTCAGGCGTGATGTAACCCGCCGTCACCATCACGCTATTCAGACCCGTTTGCCGCGCCAGCCGGGATATATCGATAACGAACTCGCCCCAAATCACCGGATCGTTGTAAGTGAAAGCAAGGCTCGGCACTTTGTGCTTTAGCGCAAGCTCAACCACCTTTTCTGGAGATGCCTGAAGACTCTGCGCGTCGTCGAGTTTTGCCTTGCTGATGCTCCAGTTCTGACAGAAGCGGCAGCCCAAGTTGCAGCCGGCGGTGCCAAAGCTCAGGATTTCGCTCCCAGGGAGAAAGTGATTGAGCGGTTTTTTCTCGATGGGATCGATGGCGAAGCCTGTCGAAGCGCCATAGCCAAGCGAATAAAGCTTACCGCCGACATTTTTCCGGATATAGCAGAAACCGGCTTGGCCGTCGCCGATGCGGCACAAACGCGGGCAAAGTGTGCAGAGGAGCTTGCCGTCAGCCTCGGCATGCCACCACAGGGCTTCTTTCATGAAAGAAAATATCCCGCTTTTGAGGCGAAGTGGCAAGGGTTGAGAATCCGTCGCCGGGTCCGCATTTTTTTGATGTTGTGTTATAGTCAAAACCATGGGTCGAATTGCCGGACTCAAGGGCATGCGCCACATCGCCCTCAAAGTTAAAGATGTGGCGCGGTCAAAAAACTTTTACCAGGAAATTCTCGGGATGGATGTAGTCTGGGAGCCCGACCCGCAAAACGTCTATCTTTCTTCCGGCTGCGACAACATCGCGATCCACGGCGTTTCTGCGAATTTCACGAGCGACGCTGAGGAGAGGCAACTGGATCATTTGGGCTTCGTGGTTGAAAGCATCGCCCGCGTGAAAGAGCTGGAACAGGAGTTCGTTGCCAAAGGCGTGCGGATCGTTCACCCGTTCAAGATTCATCGCGACGGCAGCGCGTCATTTTACTGCACCGATCCCGACGGCATCGTCATCCAAATGCTTTACGAGCCGCAGTTGAGCCAGCAGACGATCACATGAGCTAGAAGTGTTTCTTGTGGAGCATTCGCGTCTTGCAGCATGCTCATGAAGATTAACCGCATCGAATTCATTCCGCACCGTCTCCAGCGCAAAGTGCGCTGGCAGACCGCAAGCTACAGCGCCGATTCGCTGCAACTGTTTTACGTCAAGCTGCACAGCGAAAACGGCTTGACCGGCATCGGCGCGGCGTCGATTCTACCGACACGGGCGGCGACGTTTGAGCCGGGTATGGCCACGCTCAAGTCGGCGACGCAGTTCTTTATCGGGCGCAATTCCAGCCAAATCGATAGTTTGATGAACGAACTGGCTCAAGCCATGCCGGACTTTCCGTATCACAAAGTCGCGATGGAGATGGCGCTGTTCGACTTGCAAGCGAAGGCACAAAAAGTTTCGCTTGCCGAGCTGTTAGGCGGCAAAAAGCGCAACGTTATTCCGGTCCTCAAGATGCTCGGCATGGGCACGACCGAATGGATGGCCGAGCGCGCCGCGCAGTTTGCCACACGGGGTTATCGTTATCTCAAAGTAAAATTGGGCGCGGGCGCACGCCAGGATATCGAGTGCTTCTCGGCGATCCGCGAAAGCGTCGGCACCGGCGTGACGCTGACCGCGGATTTTAACGGTGCGTATGATGCAGCGACGGCGATCGACGTAATCATCAAGCTCACGCCCGCGGGATTGACCATGGCTGAGCAGCCGGTGCCGGCGAAAGACTTGGCGGGCATGGCGGCCGTTACAGCTGCGGTTAAACCGCTGATTCTGGCCGATCAATCGATCAATTCAGCCGAGGACGTCTACGCGGTGGCGCGACGCAAAGCGGCCGGCGCGGTGAGCATTAAGTTGCTTAAGCTCGGCGGGATTCGCCAGAGCCGCGCGGTGGTCGAAGCCTGCCAATCGGTCGGACTCGCTTGTCATGTCGGCGGAACCGGATCAACTCGGCTGGTGGAAGCGGCGCAAGCCCACTTCATCAGCGCCACGCCGGGAGTCATCGTACCATCGGAGATTGCGGAGTTCGAAGAACTCGATGGCGATCTGGTCGAGGGATTAGAAGTCATCGACGGTGCGGTTCGCCTGCCCGATGGACCGGGGCTCGGTGTGAAATTAACAGTCTGACAATCAGCTTGTTTCGCTCCTGCGCCGCTTTTTGAATCACTTGACTGGGGCTAAAGGCATCGAATAACGTTCATTCGATTAGTTGTTTTGCAGCGCGCTGCTGGAAAATTCGGCGGTGAAGGGGAGCGAACGCTATGTACGATCTCGTACTCAAAGGTGGGAGAATTTACGACGGCTCGGGCATGCCGAGTTACTATGGCGACGTCGCCATTCAAGACGGTAAAATCGCCGAAATCGGCCGGATCAACGGCGGCGCGAAACGAACGGTCAACGTTGACGGCTTGGCCGTGGCGCCCGGCTTTATCGATCCGCACACCCATCTCGACGCGCAATTGTTTTGGGATCCGCTCGGCACTTCTTCTTGCTTTCATGGCGTGACGTCCGTGGTCGTCGGCAATTGCGGCTTGAGCCTGGCGCCGGCAAAGCCCGAAGATCGTGACGCGGTGATCAAAAGCTTCGTGCGAGTCGAGGCGATTAGCCGGCGCGTGCTCGAAGCGGGGATTAAGTGGCAATGGACTTCGACGAGCGAGTATTTAGATGCGCTCGACACACGCCTCGGCATTAACGCCGCAGCGCTGGTCGGCCATATTGCGGTGCGCCATTACGTTATGGGCGAGGACGCGGTCGAGCGTCAGGCGACAGCCGAAGAAATTGCCAAGATGAAACAGCTCGTGCGTCAAGGCATGGAAGCGGGCGCCGTTGGTTTTTCCACCAATCAGAACCCGCGCCACATCAGGGAAGACAAAAAGCCGGTGGCGAGCCGGCTCGCGTCCGACGAAGAGCTTGGCTCGCTGTTAGATGTCTTGGGTGAAATGAATGCGGGCGTCGTGCAATTGAGTGGCGGTGGCGCCGATGCGCGCGGCCGCATCGCCTATGCCGCCGCCATGGCGCGTCGGACGGGACGACCGGTGTTATGGCAGAGCATCAATCATAGCTGGAGCCGGCCGGATCACTGGAAGGGAATGCTGGAATCGACCGCGAAAGTTATCCAGGAAGAAGGGTTGCAGATATTCGCGATGACTCAGGCCAAACCTTTTCAGAACCGTTACACGCTACTCAATGCGCAGTGTTTCGACGAATTTCCCACCTGGAAGGCGGCAATGTTCGGTCCGGTGGAAACGCGCAAGCAGATGTTCACCGATCCCCATGTCCGAAAAAAACTCCGCGCCGAAGCGATCGAAGATCCATCGCCATCGGTTTTTCCGCGCCGATGGGACGTCATCTTCGTCGACCACGTTAAGCTATCAAAGAATAAGCCGCTGGAAAGAAAATCGGTCCAGGAGGTCGCTGCGATGCAAGGCAAGGACGGTCTGGACTGCTTTTTGGACCTTTCGCTCGAAGAAAATCTCGAAACTCGCTTTGTTCATACCAATACGCAAGGCGATCCGAGCGCGGTGTGCGAGATTCTCAAACATCCCGCCGTAATGATCGGCCAATCGGATGCCGGCGCCCATATGGGTTACGACGCTCGATTCGGTTACTCCACGGCGTTCCTCGGTTGCTGGGTGCGCGACCATGGCATTATGAATTTGGCAGACGCCGTGAACAAGTTGACCTTCCGCGTGGCATCGGTCTTTGGCTTGAACGATCGAGGTTTACTGCGGCGCGGTTTCGCGGCCGATATCGCAATTTTCGATCCGGCAACGGTCAATACACAGGAGCCGGAATACGTTCAGGACTTGCCGGGTAATGAAACGCGGATGATCCAAAACGCCACTGGCGTACCTTATACGATCGTGAACGGCGAGATCGTTATCGAAGACGGCGCCGCGACGGAAGCCCGTCCGGGAAAAGTGTTGCGACATCAATGATGCGCTGATTGAAATCGGCTCCGACGAAAACGCTACATCCATCAAGATAACCGCTTATCAACCGGCCCGTTTACTAAATCTCAATGCCGTCTCCTAGTACTCGTGCCTGCAAACTTCGAGGTTCGCGCCACTCGTGCCCCGCGCGTCCCAGTTTTTTCCTTCATTCAAAAAGCTCATTTCGGTGACTAGGTAATTTCTTCCTGCGTTGTTCAGTTTTCCCCGTAATTGAAAAATTCGCGTTTTCGTAACCCGCTGATGTCACGACGATTCCTTGTGGCACGAGGGTTGCCCTTACATCAATTCGGCTCGCGCACATAGTGTCGTGAGCGGGAAAAATCGACGATTTTGAGCGTAAGCGATGATCAAGGTGATTATTTTTCAGGCGTGTAATCTTATGCGATTTAAAACGTCCAATGAATTGAAAGGATTAACGGACGAAAAGGAGGTTTTATGATTAGAGCATTCAAAACACTAATTATGGGAAGCGTGATTGCCGGGTCGTTGTTGACGGTGGCCGTGCCGGCTATGGCGCGAGACTATTGGCATTGGTCGGAACGTCAATCGAACTGGGAGCGTCGAGCGGACTTGCGTAGCGACTATCGCGATTTGGCCGCGGCAAGGCGCCAGCTTGACTATGATCGCGCGCACCATGCCAGCCGTCGCCGCATCGCGGCGGACATGGCGCG
The DNA here is from genome assembly GCA_036390135.1 of Binatia bacterium. Taxonomy (GTDB): domain Bacteria; phylum Desulfobacterota; class Binatia; order UBA9968; family UBA9968; genus DP-20. The sequence continues at coordinate 24,899 of DASWCL010000292.1, forward strand.
CATTCGTGATATTGAAAACGATATTCGCGCTGATCGCTACGCGTACAGACGCTAATGCCGTTGGTTCTGCGTCTCGCGATTTTGATCATCATTATGATTGGTCGCGCTCGCGCTATGAGTGGAACAGACGAGCGGATTTCCGCAATAATCGTGAAACTCTAGAGCAGCTGCGGGCGAAACGCGATTACGACGCAACCCATCACGCCAGCCGGAAAAAGATCGCGGAAGACAATCAAGCGGTTGAGAATCTCTACAACGACATGCACGATCGCAGAGGCGGTTGGAGATGGTAAGGCCGCTATCAACGGCAAATCGCCTGGCCGTCGAGAGCGCGACGGCCAGGCGCCCTATTAAAGTTTGAGTCGCCGGCGCCGCATCGCGATCAAACCATCGCCGCCTTCACCCGTTCCGGCGTGAATGGCACGGTGCGCAGACGCGTGCCGGTGGCGTTATAAATGGAGTTGGCGATGGCAGCGGGGATGGCGCTTGTCGTCGCTTCGCCGGCACCGACCGCGGGCTGATCCGGGCGGTTGATGAGTTCTACAATGACATCGGGGATTTCGGGAAACTTGAGGATCGGATAGAGAGTCCAATCGAGACTCGTCACCATCGCGCGGTCAAACTTCACTTCTTCTTTCAATGCGCGGCTGGTCGCTTGGATAACGTTGCCTTCGATCTGGTTTCTCAGTCCGTCGGGATTGATGATCAGTCCGCAATCGTGCGCGACGATCACGCGTTTCACCCGCACTTGGCCGTCGGCAGGGTTCACTTCGACATCGGCTATCGCCGCGACATAAGCTTCCGTGCGGTCATAGCGCACAAACGCTACGCCGCGTCCGCTCTTTACTGCTGCCGCTGAAGACTGAGGCCGATTCGACCAATCGGCGCGTTTGGCCGCAGCTTCCAATACCGCTTTGGCGCGGGGATCGCCGAGATGGCGCAGGCGAAATTCCACCGGGTCGGCGCCGGCCGCAATGGCCAATTCATCCATGAACGATTCATTGGCGAAAGTATTTTGCGGCGAGCCAAGACCGCGCAACGCGGAAGCGCGCAGCGGACTCGATTGTAACCAGTGCACCATCACCCGGTTGTTTTTAAAATTGTAGGTGTGATCGGCGTTGCGATCGGCGCCCGACTGATTCGGTGTTCCCGGCGACATATTTGTGAGCAAACCGGCGAGTAGGCTGCCGGCGCTGCCGTTGGGTCGGCTCGAATGCGTTGGTGTCCAGCCGTGGAAGTCCCATGCCACCACGTTGCCCTGCTGGTCCAAACCGCCGCGCACCTCCATGACCATCGCCGGCCCGAGCGGCTCCCAAGCGTGCTCATCGTAGCGCATCCACTGCACGCGCACGGGTTTGGCCACGGCTTGTGAGAGCAGCGCGGCATCGGCAGCCGCATCATCCGCGCCATTGTGTCCGTAGCAGCCGGCGGCCTCGACATAAACAACTCGAACATTGGCCGGAGAAACTCCGATCAATTGCGCGATCGTCGGACGTAGCTGATGGGCTCCCTGGGTTGCCGACCAGATCGTTGCCTCGCTGCCTTTCACATCGGCGACCGCGCACGATGGCCCCATGGAGGCATGCAGCTGATACGGCCAACGGTAAGTTGCCTGAAAAGTTTTAGCTGCGGCTGAAAGCGCCGCCTCGACGTCGCCGGTATTGGCCGGCGGCTTGTCGTTGCTCGGGATTTTTTTCAGCGCATCGAATAGCTCGTTCATGGGTGGCAGCGTTTGCTCGCTCTTCCAAGTGATTTTGAGCTCGCGGGCGGCGCGAATCGCCTGCTCTTCGCGCTCGCACACGATGCCGACAAAGGCGTCTTTGACGACGATTTTCACCACACCGGCAATTTCTTTGATCGAAGCTTCGTCGACGCTGGTTAATTTGCCGCCGACCGAAGACGGCCGGATCACCCGACCGTGAAGCATTCCCGGTAGACGCAAATTCTGCAGGTAGAGGTGTTCACCGCTAATCTTCGCAGGAATATCGACGCGCGGCACCGCTTGACCGACGAGTTTGTATTCGCTGGGGGTTTTCGGTTTGACCTTGCCGGTGATCTCACGATTGAACGCCATGCCGCCGAGCAACTCGGCGAAGCTTATTTTTTTCTTGGCGTCGTCGTGGGCGATGATCATGCTATGGGCGACGCGCAGCGATTCGGCCGGCACAGATAATCGGCTCGCCGCCAGCGATAACAGCGTCGCCTTGGCTTCGGCAGCAGCTTGACGCAGTTGGCTGCCGCCGCGCTTGATCGTCTGGCTGCCGAACGTGGGCGCCTGATCGACGGTGTTGGCGGTGTCGCCTTGAATCCAATTAATTTTCTCAAAGGGATGATCGAGCTCCTCGGCGACGATCTGGCGCAGAGAGGTGGACACGCCGGTGCCCAGCTCGACTTTGCCGGTCATCACGGTGACCATGCCGTCTTTCTGAATAATGAGCCATGAATCGAGTTGGTTCGGCGGCAGCGGCCCGCCGGAAGCTCGCAACGCCGGCGCCCCTTGTGCTTCCGCATCGAGCGGAAAGCCGAAGGCGACAATCAGGGCTCCGGTTGCCTTAAGAAATTGTCGGCGGGTGACATTGAGGCTCATGTGACGATCCGTCGCTCTCGTAGGATTCGATTGCACACGGCGCACAATCATCGTCTCGCTCTTTCGGCGAACGTCCAGTCGTAAACGACCTGCGGTTTGACGCTGATCTTTTCTTTCGCGCGAAACGTGCCCACGGCGACCCATTCTTCGGCCACGGAGTCCGGCACCGTTAGGTCCGGATTATATTGGTCGCGGTAAACCGAGTAGAATCTTTCAGCAGCAGAATGGTCGAGTTGAAGGAGTTTCTCCAGTAGGCTGACGCCGATTTCCCGTTGGCCTTGCAGAAACAACATCGCTGCGCGCTGGCCGCGCAGCACCCGCACGATCTCATCCGGTTCCTTGTCGATCTTTCGCTGTGTCGTGCTCAGGCCGGCAATGGGAATACGGACAAATTCCGCGGTCTCTTTTACGGATAGGAGGGTCTTGAATCCCTTCTGTTCGGCTCGATATTCGAAAGGGCTGCTGACGACGGTGGCTTCGACGGCGCCGGCGACGAGAGCCGCAAAGCGCGCGTCAGGGCTACCGGCGATGGCTTGCAGCGTGACATCTTTGTTCGGATCAAGACCATTGCGGCTGAGCAATTGATAAATCGCGAAATCGGCGGAGCTGCCGAATGTGTTGATCGCGATCCTTTTCCCTTTCAGTGCTTTGACACTGTCGATTTCCGGTCGGGAAATAATCGCGTAGCCGCTTGACTTGGTGCTTGCGCCGACGATCTTTACCGGTAGCCCGCGCGTGGCAGCGCCCGCGATGAAGGGCAAGATCGTAACGTAATCAAGCTCGTTTGCCATCAGGGCACTCAGCATCAAATTAGTACCTTGAAACTGAATGTAACGAACCCGAAGTCCCTCCTTTTCGAAGAAGCCGCGTTCACTCGCGATTCGATCCGGCAGCGCGGTCCAAGCCGAGCCGCCGGTCCAGCCTATATTGATCGCTTTCGGCTCAGCGCCGTTGATGGCGGCAGCTTGACCGATCATTAGAACGAAGAATGAGACAAATGTGACGAAGCGCCGGCTCACTTTCGAAGCTCTTTTTCTTTTTTCGCTCTCACCCTGCCACCGCAACGCTTGCTGTCATGGCGCCGCCGAGATGCCTGGAGAAAAATTCCAACGTGCGTGCCCAGGATGTGGCGTCGGCTTCCGGCCGGTAACCTTTCCAGCCACTGCGGTTAAAGCCGTGCGGCGCATCGGCGTAATAGAAAAACTCGTGTGGCTTGCCAGGCTTCGTCAGCTCGGCGTCGAGCCGGCGCATTTCGTCCGGCGGCGGATTTTTGTCCAGCTCACCGAAGTGACCTTGGACTGGACAGGAAACATCGGCCGCCAAGGTCGCGGGCGCGGGGCGATCGCCCCATTGCTGATAAGCGCCGCCGCCGTAAAAATCGACCGCGGCTTTAAACGAATCGCATGCCGCGGCCGCGAGAAATGCGATGCGCCCGCCCATGCAGAAGCCGACAACGCCGAGTCTGGAGGTGTCGGCCGTGGCACACCCTTTTAAGAAATGAATCGTCGCTTTGATGTCACTGATGACGTTGACGTCGCGCCGAGTATTTTTAATATTTGCCGTGTCTTCCGACGTTTTCGGTTCACCTTCGCGGTGGTAGAACTGCGGCGCGATGCCGATATAGCCGGCCTCGGCGATGCGGCGGGTCATCTCTTGAGTGAACGCGGCAACACCGTCTTGGTTCTGACCGACGAGGATCGCTGGAAACGGGCCCGTGCCATCGGGTTGGCTCAAGTAAAGTTGCATGGGACTCTCGTCGACGGTTACCGTCTCCCATGAGGTTCTCATAAAACATCCTCCCTTACCGCGTTGAATAGTTTGATCCTTCCATTAGTACCTTGGGGTAGGGGTGTCAATGGTGAAAGCCGATTGCGCTTTGCCAACGTCTTGTAGCGCTTGATTGTGGCCGTCGATGGTTTCCTTGGCGCGCGGAATGGTGTTAGGTTTATGCAATGAATCATGCGCAGAGGGGAGCTTTCATTGTCGCCAACGCATAATTTTTTGCCAAGGCGGTGGGTCCGCCTTTTATTGGCGCTCGGTTGTACGGTTTGTTCCATCATTGCCACAGTCGACTTGCCCGCGGCTCAAACCAAAACCGCCCAGCGAGCCAAAACACCGGCAAAGTCAGTTGCTCCGGCAAAGCCCGACGAAATAACCGAATCGGCTAGGCAGAAAAAAAACTACGATATCGACTTTAAAGAATTTAAGCTCAAAAACGGCTTACGCGTTTTGCTCGCCGAAGACCATAGCGCGCCGACCTACTCAATTTGCGTCACCTACAACGTCGGCTCGCGCGATGAGCAGCCGGGTCGAACCGGTTTCGCGCATCTGTTCGAGCATATGTTCTTTCAAGGCTCGGAGAACGTCGGCAAGGGCGAGCATTTCATTTTGATTCAAAACAACGGCGGCAGCGCCAACGGCACGACCAATATCGACCGCACGAATTACTTCGAGACTCTGCCGGCGAATCAGCTGGAGCTCGGCATCTTTCTTGAAGCCGACCGCATGCGCGCGCCGGCGATTACCCAGGCCAATTTCGACAATCAACGTTTGACCGTACAGGAGGAACGCCGGCAGAGCTACGACAATCGACCCTATGGCAAGACCTATGAAGCGATCATCGGCTTGGCCTACGACAATTTCGCCTACCAACACTCCACCATCGGCTCAATGGACGATCTCAATGCCGCAACCGTGGCCGACGCCGAGGCTTTTTCTAAAACCTATTATGCGCCGAATAACGCAGTGCTTGCGCTGGTCGGCGACTTCAAGACCGAAGTCGCGCTTGGCCTGATCGAAAAATATTTCGAGAAGATTCCGGCGCATACGCCGCCGCGCCCGCCTGATATGACGGAGCCCGAGCAGAAGGGCGAACGACGCAAAGTCATCGACGACGGTTTTGCGCGCACGCCGCGCCTGGACATCGTCTATAAAATTCCCCCGGGGAACACGCCTGACTGGTATGCGCTCGATGTGCTCGGTAACCTACTTTCGAACGGCGTATCGTCCCGGCTTTACCAGAAATTCGTTAAAGAGAAAGAGATGGCGCTGAGCGTCGAGGCCGACGCCAATGAACACCGCGGCCCCTCGCTGTTTTGGTTCAGCGTCATGGCCCGGCCGAACACCGATCTCGGCGAGCTCGAAAAACTGCTGTATGAGGAGATTGCACGGGTGCAAAACGAGCCCGTGGCGGATTGGGAGCTTAGGAAAGTTCAAATGCAGTTGCGGCGCCAACGCGCCCAGCAGACTTACAGCAACCGCTCGCGCGCCAATGCCCTGGGGCATTTTGCGGTTTATTACAACCAACCGGACTTGATTAATGCGATATGGCAGCAGTACGAACGAGTGACAAAAACCGATCTGCAACGAGTCGCCCGGATCTATTTCAAAGACAGCAACCGCACCGTGGTTACGACGCTTCCCAAGTCAGCTGGCGGTCCAGTCCAATGAACCTACGCAGTGATCGTTGCACAGGAGTTTTGCGCAAGCTCGGTGGCTCTGTTCTTTTTGGCGCGTTGATATTTGTCAGCAGCTCGTTGCCGCTCAGCGGTCAAGAGTCGATCAGCACGCCGCAAAGCAAAGTCGAGCGCAAAAACAAAGCGCCGGTATCGCGCGAGATCCTGCGTGTCAAGCTTCCCAAACCGATCGAAGCCAAATTAAAAAATGGTCTGACGGTGCTCATCCTCGAAGATCATCGCGCGCCGTTCGTTAACCTGCAGTTGCACATTGGCGGCGCCGGCGCGCTATTCGAACCTGCCGATATGGCCGGCTTGGCCAACGCCACGGCACAAATGCTGCGCGAAGGAACCCAATCGCGGAGCAGCATCGAGATCGCAGAAGAGATTGACCGACTCGGCGCGGCGCTTGGCGCCGGCACCTCGTTCGGTTCCCCGAACACCGTGTTGAGCGCGTCGGGCTTGAGCGATAACTTTGACGACTGGTTCGGCGTGGCCGTCGATGTGTTGCTGCACCCGAGTTTCCCAGCCGACGAGTTGGAAAAATTCAAACAGCGCCAGCGCGTGCAACTGCGCGAGCAGCGCTCGGCGGCGAATTTTCTGGTAAATGAGCGGTTTAACCGCGCCGTGTACGGCGAGCACCCGGCTGCGATCGTGTCGCCGACGGCCCAATCGGTCGATCATCTGACCCAGGACGTTCTGATCAAATGGCATCGCGAGCGTTACGCGCCGCAGAACGCGATCCTCGGTGTCGCCGGCGACGTGCGTGCAAAGGAGTTGATTGCCAAGCTGGAGAAACGGTTGGCAGGTTGGAAAAACAGCGAGGTCAAACAAGCCTGGCCGCGCGATCCCACCGCGGCGAAAGGGCGCAAGGTGCTGTTGGTGAACCGGCCGAATTCGGTGCAAACTACGTTGGCGCTGGGCAACATCGCCATTGACCGCCTCAGTCCGGATTACACGGCGATGGTGGTGATGAATCACGTACTCGGTGGCGGTGCCTCGTCGCGTTTGTTTCTCAACCTGCGCGAGGAAAAGGGTTACACTTACGGTGTCTACAGCGACTTTAGCGCGTTGCGTTATCCGGGGCCCTGGCGCGCCGGCGGCAATATGCGAACGGAAGTCACGGCAGACGCGCTGGCGGAATTTTTCAACGAGATTCGCCGCATCCGAGAAGAGAAAGTTCCCGTGGGCGAGCTCGAAGCCAGCAAGCGCTCGATTGTCGCCAGCTTCGCGCTGACTCTGGAGCAACCATCGCGCGCGCTGGGATTTGCTATCGCGACGAAGCAATACCATCTTCCTGCGAACTATTGGGATGCTTACCCTACGAAAATCATGACGGTGACGGCCGCCGACGTGCAGCGCGTCGCGCGCAAGTACTTGGAGCCGGACGCCCTGCAGGTTGTGGCCGTCGGGGACGCGAATAAGATCCAACCGGTCTTGGAGAAGTACGGCAAAGTGGAAGTTTTCGACACCAATGGCGTCGCCGTTGACGCGGCTCCTCGTTAAGCCGCGCACCGGCTACAGTCCGACGCCAACTTGGCACCAAGTAGTCACGATTCACTGTCTCTTGTTTCCGAAGGCTGTCTATAAATATACTCTGGCAATTCGCGGTCAAATTTTAATCACGGAGCATGAAAATGCCGGCTGAAGCGTCTGACTCTTCTAAAGCATTGACCGGCTTGCGCGTCCTGGATCTCACCGGACGCATGGGCGGCTACTGCGGTTTGCTGCTTGCCAATCTCGGCGCAGACGTGATTCTGATCGAGCCGCCTGCAGGTGACCCGATGCGCCGTGAGGGACCGTTCAAAAACGACCGCCCCGACCCCGAAGGAAGTTTATCCTTTGCGGCATACCATGCCAACAAGAGTGGCATCGTCTTAAACCTGGAGAATGATGAAAATCGGGAAAGCTTGCGGCAACTCGCACGTCGTGCGGACGTGCTCGTTGAAGACAAGCCGGCGGGTTACCTCGATCGGCTCGGCCTAGGCTACCGCGCGCTGCAATCGCTCAATCCCGGCTTGGTGATGACTTCGATCACCGGCTTCGGCCAATCCGGCCCCTATCGTGATTTTAAAGCTCCTAACATTGTTGCCTTTGCGATGGGCGGTTTGATGAACCTGTGCGGACATCCGGGCCGGCCGCCGCTAATGGGGCCGTGCGATGTAGCGTACCATTTAGGTTCCGTGCACGCTGCCTTCGGCACTCTCGTAGCGCTGTTTAACCGGCGCAGCTCGGGGCGCGGCGAGCATGTCGACGTGTCGCTTCAGGACGTATTGGTTGCCGATCCGTTTCTGCGGATCATCACGCGTTACAGCGTGACCGGCGAGGTCCCTGAGCGCACCGGCCATAGTCAATCGACCACCGTGGCGGAAACCTATCAATGCAAGGATGGTTACGCGCGCGTCTTCGTCAATCAGACCGACCACTGGACGCGATTTGTGGATTGGCTTGGCCGCCCGCCGGAATTGCTTGACCCGAAATATGAAAATGTGCAGAACCGATTTCCCTTGCGTCCAACCATCGATCGGCTGATGGAAGCGCGCACGCTCAACTACGAATGCAAAAGGTTTTTCGAAGAGTTTCAGTCGCTGCGTTTGGCCGCCGCGCCGATCAATCCGCCGAGCGCCTTTCTCGCCGACGAACAGACACAGCACCGAAACTTTCTGACCCATGTCGAGCACGCCTATTTGGGCCGCCACGGATTTCCCGGCGACCCATATAACCTTTCCGAGAGTCCGTGGCGCGTCGAGCGAGGGGCGCCGCTGTTGGCCGAACATCAACAGCAGATCGGTGAGCAATTGACCGGCCCGTCATCCTGGTTGGCAGAGTCGCAGCGTGGCGGGGCATCGTTGGTTCCCGACAGAAGTCTCTTCGAAGGGATTCGCGTGGTCAGCTTTCCCACCGGTATCGTCGGGCCCGCGCTGGCCGGCTTGCTTGCCGAACACGGGGCGGAAGTTATCTCGATCGAACCAGGTCGGGCGGTTCGCAGCCCGCAGCGCGGACAGAAATTTCAAACTGCCGCTGATCTGGAAAGCAATCGCGACCGTAAACGGATCGCCGTGGATATGAAACATCCGGAGGGCGTCGCGCTGGTGAAACGGCTTATCGCCAAATCCGATGTCGTTGCGGAAAATTTTAGCGCCCGCGTCATGGCGAGCTGGGGACTGGATTATCCACGCGTGAAAGAAATTCGCCAGGATATCGTTATGGCCAGCCTGCAGGCGTTCGGCCAGACGGGCCCCCGGCGTGATTACGTCAGCTTCGGCCCGATTCTCATGTCTTACTCGGGCATGGCGTATCTTTGGCGCGATCCGGAAAGCGAGCGGCCAGGCGCAGGCTGCCAGACGGCATTCCCCGATTATGTCGCGCCGTCATACGGAGCGTTGGCGATCCTCGCCGCGCTGCATTATCGCGCGCGCACCGGCAAAGGGCAGTACGTCGATATTTCTCAGGCGGAAACCGCAGCAGCGATGATCGGACCCGCCTATTTGGAATTGCTCGTGAACGGCCGCGAACCGCAGCCACAGGGTAACTTTAGCACGACTGCTGCGCCCCATGGCTGCTATCGCTGCAAAGGCGACGACCGCTGGTGCGTCATCGCCATCCAATCCCAGGAAGAATGGATCCGCTTCTGCGAGTTCGCCGGACATCGCGAGTGGCTGACCGATCATCGGTTTTCCGAGCCGAGTGCGCGGATTGCCTATCGGCAGGAGCTCGACTACTGGATCGAAAAGTGGACCGCCAAGTACACGCCGCACCAGGTGATGGTGATGTTGCAGCGCGCCGGCATCGCTGCGGGCGTCGTGCAAACGGCCGAGGATCTTTACCGTGATCCGCATCTGCGCGAGCGCGGCTTCGCGCGCGAAGTCTTCCATCCGCAACTCGGTTGGGTTACGCGCGTCGGACCATCGGTGCAGTTGGCCGAAAGTAAATTTCTGCCGCGCGGCGACGCTCATGTCGCCGGCCAAGACAACGAAACGGTGCTCGGCAAGATCCTCGGCATGTCGAGCGTGGAGATACGCGATCTTGTCGAGCGCCAGGTACTCAAGTAGCTGACTTCGAACATCTACGCGTATTTGACCACCCAATCACGCTTCTTTGACTGCAGATTGGCTTGGCTTCACCCCGGCTTAACGCCGGAAGTTGTTCGGCCAAATATCGATGATTTCCGTTGACGACGCTACACGGCCGTAGTGCTTCTTGACCAGAGCGACGGCATCGTGGTGCGCTTGTGGACCGTAGGTGGTGGCGCAGCAGTCTTCGACGAGGGTGATATAATAGTCGAGCATGAAGCCAACGGTGAGAGTATGAAAAACGCACATGCCGGTGCCCACGCCGGCGATGAGAAGACTCTTCACGCCGCGAGCGCGCAGCAGCATGTCGAGATCGGTACCGATAAAAGCGCTGTAGCGATGCTTCGTCACGATCATTTCTTCGGGTCGCGGTTGTAATCCCTCGTGAAACTCAGCGCCCCACGTGCCGTCGGCGCAGGCGAGCAGCTCGGGATTCTTAAACTCCGTCCAGACCGGTGAGTTCGTCCATCGGTTGCCCGAGGTTCTGACGAAGCAGATGGGAAAATGATGCCGGCGGGCTTGGTTTACGAGATTGACCAGACGCGGAATCATGTTCTCGACGAACGCCATATCGCGTCCCCGCTTGCAGGCGGCGCCGTCGCGGTGACAAAAGTCGTTTTGCATGTCGACGACGATCAACATGCCATGCTTTGAGTCAACGCGCTCTTCTAGAGATAGAGCCATAGTTCGAACCCCTAGTCGTAGAGTTTTTTGATGAAACCGCTGTCGTCCAGTTCTTTCACTAAGCTGTTGTCGATGAACGATCTGGGGTCCGCGGTGCGCGCTTTCGGATTATCTTTGGCGAGGAATTCAAGCACCGTGTTGACCCCTTTCAACGACGGGTAAGGCGTGTTTTCAAAGTACCCCGAACTGTAAAGCGCGTGCGAGCGTTCCAAATATTTCGTCTGTGACGGCGCCGTGCGCAGTTTCCTGGCGAGTACGTCGATGCTTTCTTTGCGGTTCTTTTTAAAAAAAGCGATGCCTTCGATATATCCCCGCAGAAATCGCAGCGCCACGTCATGATGCGTGCGAATGAAGGCGCGGGTCGTATCGATCATGCTGTGCAGGTAGTAAATGTCCATATCACCGAGATCGGCGAGCACGCGATAGCCTTGATCTTCGGCGAAGAAAAAAGTCGGCTCGGTCAGCACGGCGGCGTCAATGCCGCCTTTCTCGAGCGAGGCCATCATGGCGGGCGAAGATCCGATTTGCATCGTCTGTACATCGTTGGGATTCATGCCCCAAGCGCGCAGCATCATCGATAGTACCAAGTGCGACGCCGCGCCGAGACGGGTCACCCCGACCCGCTTGCCACGCAAGTCCTCAGGTTTCTTTATATCACCGCGGGCCATGACCCGTTGAACGCCCCGGTTAACGATGGAAGCGATCATGACCACGTCGGCGCCATTGAGGCCCGCGCTAATGACTGCCCCGCCGGCGCCGCCGAGAAATTGCACGTCTCCGGCAATTAGGGAGCTAACCCCGCCTGCCGACGCTCCGCCGATCAAAACAACTTCGCTTTCGATGCCATGCCTTTTGAACAGCCCTTTGTCCTCGGCGATCCATAAGGCCGCATTGATCGGTGTAAAGGAACTGAGGCCGACGCGGATGCGATCGGCGGGAAAAGCCGGCGGGCTGAGGCAAAGACCGACCCAGAGCACGAGAACACGGATGACGAAAAATTTCGTTGTCATGGAGTTCATCGGGTCGCTCCGATCTTCGATGCGCAATGGGATTGGCGGCCGAGTTGAACAGCGCGATGCTCGCCGCAGTCGCGGAAAAGCAACGGCTTGCCTACGCATGCGGCCGCCCGAAGCCGCCTTCCTATTTCCGATCTTCCGGTTTCACGTACTTTACCGTTCCGCCGCCTTTTTGCGAGTGGAGATAACCTTCCACGTCGTTGAGCGGGTTGGTGTAGTAACGCAGGCGGTGCTGCACGAGATCGTCGGTGCGCAGCGCCATGTCGAAGGGCAAGTCTTTCTGCATGTAGGCGGCGATCTTGGCGTTCTCCAAGGTCGCGCCGTTGCGGCTGGCGAGCTCTTTTGCCAGCGTGTCGACGTAGCTATCGAGGTCTTTCTCCGCCACGACATCGGAAACCAAACCGATCCGCTCCGCTTCGACGCCAGTTAAGTTTCTACCGGTGAGGGAAATGAAGAAAGCCTTCTTGAACGGAATGCCGGCATGAAAGAGCGATGGTGTCGCTGTGGCACCGTAGCTGCCTCGGATAATCTCGGGCATGCCGAACTTTGCCGTTTCGGTGCTGATCACCAAGTCGTGGCCATTGATTAAAGCGAGTCCGCCGCCGAGACACCAGCCGCGCACTTTGGCAACGGTGACTTGTGGGAGCTTGCGCATGATGTCGACGATTTCAGCGACGCCGCCGAAGCCGCGGGTGCGGCGGCGATTATCTTGCCCGCGCATGTCGTAGAGATCGCGGCCGGAAGAGTAAGAATCGCCTGCGCCGGCGGTGACGATGCAGCGAATTTGATCATTTTCGGCGAGGGAGCGCAGGAGACTCGACAGTTCGGCGAGCAAGACGATGCTCAGCGCGTTTTTCTTTTCGGGGCGGCTGAGCGTTAGCCAGGCGATGCCTGCGTTTTCGTCGATGTTGGCGTTGATGAGTTTGGTATCCGACATTTTAATTCTCCGTTGGTTTAGTTCCGTTCAAAGGTTCAAAAGTTCAAGGTTCGGTTCAATGTCAAGTTACGTCGCGATACGCAGTGACGAAGGCGCAAGCAGCCGTGGCGGCGAGATTAGAATCGATAGAAAGACCGCGCGTTGTCGGCGAGAATCTTTTGCTTGGTCTTGTCAGAAATGTCCTTGCGCCGGACGACTTGGCTCACGCTATGCGGCCATTCCATGTCCCAATGCGGGTAGTCGGATGCGTACATCATGCAGTCGTCGCCGAACTGTTCGATAACCAGTGCTAGCGCAGACTCTTCGCCTTCGCAGGTGAAGTAGCAGCGATGATCCTTGATGTATTCGCTCGGCAGCAGCTTGAGCGGCTCCATCTCGGATTTGCGCAGTAAATATTTTTCGTCGAAGCGCTCCATCCAGTAGGGTAAGAAGCCGACGCCGGCTTCGAGAAAGCCGACTTTGAGTTTCGGAAAACGGTCGAGCACGCCGTTGGAGATCACCGACACGATCGACAGCATCTGCTCGAACGGATGCGACGTCATGTGCACGCCGATATATTTGTGAAAGCGCGTGTTGCCGACCGCAACCTGCGCGGTGGCGTGAAAGCCGACCGGCACGCCGAGTTCCTGCGCTTCGGCGTAGATCGGATCGAACTGCGGTTGGCCAAGATCCAAGCCTTGCTGGACATAAGTCGGCATCATCACGCCGACGGCGCCCTTCTCGGTCACCGCGCGGCGGACTTCCTTGACCGCTTCCAACACGACTTGCGGCGCGATGACCGCGGCATATTTGATCCGATTACCGCTGCGCTTACAGAAATCGCAAGCCCAATCGTTGTACGCCTTGGCCAACTCAACGGCGAGATCGAGCTCGCGCACCAGGCCGATGGCGAGCGCATTGCTTGGATAGGCGACGGCGTCACCGATTTTTTCCACGTCGAGGTCTTTGCAGTATTCGTCAGCATTGGTCGGCTTGCGACCGGTCGTGCCGTTTAAAAAAATATCCCAGCCAAAGGATGGAAAGTAAGGACCGCTGCGGGCGCGATATTTCTCCGGCAAATAATTTTTGTATGCCGGCTCGTCCAAGTGATGGGCGTCGGCGTCGATGATCGTAAATTCCACTATCGAACCTCCGAGTGAAATTGGTTCCTAACGATTGAACCTTGAACTTTTGAACGGTTGAACGAACGGCGTTGTTCAAGGTTCAAAAGTTCAAAGGTCAATCGGAGCCAGCGATTGCAACTAGTCTTGCAGCCCGTAACGCTGCGCGATGTTAAGAAAGACCGAGCCGACGAACACGGTGCCGATCGTGATAATCAGACTGAAAGCGGCCAGTTCGCCGACGTGGCCGTTGTCCCACAGCTCCCAGATCGTCACCGCCACCACCTGCGAACCCGGTGAATAAAGCAGCAGCGCGATCGATAGCTCTTTGAACGTGATCAGAAAAATATAGATCCAGCCGGCCAGCAACGCGGGCATGATCAGCGGCATGACGACGTGGCGGATCATCTGGAAGAAGGTAGCGCCGCTTGCCATGGCGCCTTCTTCAAGCTCTTTATGCAGGCTCAATAAGGCCGAATGGCTGAAGCGTATGCCGTACGGCAGATAGCGGGCGGTGAACGCTAAAACCAAAATCCAGATCGTCCCATAAACCGGGATGGGCAGGATCAAGTACATTTTCAAGATCGCGATGCCCATGACGATGCCGGGAAACACCAGAGGCAGCATCGACATTTGGTCGAGTAACCAGCGTCCCTTGATCGATGCGCGCACGATCAGCCAGGCGGCGAAAAAAGTGATGACGAC
>DASWCL010000293.1:0-12209 GCA_036390135.1 Binatia bacterium
GCCACCCTCGGAAGAGAAACACGGTTGGTTATATCAATTTCTCGGGCGCGGCTTGGATCTCATGAACAAAGGCTACGAAGTTTCTCTGGCGTGGGTAATGCGGCATCACGTGACCACGATGGTGGCATCGCTCGTTATCCTCGCCGCCACCGTTCATATGTTCGGTTTAGTCCCCAAAGGCTTCATTCCGAGTGAAGATACCGGCCAGATGCTGATTAACACCGAAGGCGCGCAAGGTGTTTCCTTTGAACAGATGGTGCGCAATCAGCAGCAGCTGGCTGCAATCGTCCTTAAAGACCCGAACGTCGAGTCATTTTACTCCAGCGTCGGGGTCGGCGGTGTGGGATTAACTGGCAACACGGGCCGCATCTTTATGAAGCTCAAATCGCGCTCGGAACGGCCGCTCGTTTGTTCCGCGTCCTTTGGAATAAAATCTTGTCGATCGCTCAGCGCGGACGAGCTGATTCGCGACCTGCGACCCAAGCTGACGCGTGTTCCGGGTATTCGAGTGTCTCTGCAAAACCCTCCGGTGATCCGCGTCGGTGGCCGGCTGAGCCGGAGCTTGTATCAATATACTTTGCAGAGTTCCAACGCTCCCGAGCTCTATCAGAACGCGGCATTGTTCGAAGAGCGCTTGCGCGCGCTGCCGGATTTCCGCGACGTCGGCAGCGATCTCCAGCTCAAAAATCCACAGTTGAAAGTGGTGATGGACCGTGACCGCGCTTCGGCGCTCGGTGTGACAGCCCAGGGCATTTCTCAACGCCAACTCGAGGAAGCCTTTTGGAACTCGTACGCGACTCGACAGGTTTCGACGATCAACACGCCGAACAACCAGTATCAGGTCATTGTTGAGTTGGATCCGAAGTTTCAGAACGATCCGTCGGCGTTGTCGATGCTCTATATCCGCTCCACTGCCACGCAAAATTCGACGGCTCAGCCGATGATTCCCCTTGGGGCTTTGGCCACGCTGAAGTACACGGCAGGACCTTTGTCCGTCAACCATTCCGGTCAGCTGCCGTCGGCGACGATTTCCTTCAACCTGCGTGAAGGCGTGGCGCTCGGCGACGCCGTCGAACAAATCAATGGGTTGGCCCGGGAAACTTTGCCGGCATCGATCACCACGAGTTTCCAAGGCACGGCGCAAGAATTTCAGTCATCGATCAAGAGCCTATGGGTGCTGTTGGCGCTCGCTGTGTTCGTTGTTTATTTGGTGCTAGGGATTCTCTACGAGAGTTTTATCCATCCGCTGACGATTCTTTCCGGCTTGCCGTCCGCCGGTCTCGGAGCGCTGATCGCGTTATATCTATTCAATATGGATTTGAGCATTTATGCTTTCGTCGGCCTGATCATGTTGATTGGTATCGTCAAGAAGAACGCCATCATGATGATCGATTTCGCGCTCGAAGGGCAGCGCAACGAAAACAAGCCGCCGGCGCAAGCGATTTACGAAGGCGCGCTGGTGCGTTTCCGGCCGATCATGATGACGACCATGGCGGCGATCTTCGGCGCTTTGCCGATTGCCATTGGCTGGGGCGCTGGCGCGGAAGCGCGGCAACCGCTGGGCATCGCCGTGGTCGGCGGCCTAGTCATCTCGCAAGTTCTGACCCTCTATATTACGCCGGTGGTTTATCTGTACCTCGAGAAAGGCCAGGAATTTCTTGTCGCATTGCCGGCAAAATTGCGCGGCGCGGCCAAGACCACAGGAGCGACGCAGGAAGGTAGGCCGGTCGGCGCGAAGCTTCGCATCGAAAATCCCGCGCCGCACAAAGCTCCGTAATTTCTGAGATTGGATTTTACTGGAATTGGTCAGCTGTTCGGGCTAGCGGTTCACCCACAGGGCAGGCCAATTTTTTGCCGCCGTCGAATTCTTCCCGCCGATCGGAGACGCTTTTCCAGCTTTGCCCGTGAGTGGATCGAGTGCCGGCAAGTCACCATGTCGGAAGTATGAAATACGCCTATGGGCTCGTTTTGTGTGCCATCGGAGCCGTGGGCGCTGGCGGTTATTATCTCTTCACGACATCGGGCTGGTTGCTCGGCAGCGAACGGGAAATTATCGTACACGTTATGCGAGTGCGTCCGCGTGTCGAACCCGTGCGCCTTCGCATCGGCGGCAAGCTCGCGCAGTTTAAAGAAGTCGACGTCATGTCCCGTCTGGCCGGCAAAGTCGCTGAAATGCCATTCAAAGTCGGCGACCGCGTACGTGCCGGCTCGATCGTCGCAATCATCCAATCAAACACGCTGGCAGATCGGAGTGCCGAGCTCGAAACGACCCTGCGCCGCGCGCAAGACGAATTGGCTGCCAAGCAGGAGCAAGTCGACAACGCCGAGAAGCAACTGACGCGCGCGCGCGAATTGCATGGACAAGATCTGATCGCGCGCCGAGATGTCGAGATCGCGGCCAGCGTGGCAGAAATGGCGCGGGTGCAAGCGGAAATGTCGCGCGCGCACCTCGCCCAACAGGAAGCCATGCTGAATCAGGTTCGCACGTTGCAGCGATTTACCCGCGTCACCACGCCGCTGAGCGGTGTGATTCTGCGCCGATCGGTCGAGCCCGGCGCGAGCATCGCCGAATCGAGCGTGATCTTGACCGTTGCCGATATGGATTCGCTCAGCATGACCGCTAGCGTTCCCGCGGCGTACTCCGCTCAACTTGCCGTAGGGTTAAGCACCGCGATTGTCGACCCGGCGGCGCCCGACACGATTCTCGACGGGAAAATCGTACATGCCGGTCCACCGACGAAAGAGGGACACCAAGTCGTTATCATCGGTATTCGGCCGAGCGCTGGCATCGCGCAGTTACGCTCCGGCGCCGCAGTCGAGGTCACGATCATCACTAGCAAGCAAGAGGAAGCGACGTGGGTTCCACGCGCGGTCGTCGTCTTCGAGAAGGGCAGAAATTATGTTTATAAAGTTGCTAGCGGTCGCGCGCTTCGTCAACAGGTCGCCGTCGGCGCGGGCCAAGACGATGAAGTAAAGATTGACCGGGGGCTAAAAAATGGCGATCTGCTGATCGCCGATAATCTCAATAGGCTCAAGCCAGGTCGTCGGGTGCGCGCCGTCGATGCGCCGTAACCGAGGAACGCGTCGGTGAATTTAGATTTCTTTGATGCGTGAAGGACGGGTATTTAATCTGGCCGGGCTACCAGCGGAACGGGTTCAACACTTTGCCGACACTTTCCATGTCTTGGCGGATTTGATCGGCTACGCCTTTCGGCTGGTCATCTCCGCCAGCGGAAGCTTGCTTTTCGGCCGGCTTCGCTCCAGCCGCATTCGTTTGCGTTTGAACCGGACCTTTGACGAGCACTCTCGACGGTAATTCCTGGGGGCCGTCAATAGCATCAGACTTTTTCGCTTCTACATTATTCGAAGCGGGTTTTTCTTGGGATTCGACCTCGCCGGGACTTAGAAAAAGCGGTCCCTTCTCCAGCGACAGTTTGGGTTCGAGCTCAACATTTTTGGCCTGTGACTTCTGCGTGGCCGTTGCCTTGACCTCTTCCGCCGTAGGAGGCTTTTCAAACTTCTCCGGCTCCACTCCTTGAGCCTTGAGCTTTTGATCGATGCTGCTCAGGATACCACTGCTTTGGACGTCCTTTGATTGCTGGTTTTCCGCCGCGGCCTTGGCAATGATCGCCTGTGCCCCAGCTGCGTCTTTGAAGCCCGCCGCGGCTTCCGGCGCCGGTGGAAGCTCGGCGCCGTTCTTCCCGCTTCTCTGCAGATTGGCGTCAATGGAGCTCAGCAGTGTCGCCGTATCCGCGGTTTTCGCTGGCGCCTTATTCAAGTCGTCGGTTTTTGGCAAGTCAGCCGGCGGCGGCTTGAGAGAGGCCTGTCGAGACGCGGTGTCGATGCCCTTCTGTTTGAGTGAATCATCGATCTGGCCGACAAAATTGCTGGCTTTCGGGTCGTTACTCGCCGTGCTCGTTTTCTTATCGTTACCGCCAAAAGGCCAAAGCGATGCAAGCAGCCCGCCCGATTCCTCTTTCTTTTGCGCCTGATTGCGCTTGGCAAGCATGTCCAGCGCGCTTTCGGTTTTCTTTTCTTCTTTTTTTGCGCTGCTATCGGAAGAGAAGGGGTTCAACTTATCCGCCACTCGCCGCAACAGCCCTTTGTCGTCGCCCGGCTCTTCATGAACCACTTCTGTTTTGGCGATCAGATTCGCGTTTTTCAACTTGGCGAGGGCTGGATCTTCCTTGACCTCCGGCGCAGCCGCGGCCGCGGGACGGCGATCGCGCATCAGCAGCAACGCCAAAGGATCACGTTTTTCTTTTTCGATCTGAGCCAGCTGGGTTCTCGCTTCCGCGGCAAATTTGCTCTGCGGATAATGTTCAATCAACGCCTCGTACGCTAGCGTCGCGCGAATGACGTTTTTTTCATTCCGGTAGCTTTCGCCCAGGTAAAAAAGGCTTTTGACCGCCGTCGACGTGTCCTTATACTTACGCACGATCTCTTCGAACCGGTCGCGCGCAGCGGGATATTTTTCCTGTTGAAAATAGAAGTAGGCGGCGATGAATTCGTGTTCCGCGAGATACTCGAGACACTTGGCAAGGTTCTCCTGTGCTTCCGTTGCCTGGGGCGATTTTGGATAGTTGGTGAGGACCGTTTCAAAATAGCCTTTGGCGATCTCCGTGTTTTTCTGATCACGATCGGTGCTGGTGAATTGGTCGAGGTGGGCTTGTCCCAAACGCAATGTGACGAACGGATTGTTTTCGTTGGTCGGGTGCATGGATTGATATTCTTTAAAGGCACTGATCGCTTCGGGATATTGCTGATTCAAGTAGTAGGCATCGGCGATTTTTAACTCGACCTGAGGGATCTGTGGGCTAAACGGAAAATCGGTTCTGAGCTTTGAGAAATTATCGATGGCTCGTACGTATCGTTTGTCATTAAAGCTGCGCATACCCTCGTCGAATAACGCTTCCGCGGTCGGATCGGATTTCGCCGCGCGGGTCCAAGGAAGTGAAGGCATGGAAGGCAATGGAATGGACGAGCAGCCGCAGAGCCATGCTATAAGAAAAAGAGGGAGGATAAATCTCGTTTTCATAAAATATAAACCTGCGTGATATTTCGGTGATCATATATGTTGACCCGGCGTGGAGTCAAGTTTTCTCGGGAGAAAAATAGCTCAAATCGGCGGCGCTCCGATGAGCGACATTCGAGACTGTGACCTCCGCAACACTGAGCCACGGTGTGCTCTGACTCTCAGCGCCATACGTAAAGCGGCGCTCGCCGTTCGATCGTGCGCAAACTCAACGCACTTGGCTCGCCCGATAAATCATCGGCGACAGAAGTTAAAGAGCTGTTCCGAGGCCGCTGTGAAATAGAAAAAACAACTCGGACACGAGCAAGCGACTTGCGCATGACCCACATAACTTGCGTCTCAATGCTTCGGCAAAACACGCAGTGTAAACTGCGCCTGATTGGAGCGAAAGACGAATGGCCACACCGGCGGAAAAATCACATAGGCCGTGGTCTCCAGTACGGCATAGATCGCATCTCCCGGCGGACCCTTGTCATCGTAGACCGTCACCCGATATTCCCCGGGTGGAAGATCGGGAATCTTGAACTGCAAAATTTTATCTTCGATCCATACTAATTCTTCGCCGGGAACGGTGCTGCGCTCCGGCTTCGCTGCGACGAGCTTCAGTTGCGGCCAGTCCATCATTTTGTCGGCGATCTCGATACGCGGCCATCCGACCAAATATTCCATAGAAAGATTGACCGTCGTCGCTGGCGCACCTTCCTGCGGGTTTATCCCAACGATGCGCGGAGCACATGATGAGAACATTGCAATCGCGCAAGCCGCGCCGACGACGCGGAAGATTTTCGATACGCTGTCTAGCCGCTGCATGGCAAGGCTCCCGGATCTCTAAATGACACAAAATGATTAAATATCCAAAGCTTCCAAGACTTCATCCATAATCGCCGGTTGAGCACCATACTACGCTACTGTCATTCTTTACCCTCCTAAAGTGTCATCAACCTCCCAACAAACACCTAAAATTGCTAGAAGCATAGGACCGAAGTCGTATAAAGACTGTAAACTACTATCAGAACCTAAGCAAAATCCTACTACTGGCGTATTGATGGGAAGCATAATATTCAAGTACAACCGTCGGGAAACTTCGCGTTCTCGAAAACGTGCAGTTATTTGCGCCCAAGGCGATTATGCGAGCTAACACGGAAAAAAGAATTCAGAAAAAACAAGGAGGCACAATAATGAAGAAGAGGTTCGTCAAGCTAGCACTGCTCTCAGCCGTGCTTTTTGCTGCGGCCCCAGCGTTTGCACAGAGCGTCGATGAGAAGATCCAGTCGCTCGAGCAAGAGCTGTCGCAGCTAAAAGACCAGCAGGTGGAGCTGAAGAAAGAGGCCACCGCAGCGGCCGCCGCGTTGCCGTCGTTCGAATATCGCCCGGGCAACGGGTTGAGTGTCGAAGCGTCAGATAAGTCGTGGGGATTGCGGTTCACCATCGAGACGCATTTCCGCTACGAGTTTGAAGCCGGGCGCCCTTCGGTCGGCCGAAGTAACGGTGAGCTGATGGGGCGGCGGTTTCGACCGGGCGTTTTGTATTGCATCAATAACTGTCTGTGGGAAATCGAGGCAACACTCGACCTAGACGGTTTTGGAACTGGTAATGCGAAGAATTCGATCAACACCGCCACCAGCTCAATTCTGCAGCGCGGTGCTGTGAACTTTCACGCGGAGAATTTAAACCCCTTCTTGCCGACGGTGCAGTTCGGCATGGAAGTACAGAATGCGGCTGGCAACAGCTTGGCGAGACAAGGCTCGGGCAGCGTCGGTGCCCAAGCGGAATACGATCTAATTAGCCGCAACAACGGTTTCAATACAGGCCGAGCTGGCCAAGGCGCTGTGCTCAACTGGCAGGACCGAAGTTTGTCGGGTATCGGCATTCCCGGACGTATCGGTTTATTCCAGGTCGGCATGTCGAGCATTGGTGAAGGCGACGATGGTCTGGCGAGCTTCACGGACAGAAAGGACTTTAACGTCTACGGGAGCATTCAGCCTTTCTCGGAGGTCAAGAACAAATGGATCAGCGGTTTGACCTTTGAGGGCGGTACTTGGTTCTGTAACGTGGATCTACGTGCCATACAAAACGGTTGCTCCACCTTCTCGATACAGGATCACGGTGACGGCGCGCGTCAAACGATGATCAGCTCGGGTGCCTTCGGCAAAGGTCTAGTTATAGCCCCGGGCGCTGGCATCGTTTGGAATGTCGGACCCTATACCGCGCGCATTGGGGGATCCTTTGAAGGGGGCCATGACGACGGCGGCACGAGAGCCAACAAGAGATCAATGGGCTTCTTGATCGGCCACGATCTGTATGCCTGGAGTCCGAAAGGATTCTTGACCGGGTCGGCGACGACGCCGGGCTCGATCCTTCTCGGCACGCACTTTGAGCGTGCCAACGTAAACATTAATTGTAATGGCTCGTCGGGAATTCCTTGCGCCGCGACAGGGATTGGCGGGACTATCAACCAGTTTCATCGTGAACGCGTTTTGCTGCGCGAGTGGGATGTGTGGTACGTGATCGCGCCGCGCATGAACGTGGGTGTCAATGTGCTGTGGTATAATGCCTCCAACTTGGCTAATACGGTTAATGGAGCAGCGCAAAACTTAGGCGTATGTAACGGGCCAATCAATGCGGCTACCTGTCGAGTTGGAGTTGGCGGCGCCTGGACTGACGTGATGCTCAACTGGAGATACACGTTCTAAATTGAGCACGAAAAAAAAGTCTCAAAAAAAAGGGGAGCTGAATACCAGCTCCCCTTTTTTTATTTCACACTAAAGGTAAGCGCCCTGGTAGGGCAATCCGTTGCGTTGTTCAATCCTTGTTGTTAGATACCTTGATCGGGATGCAATAATACTTCGATCAGCAAAGAGGATGATCCATGTTCCGGAAAAGTAAAATTATTAACGGATTTGACGTCGTCGCGGCAGTTGCGCTGCTGAGTTTTTCTTTGGGCTGCAATCACTGGGTGCCACGATTTGGCGTTGGTGGGCGTTATGAAGAAGGGATCGAGCAATTCTTACGCGGGCGAGGGGGGGACATGGACACTGCAGTTACGGCGCTCGAGTACGTCGTGAGCCAAGATCCGACCTACAAGAAAAGCCTCACCTATTTGGGTCGCGCATATTATAAGAAGGGCCGCTATCAAGACGCATTCGCCGTCCTGCAACGGGCATTGGCTGTCGATAAAGAAGACGAGATGGCATGGATCGCGTTGGGGTTGACTCAACTACGATTGGGTCAAAATGATAAGGGAATCGAATCGCTGAAGGGAGGCATTACCCTGGCGAACAAAGTCATGGTGGATGGCTACCACAATTTCCTTTACTGGGACACCCGGGGACTGATCCACGCGTCGATGCGTCGATCGGCATTTTTGATCACCAAAGGACCGGAAGAGAAGGACAGCATCATTCAAAACACTGATCGTTTGCTGGGATTGATTGACGACGAAGAAAATTTTCAAAGGAATACGCGAATCCAAACTAACCGCCCACTGTACGGTGGATGAAAATCGGACAGTATCCCCGGATGAAAATCCGGGGATACGTAACACTGAGCCGAAGCCGAATAGCGAAATCTGCTTGCCAAGTCCCGGTTGGATCTATTCCGCAAAGACTTCACTTTGAGTTATCGTTGCCTTCGCTATCACGGTTTCGGTCACGCACTTCGTCGTTGCGCGCCTTATCCCCTTCTTCTTCCATGCGCTTGGCGACCCATTCGCCGTCGGAAATGAGTCTTTGCCAGTCAAATTCTTTTCCCGAGATCATCGCCAGATCGCCCTGAATCGCCGAGCGGATCTCACGCGCTGGATCCCAGAATTGCCCAAAAGAGAATCGATGAGCTTCGGTAACCCACTCGATCCAGTCGTGGATACCACGCATTCCGCCCTCGATCTCTTTTAAGCCGGTCTGGCGGTCGCCGCTGCGGGCGAGGGTCAAACCCAGGTAAAGCCGCGCAATATCTTCGTCCTTGTTCGCCGCAAGCGCCTTTTGAAGTGTCTCCCTGGCCTGTGGCAGGTGGCCGATCGCGTATTCAGTTCTGCCCACATAGCTCAAGATACCTTGCTGATAAGCTGTGCCGTACCTGTAGTTCGGATCTAATTGCGCAGCGCTCTGAAAATATGACAGAGCGGTTTCATTGTTACCTCCCAGCAGCGCGCGCCTGCCGGCGGCGACGTCACTGCCTGCTTGGAAGGCTGCGCAAGCGTAAAGGAAAACGAGCGATGAGAGCAACAATACTATTGCCTTGGTTTTCATAACTCCCCCTTTTGCGTCGTCGTAAAGGTAATGCCCGGTTGCGCAAATTTCAATAACTCCATTGAGGCACGATCAACCAGCCCCGTTCGTGGATTTGTTAGGGTAAACAGCGGCTGGTTCCACCAGGGCGCTAAATGTTTGAACCGACGATAATATCGACAACCGTGGCAAAGAAAAACGCAATGCTCACGTAGGCGTTCAAATCAAAAAAGGCGCGGTTGATGCGCGATAAATCGGTCGGGGACACGATGCGGTGCTCCCACGTAAGGACGGCGATGACGGCCGCCAAGCCGATCCAATATATTATTTTCATGTGCGCGTTGAGGCCGACCATGGCGAGAAAGATGATCGTGCAGAGATGGCAAATAGTAGAAATCTGTAGCGCGCGTGCGACACCGAATCGGACCGGCACGGAATAGAGTCCTTGACTGCGGTCGAATTCACGATCCTGAAGGGAGTAAATTATGTCGAAACCCGCTAACCAGAAAACTACGGCTAGGCCCAAATAGAGTGGTACGGATAATTCTGCTAATTCGTTCGGTGTTTCAACCACGGCCAACCACGCGCCCATCGGAGCGATGGACAGAGCAAGGCCCAAAAACAAGTGTGACGCCCAAGTGAACCTTTTGGTCAGCGAGTAAAAGAACACGACCGCCAAGGCCACCGGAGATAGAACAAAGCAAATCCAATTGAGCTCGTACGCCGCGATCACAAAGACCAGCGCGGCCGCACCGGTGAGCGCGATGGCTTCCCAAACCTTTACGGCTCCCTTCGGCAATTCCCATTCTTTGGTGCGCGGGTTGACCGCATCAAACTTTCGATCCGCCAGACGATTGAACCCCATAGCCGCGCTCCGTGCCGCGACCATCGCCAACAATATCCAAAAAAGCGCTCGTAGGCTTACCGGATGTTTGGTCCACGCCAAAGCCACCGACGACATGGCGAAGGGCAAAGCGAACACGGTGTGGGAGAAACGAACAAGCCGGCCGTAATCGATAATTTTGGATTTTAGTTTTTCGATTTTCGATTGAAAAGCAGGAAGGGCGTTCATATGCCGAGCTTGTCCCAGATCGAATCGATATATTTTTTGGTCTTTTTGTCCATCACGATGGCATCCGGCCACTGGCGCTCAAAGCCTTCGCTGCGCCATTTACGAGTTGCGTCGATGCCGACCTTCGAGCCAAAACCCAATCGCGGCGCGGCGTGATCGAGCACATCCACGGGTCCGTCAACGAAGATCATATCGCGCTTGGGGTCGATATGGTTGCCGACGACCCAGGTTACTTCGGCAAGATCTTGGATGTTGACGTCGTGATCGACGACAATCAAAGTCTTGGTAAACATCATCTGCCCCAAACCCCACAGTGCATGCATCACTTTGCGCGCGTGAGCCGGATATTCTTTCCTGATCGATATAATCGCGAGATTATGAAATACGCCGTGGACCGGCAGATTCATATCGACGATTTCCGGCAGAGTCACGCGCACCAACGGTAGAAAAAGTCTTTCCGTCGCCTTGCCGAGATAGACGTCTTCCATCGGTGGACGACCGACTATGGTCGTGGGATAAATCGGATTTTTTCGATGGGTGATGCAGGTCACGTGGAAGACGGGGTAATCGTCTGCAAGCGAGTAAAAGCCGGTGTGGTCACCAAACGGGCCCTCGCTGCGCAGCGGCTCCGTCGGATCGACGTAGCCTTCGATCACAATATCCGAGTTGACCGGCACCTCGACGTCGACGGTGACGCCTTTCACCAGCTCGACGCCTTTCTTGCGTAGAAAACCGGTAAAAAGAATTTCATCGATCTGATCCGGCAGCGGGGCGGTGGCGGCATAGATCATGGCTGGATCGCCGCCCAGACACACGGCGAGCTCCAACTTGCCGAGCTTTTCTTTTTGATGCTGAAAATGACGCGCGCCGACTTTGTGCAGATGCCAGTGCATGCCCGTCGTGCGTGCATCGAACACCTGCATGCGGTAAAGACCGACGTTGCGCGTGCCTTTGAGGGGATCTTTGGAAAATACCATGGGTAGCGTGATGAACGGTCCGCCATCACCCGGCCAGCAAGTCAGCACCGGGAGGATATTCAAATCCGGTTCTCGATGAATGATTTCCTGGCACGCGCCGTCACTGACAACTTTAGGCGGAATGCCGGCGAGCTTGACCAAATCGGCAAGGAGATGGAACTTATCTTTGAACGATCTCGGCGGTTTCGTTTGAATGAGCTTGGCGATGTCGCGGGCAAGGTCTTCGATATCGTTGACCCCGAGCGCCATCGCCATGCGCTTTGTCGAACCGAAAGCGTTAATCAGAACCGGAATTTGCCGCCCGACGACGTTCTCAAACAACAACGCCGCACCGCCGCTTTTCATGACTCGGTCGGCGATCTCGGTAATTTCCAATTCCGCTCTCACGGGATGTGATATCCGTTTGAGCTCGCCACTGCGCTCTAAAACTTGAATGAATTCTGACAGGCTGTTATAGGGCATGTGCTTGTGGACGGAATCTGGATGAAAAGCAATAACCTCAGAAAAATACAGAAGTCAAGGAAGGTTCTGAAAGTGTTACGGGCAAACTTACTGTTCGTTGGTTAGTTACACTGACTATCACCGCATAGACCATCGCTCCTTTCCTTCCGATACAGCGGAACGATTATGTCGATTGGGACGATTACGAGAATTTAATTAGCAATCGGCGTTTCCACGGGCTGGCGTTTAGCCAGCTAAGCTGCATTTAAAGCCTGCCTGAGTTTTGTAGAAACATAACTAAACAAAAGTTATTGGATAGCACTCCCTTCCCCGCGCGACTGTAAAAGCCGTAGAGCTTCCTGGTATTCTTGAAGCGCTTCTTTCTGCTTTCCTTGACGCGCAAGAGCTCGCGCCAAGTTCTCATGAATTTCAGCGACCTCGGGTTGAATGCGAAGAGC
>DASWCL010000294.1:0-81394 GCA_036390135.1 Binatia bacterium
ACTGGCGGTCAAGGGCGGTTTATTCGTAACGCCACTGGGAATGGAGGTCATCCCGACTCCGGGCTCCTATAACGACAACATTTCACGGTCGTTTCTTTTCGACCTCGCGATTCCGTTCCGCCACCTTGGCGTTCTTTTCACGTATCCGTTCAGCAAGATGATCAGTGTCTCTGTCGGCCCGGTTACTGGGTGGGACGACCCGCGCGACAATAATCACACGCCGTCGGTTCTTGGCGGGATCACGCTGACGCCGACTGATACGATCAGCTTCGTTAGCAACGTGATTGCTGGCGAGGAGCCGGTTACGCTTGCTCCGCCCTCAGCCAGAAACACGGCGCGATGGACGATCTCGAACGTTCTGTCCGTAAAAACATTTGATCCACTAAACTTGTCGGCGGAATATACTTACGGCCACCAACGCAAGGCCTCGTTAGGCGGGACGCTGGATGCCGTTTGGCAAGGCGTCGCCGCGATCGCTTCCTATGGCTGGACGGACCGCTTCACGACAGCTCTACGCGGCGAAGTTTTTAATGACCGCAATGGCGCGCGCATCGGCGGCGACTTGAATGCCAATCATGCGAACGTCACCGTGGGCGAGTTGACGCTGACGAGCGCCTATAAGTTTACCAAGATGCTGCTGGGAAGAGCCGAGGTTCGCCAGGATTGGTCAGACCGCAACGTGTTTGCGGTTGGGGATCAATCGAGCAGAACCACTCACTTCGGCGATAAGAGCCAAACCACATTGGCGTTGCAGCTGATTTATACATACTAGGCGTAAGCGGCGCTCGATTTTGAGTCTTCTCAAAAGAGGGGCGAAAATAGTTTCCGCCCCTCTTTTTTTACGTTTCGGCAATTCAGTTTGGCGGCGCGTTAGACGCCGCGGCCTTTGAATCCGGAAGCTTGATTCCGTATACCTGGGTTTATCTGTTTCCCAGCAGGTTGCTCTCAGGCTCGTTTCAATAGGCTTAATCCTTGAATTTCCCAGCACGCCACTGTCTCTACATCTGCACGTTTGCGGCCCTGTTATTCTTTTTCGGCCTTGGTTGGCGTGATTTTTGGGCGCCCGTGGAGCCGCGCTACGCCGAGATCGTCCGCATCATGTTTCTCAAGGGCGAATGGATCGTCCCGACAATCAACGGCGAGCTCTACACCGACAAGCCGATTCTCTATTTCTGGCTCGCGCTGATCGGCGCGAAAGTTTTGGGCGCGGTTACTGAATGGACGGTGCGCCTGCCTGCGGCATTGGGCGGCGTGGGGTTCGTTTTGGCAACCTACTTGATCGGACGAGATTTTCTCAACGCCCGAGCGGGATTAATTGGCGCGGCGGTGCTAGCCACGAGCATGCGCGTGCTTTGGGAGGCGCGCTGGGCGCATGTCGATACCGTCTTTTGCGCCTTTTTTATGTTTTCCCTGTATTTCGGCGCGCGCGCACTTTTGCGCGTCGGCAAGGCGAACGAAATATTATTGGCTTACCTCTTCGTCGCCTTGGCGACTCTAACGAAAGGGCTTATCGGGATTGTCTTGCCCGGGCTCTTGTTCGCCGCGCTCATGTTGACTCGGCGCGACTGGCGCATGATCGTCGAGGCGAAGCTTCACTTGGGCGTGCCCATTTTCTTTCTCGTCGCCGGTCCGTGGGTTTACTTAGTCGGACGAGCTACGGAAGGAAAATGGCTCACTGATTTCATCTATATCCACCATATTCAGCGCTACACTGCCGGTGCCGGTCATCGCCAGCCGTTTTATTATTACCTCACAACCCTCCCCGTGGATTTTCTACCTTGGACCATCTTGCTGCTTCCTGCTCTACTCGCCTATCGGCCGTATCTTAGGAAATATCGCGACCCCATCGGGCAATTTTTCATTCTCTGGTTTGTCACCGTCTTCTTTTTTTTCAGCTTCTCCGATACCAAACGGGATCTCTATCTACTGCCGCTCTTGCCGATCCTGGCTTTGTTCCTCGGGAAATATTTCGATGACCTAGCGAGCGGCAAATTAGCGCAAGACACCGCCTTCCGATGGCTGACGGGAAGTTTCTTCATTATCGTGGCGTTTATCGGCTTTAGCCTGCCGCCGGCCGCTTGGTTTATGCGTCGCGACGCGTTTTCGGCCGTCTTTCCCGCAAGTATCGCGCTTCTAGCGAGCGGCGCCTGCGCCGCGATATTTATACGGCGACGCCAACCGTTGATGCTCGCTGCGTCGGTTGCCGCAATGATGGCGCTTACCGTAATTGGCGCGTCGATTTCGATTATGCCTTATTTGGAAAACTTCAAATCGCCACGACCGTTCGCGCAAAAGGTTATGGGAATTGTGCCGCCGACTGCGCCGATTTATATTTACGCGGATACCATGAACGATTTTAACTATTATACGGGACGGGAAGTCATCCCAGTTCTGCCAGCCGCGAGCGCCGTCGATGCCTGGCTCGCGCGTGGCCAAGGCGGCTACTTACTCGTCAAAGATCGCGACCTAAGACGGCTGACTCAGTTGCCGCGCGAGTGGAGCGTCGCTGCCGATAAAAGAGGTACCACGACGTGGCATTTGATCGGAATGCCAATTCATTCAGCGCCACAGCGGATGGATGAATCGGACACGCGCCGGTGGAAATCTAAATCGTGACGAGAGCAATTCTATGGATTAGCGCTGGCGTCATTGCCGCCTATCTGGCGTGGTGGTTTTTTCCGGCATATCTGCGGGGACGAGAAGATCCGCGTTCGGCCGAGCATTTGAGCGATATCACTGCTGAGATCAATCGATCCATCCCGGTCATGATCGACAAAGAGACGGAACTGCTGCCTGCCGAAAGCCACGAGGGAATGCTGGTCTATAATTATCGGCTCGTCGATTACGCGGTCGCGCAACTGGATCGCGCGAAGTTCGCCGCGGGTGTCAAACGGAAAGTGACTCAAGAAGCATGCAGCCGGCCTGAGACGCGCGATGATTTTCTAAAAAAAGGCGTCACCCTACGATATTCTTATTTCGACAAAGACAAGCAGCCGATTGCCGCGGTGGACGTCACCCCGAAGGATTGCGGGTTTTAGCAGATTGGGCAGACGGAGCAATGGGGTTTAATGCATCCCTCCGTCACTTAAATACTTCAACTTTTACGCGCGATCCTTCGCTCGCGCTCAGGAGGATGCTCTTGGTGACGATCACTTGAGAATTTCTTTTGCGCGCGGGATCAGTTTGGGATCGAGATTAAAAACCTCTTTGACGTTTTTCTCCAGCTCGGCGCCGTCGAGCGGATTGATGTCGAGCTTGGCCTTGGTCGCATCGGCGAGAAATTCAGGATCGTTCACCGTGTCGATGAAGGCCTTGCGCAAAATCTGCACGCGATCCTTCGGTGTGCCCGGTGGTAAAACGTAAGGCCGGGCGGTCGGGCCGACGCTGTGCACTAAAGCTTTGATAAGCTTTTGAGCTTCGTCGGTTTTGGCATAGCTGATCGCCAGCGGCAATTTGGGCTGTTCGGAGTGTGGCTTCGCCACATTCTGCAAAACGACGGTTAAGTCGCCTGAGCTGAGCTCCTTGCTCCATGTGGCTTTAAACGACTCCCAAGAGTTGCACACCCCGGTGATTTCGCCGCCGTCGAAAGCGAGCCGGACATCCGCCGTACCTTTGTAGCCCGAGACAAGCTGCATGGGCAGTCCGATCGCCACCGCGAGCACCTTGGGAATATCGTCGGTCGCCGAACCGGCGCCGACGCCGCCGAGCTTTACTACCGTCTTGGAGGAAAGCCACTGCTCGATGCTGGTGATGCCCGTGCTCTTGTGCACGCCGAGCATATAGTTGTCCTGTGCTGGCACGCCGATGTATTCGAATTTGCGCGCGTCGAACTCGACGCCGGGTTTTCCTAGCAGCTGCTGTAGGAATAGTCCGCCGATGAAATGGCCGATGGTCAAACCGTCCGGCTTGGCGACCTTGTACATATAATTCGCAGAGATCAAAAACCCCGCGCCAGGCATGTTATCGACGATGATCGCCGGATTTCCCGGAATATGTTTGCCCATATGGCGCGCGATGGTGCGTGAGTAGGTGTCATAGCCGCCGCCCGCGGAGGCGCCGACGATCACCCGGACGGTTTTGCCTTTATAAAAAGCGTCCTGGGCCGATGCCGGGCTGAAATTCGCCAGCGCGCAAAGCACCGTCACGATGCAGCAGATCGTTGGTTTCATAAAATCTCCTGCCGAAAATTTAGCGTTGACCAAAGCGCCGCTCACTTTAATCCCCTACGGTCGATTTGCTAGCGCCGCGACGCATTCGATCGCGATTAACTACCAGATCTACTGGTCCAGTCAACGGTCGCGACGCATTTCGGCGCGGAGCTCATCTTCCCATGCCCGACTGCCGTCCGCTGCCCAATCGCAATGAAGCTCGCGAATCTCGCCGCAGCGGGTAAAACTGGGCAGTTCCGCCAAGGCTTTCGCCAACACTATTTCATTGCGCTGCCGGTCGTGCGGCGGACCAAAAGTCCGGCCGACAGGATGGTCGATAAACACTGCGCGCGGCGGCGTCAGTCGGCTCATGATGTCGTACGCCGTGCCGATGACGAGTGTCGGAATTCCTCGACCTTCGATCACGTGAGCGATGAGACCGACGGTCTCGTGGCAAAAAGGTCAGTAAGGGACGAGCAGCGCGAGATCGACTTGGGCGCTTGCCAATTCACTGGCAAGCGCTGGCGCGAGCTCGTTTTCAACTGCTTGATGTTGCCGCAAGCCGCCCATGAAGGAAAAATGAAACGGTGAAACGCTATGGATGACACCCTGCGCGGCTAAATTGACCAGCGCGGTGCGCGGAAAGACGATCTCGGGATCTTGTTTGGGAACCCGGCCAATTCCTGAATGGTGATCAATGATAAT
The DNA here is from genome assembly GCA_036390135.1 of Binatia bacterium. Taxonomy (GTDB): domain Bacteria; phylum Desulfobacterota; class Binatia; order UBA9968; family UBA9968; genus DP-20. The sequence continues at coordinate 4,854 of DASWCL010000294.1, forward strand.
TGTTCCCGCTCCTGGGTCTGATGACACGCGGTGATAACTCACATCTTCGCGCGGAACGAATGGTTCCTGATTGTCCAGCCGCAGCGCCGCGCTGCTCAGCAGGGCGACACGCATGTCGCTCAGCGGTTTTTTTATCGGGCACCAAGCCGGTTTTGATGGTGAAGCCAATACGCGCGGCGGCTTGGGCGCCGAGTTCTCGGCCATGATGAGAAGATATTCAAATGGCATCAGGAAATTTCCTTCGTTGGCAGAGACTACTACTTGAGTCAGGGACCGCAATCAAGACGAGCGCGAATCGGGAGTGAATTGCGTTTGGCATTGTGATAAGCAATTGCCTTCATGGTCGATGTCGCCGCTAATTATCGAAATATTGTCGATCGTATCCACAGAGCGGCAGTGAAGGCAGGACGCGATGCGGGCCGGATCAAGTTGCTTGCCGCAGCCAAGGCGCAGAGCATCGACGCGATTCGCGCAGGGATTAAGGCCGGAGTAATCTTGATCGGCGAGAACTACGTGCAAGAGGCCGAGGAGAAAAAACGCCAGATTTCGGCGCCGGTCGAATGGCACATGATCGGCCACCTGCAGCGAAATAAAGCGAAGGCGGCGGTGGAAATTTTCGACGTCATCGAGTCATTGGACAGTCTTGCCTTAGCCCGCGAGCTCGATAAAGAAGGGCGCAGGCGCGGGAAGATTATTCGTTCGCTGGTTGAAGTCAACCTCGCCGGCGAGAAAACTAAAAGCGGGATTCCCGCGGACAACGTCGCAGCCCTGCTGCGGGAGGCGGCGCCGCTCGCAAATTTGCGGATCGAGGGACTGATGACCGTGCCGCCGTTCAAAGACGATCTCGAAGAAGTGCGGCCGTATTTTCGCGCGCTGCGCGAGTTGAAGGATAAGCTCATCGATTTAAATTTGCCCGAGGCTGGGTTAAACGAGTTATCGATGGGCATGACGCACGACTTCCCCGTGGCCATCGAAGAAGGCGCGACGATCGTGCGCATCGGCACGGCGCTATTCGGCATCCGCGGCCACTGATCTGATGTTTATTCTCGCGAACCTGCTTGTCGCCATAGCACAAGTCCTGGACTGGGTGTTGTGGGCTTACGTTTGGATTTTGATCGGTCGATTTATTATTTCCTTTTTCAATGTCGATTATGACAATCCGATGGTCCGGTTTCTTTACGGGGCGACGGAGCCCGTGCTGGAGCGCGTGCGACAGCGATTGCCGATGCTTGCCGGCGGCTTCGATCTCTCGCCTGTGATCGTGTGGATCGCCATCGTTTTTTTGCAGCGCTTTCTGGTTCGTTCGCTCTATGACTTCGCCTACGCGCTAAGATAAACTGGGAGGACATCTGTATGAAGTCTCTTTACACGGCCGATATTCGTGACAACCAGTTGATCGACGGCTTGTTTTTAGTCGCGGCGAAGAATCACGGCGTGACCAAGGGCGGCAATAGTTACTTAACTCTTAGACTGCTTGATCGTAGCGGCGAAATCGAAGCGCGGGTGTGGGATCGCGCCGACGACCTCGGCCGTGGGTTCGACAAAAACGATTTTGTGCGCGTGCGCGGCCAAGCAATGCTGTATCAGGGAAAAATGCAAATCCGCGTGCAAGACGTGATTCGCGTCGACGAATCAAAAGTCGCGCCGGAGGATTTTTTGCCGAATAGCGCCTTCGATCCGGACGCCATGCTGGCAGAGCTGCAAGCGATACTCCGCGCGATCAAAAACCCGCATCTGCTCGCGCTTGCCGAAGCCTGTTTCGCCGACCCGGAGCTGATGCAGCTATTGAGGCAGGCGCCCGGCGCCAAGACGATTCATCATCCTTATTTAAGCGGATTGTTGGAGCACACGTTGTCTTTGCTGAAACTGATTCTTAGAGTAGTAGAGAATTATCGCGGCATTGACGTGGATCTATTGTTGATCGGTGGCTTTCTCCACGACATCGGCAAGGTTTATGAGTTCTCCTTTGAGCGAGCGGTGGATTACACCGACTCGGGACAACTGCTCGGCCACCTAGTCATGGAAGTCGAAATGGTCAGTCAGAAGATCGTGGCGTTGGCGGATTTTCCGCCGGAACTGGCGATGCTGGTGAAACATCTGCTGGTCAGTCATCACGGTGCCTACGAATTTGGCTCGCCCAAGTTGCCGCAGACATTGGAAGCCGTTATTCTCCATTCCCTCGACGATCTCGACGGTAAGATCCAAGCGATTCAAAATTTGCCAGAAAAGGAGCCGGGGTCGAAGTGGACGGTATTTCATCGCGCTTACGGCCGCAGTTTTTATCGATCAACCGTGCAGCAAAGCGAAATCGACGAGCATCAAAAAACCAATCAGGAGGCGTAGCCGTGAAGATTTTTCTTGCCGGTCAGTGGGTCGACAAAGCAAAAAAAATCGACGTCAGAAATCCGTTCGATAACTCGTTGGTCGATACAGTGCCGCGGGCTGATGCCGAGGATTTGGAAAAGGCATTGGCCTATGCCGAGCGCGGCGCTAAGGTGATGGCAAAACTGTCGAGTTATGAGCGCTGGAAGATTCTCCGCAAAGCGGCCGACATGACGGCGGCGCGCAACGAAGAACTCGGGCAGTTGATTTCAAAGGAAGAAGGAAAAATCATCGCCGAAGGACGCGGCGAAGCCAATCGCGCCGTCGAAACCATCATGGGATCGGCCGAAGAAGCCAAACGTTTACATGGCGAAACCGTGCCGTTGGACGCGGATCCTACCGGCGCAAAAAAATTTGGTTTCACCTTGCGTGTGCCCTGCGGCGTCGTGGCGGCGATCGCGCCGTTCAACTTTCCATTGAATCTCGTGGCGCACAAAGTCGGGCCGGCGCTGGCGGCGGGCAACTCTGTGATCATCAAGCCGGCGTCGGACACGCCGCTATCGGCGCTCAAGCTCACCGAGATTCTGCTTGAAGCGGGGCTGCCTCCAGAGGGCATCCAGTGCATCACCGGATCCGGGGGTGAAATCGGCGACGCTTTGGTTGCGGACCGGCGCGTTCGCAAAGTCACGTTCACCGGCAGTCGGGAGATCGGCAATCGAATCTGCCATATGGCAGGCATCAAAAAAGTCACGATGGAGCTTGGCTCGAACAGTCCGCTGATCATCATGCCTGATGCCGACTTGCAAAAAGTCGCTGCCGCCGTGGCACTGACGGGCTACGGCAACGCTGGTCAAACCTGCATCTCGACCCAACGGGTACTCACGGCCAATAAGGTGTACGGCGATTTTCTCAGCGTGCTCAAGCCGAAGGTCGAAGCGTTGACTACCGGCAACCCGCTCGATGAAAAGTCGAAAGTCGGGCCGATGGTCAAAGAAAGCGAAGCCGTGCGTGTCGATAATTGGATTAATGAAGCGGTGGCGGGCGGAGCTCGGCTGGTGGCGGGAGGCGGCAGGCGCGGCGCGATTTATACGCCAGCGGTGGTCGCTGACGTGGATCCCGACATGCGCATCTCGCGCGATGAACTGTTCGGACCGGCCGTGGCGGTGACGCCGTTTGATACGATTGATGAAGCGATCGCGCTGGCGAACGACAGCGTCTATGGCCTTTCGGCGGGCATCTTCACCGAGAACGTTGAGTGGGCAATGAAGTTCGCTCGCGAGGCCGAGGCTGGTAACCTGCACGTGAACTGGGGCACTCAATGGCGCGTTGATTTGATGCCCTACGGCGGACTCAAAGACTCCGGCTTCGGCAAAGAGGGGCCGAAGTATGCCGTGCAGGAAATGAGCGAGCTAAAAATGGTGGTGTTTCATTTGAATAGCTAAAAGGCATTGGACACTAGCTAAAATTGAGCGCTGTATGGAATTCAGAATGAGAACCGACGGACGAAAACCAACACAGTTAAGACCCCTAAAGATTACACCGGGCTATTTGAAGACCGCTGACGGTTCGGTGCTTATCGAGGTGGGCGACACTAAAGTCATTTGCACGGCGAAGCTCGAAGAGCGTGTGCCGCCATTTCTGCGCAACAGCGGCAAGGGCTGGATCACCGCCGAGTACGGCATGTTGCCGGGCTCTTCACAGACGCGCATCGGTCGGGAATCATCGCGCGGTAAGGTCGGCGGCAGAACCCACGAGATACAGCGCCTCATCGGCCGCAGTCTGCGCGCGGTTGCTGATTTGCGGAGTCTCGGCGAGAGAACGATTTGGATCGATTGCGATGTCATCCAAGCGGACGGCGGCACGCGGACGGCATCGATCACCGGCGCTTATGTTGCGCTCGCCCAAGCCATCCGCGCTTGGCTCGCTCGCGGTATCGTCAACGTCGATCCAATTAAGGATTTGGTTGCAGCCGTGAGCATCGGCATCATTGAAGGCAAGATTCTGTTGGATTTATGTTACGAGGAAGACAGCAAAGCCGATGTCGACATGAATTTCGTCATGACTGGCTCGGGGAAATTTATCGAAGTTCAGGGTACCGCTGAATCGGCGCCGTTTACCAAAAAGCAAATGGAACGGATGGCTGAAATCGCCCAGCAAGGCATTAAAGAACTGCTCAAAACGCAGAAAAGAATCATCTCGACTCTCTCACCGGTCGCTGTCCCAGCTTGATGGATCTGCTCGTTGCGACGACCAACCCAGGGAAGCTTGAGGAAGTAAAAGCATTTCTCAAAATTCTGCCCTTACGTATCGTCTCACTGGAAAGTTTGCCAAGCCCGCCAACGGTTGTCGAAGACGGCAAGACGTTTGAAGAGAACGCGCTCAAAAAAGCGCGGCCGCTGGCCGAATTTTCAGGCAGGCTGACATTGGCGGACGACTCCGGCTTGGAAGTCGATGCCTTGAACGGCGCCCCGGGAATCTTTTCCGCGCGCTACGCCGGCGCAGAATGCAGTGACGAGCTGAATAATAAAAAGCTGCTTGATGAATTGGACGCGGTGCCAACAGAGAAGCGGGCGGCGCGGTTTGTCTGCACGCTGGCCTTGTGCGCGCCCGCTTCGCTCGGTATGAAAGATTGGGTAGCACGCGAATCTTGCGAAGGTCGGATTGCATTTGCGCTCAAGGGCTCTAACGGATTCGGCTACGATCCGCTTTTTTTCTATCCGCCATTCGGCAAAACCTTCGCTGAAATCGATCGGGAAGCGAAAGCAACGGTGAGTCATCGCGGCAAGGCGCTCAAGCGCCTTGCCGAAGCTTTTCCAGCTCTGATTGCGGGGCTGAAACAAACTTGATTTCAGACAGGTCACGTGTAGAATGACCGCTGGTCAGTCAATTGACGGGGCGTAGCGCAGCCTGGTAGCGCACCTGCCTTGGGCGCAGGGGGTCGGAAGTTCGAATCTTCTCGCCCCGACCAGATCGGTTCGCGGTGCGCAGTTATCAGTGATCCGTCGGAAACGGCGGTTTACTGCTTTCTGCTCACTGCGGCTTTATTGCGCCAGTAGCTCAGTTGGATAGAGCAACGGCCTTCTAAGCCGTAGGTCAGGGGTTCGAATCCCTTCTGGCGCGCCAGCGTCGTTTGTTACGGTGAGTGTAGCTCAATTGGTTAGAGCACTGGGTTGTGGTCCCAGGGGTTGAGGGTTCAAGTCCCTTCACTCACCCCATTTGAAAACTCAAAGGATGGAGTATAAAGGATGAGTCTCCCTTATCCTTTTGCCTTCCGCCTTCATCCTTCTCTATATGTCGGGATGTGTCGGGCCGCTAGCTCAGTTGGTAGAGCAGCTGACTCTTAATCAGCGGGTCCGGAGTTCGAGTCTCCGGCGGCCCACCAAATCTTTCCTCCATGCGATACGCCGTCGTCGCGATGTGCTTTTCATGTCAGGCGCGCGAGAAGTTTCTATTGTTAATGCAGTGCCGCGATGCGATAATTACGAAAGAAATTCGCCGAAAGCTTCCTTGCGGTTTCGTTTGCTAGCTCGAATTGCACATGGCCCCAAACGAAGGATTCACCTACACGATGCACCTGGAGGTTTATCTCCAGGCGGCCGTCGTGCGTGGTGTGCTGGCAACCAATCAGGATCGGCTAAGCAATTTCCTGATCGTCCGCCAAGGCGAGGAGGTTTTCTCTGTTAAGAATGCAACTCTAGAGATGTTTAACCGAAAACCGGTATCGGTTGGTGCCGATGAATACGTGATTTATATGCAAGAAGTATTTTTAATAGCTGATCTGAGTTCGGAAGGTCGCGTAGCACGAGCGGAAATGGACGCTTTTTACGTGCAAAAGGATCGAAGCAAGACTTTATTCAGTGTCGGACCGTATCTTCTGCACGGCAATGTGCATTTGCTGCCGGGCAGTGCTTTGCACGACTTATTGATGGAAAAGAGCCAGTTTCTGCCGGTGACGGACGCGACGTTAATTGACCGACAGGATGTCGGGCCGCGCACTTATTTGGTCAACCGCGCTAAAGTCGGCTTCATGACGGCGGTCGGCGACGGGTTGATCGAGCTCTGATCACGTCATGGCAACGCCATTTCCAACGGAAATTAACCATATTAAATCCCGCAGCGTCGTGCGCATCACTTGGGATGACGGACACGTCGGAGAATATGAGGAAACCTATCTGCGCGGCTATTGTCCCTGCGCGCTTTGCCAGGGACATGGGGCGCAGCGACGATTCCTCGACATCCCTGATGCCAGTCTGGACGAAATCCGCGCGGTTGGAAATTATGCAGTCGAGATGCATTGGCATGACGGTCATAGCACGGGTATCTATACCTTTAGCTACTTGAGGTCTCTCTGTCCTTGCGCCGATTGTCAGGCCAAGTGAGTTCACGCTTTCGGCCTTTCCAGCTCTCCGGATAGTTTTGCTTTCGCCCAACCATAGCGCTTCGCACCTATACCTCAGCGGAGTTCGCGGGTAGGCACGCCAAAATTCCTGCTGCGCTTCGACCGTGAGCCTTTAATCTGCCACATTGTGCAGAAATTAAAAAAGCACTTCGAGAGACCTTTGAAGTTCTTGGATTCCGGGTCGAATTATGTTGCGAGTTTCTGGCCGAGGCTTATCAAGACGCGTTGCGGCGTTTGGTAGTCGCGTTAAATTCGATCACAAATTCGCAACCGATGGCTCGTTGCGCAGCTCGGCGCATGCACCGCTGAACAGCGCTTGACATAACGGTGGGTAGTTTTTACTCTGCAGTTCGAGTCGGCGGAACTTAAGAGTTTTTTGCTCAATTTTGGCTCGGCGAGAGTGGCGGAACTGGCAGACGCACTAGACTTAGGATCTAGCGGGCAACCGTGGGGGTTCGACTCCCCCCTCTCGCACCATCTCATCCTAGCAAAAAGTTCGTGAATCACCTCGATAGAAAGGCTGGTTGTTAGAACACTGCTCATTTGCTCAATCGAATCACCGGTCACCCGACACACTGCTCAGATGGATCGATCAATGAACGTGTTCGCCGTCAGAAGTGACTATGAAAATCGACATCGATGAAATAAGTCCAGTGCAGCGCAAAGTCCGCGTCGAGCTTCCCGCCGAGACCGTCGCCGGCGAGTTTTCTCGCGCCTACAAAAATCTCAGCCAACGGGTTCGCGTCAAGGGATTTCGCAGCGGTAAAATTCCACGCAGCGTGTTGCAAGGGCTCTATGGCGACGAGGTGAAAGGCGAAGTCAAGTCCCATCTCGTCGAGGAGTCTTTGGATGGGATCGTCAAGGAGCGTGGCTTGCAGGTCGTTTCGCGCCCGGAAGTGGAAGCCAACGATCTTGATGAAGCGGCGCCGTTTTCTTTCTCCGCGATTTTTGAAGTAAAGCCGGAATTTGAAGCCAAAGATTATCTTGGCATGGCGGTCGAGAAGGTAAGAATCTCGGTGATCGATGCTCAGGTCGAAGAGGCGCTTCATCGGTTGCAGGAAGGTCACGCTCGTCTGGAGCCGGTCGAAGGCCGAGAGGTCGTCGAAAAGGGCGATTTTGTCACGCTCGACTTCGAAGGTACGATCGCCGGCAAGCCATTCTCCGGCGCCAAGGGTGAAAACTATACGCTTGAGGTCGGCTCAGGCCGAGCGCTACCGCAATTCGAGGATGCAATTGTCGGCCTCAAACTAGGTGAGCACCAAACCGTGGCGGTCAATTATCCTGAGAACTATCCGAACAAAGAGATCGCCGCTAAAAGCGTCGATTTTTCAATTGTCGTTCGTGAGATCAAGCAAAAAGTTTTGCCTGTGCTCGATGATGAGTTCGCCAAGGATCACGGCGAGTGCGCATCGCTCGACGAATTAAAAGGACGCATCCGGACGCGCTTAGGAGAAGAACTTGAGCACTATCAGAAAGAAGAGCTAAAAGAAAAAATCGTCAGCCGTTTGATTGAAACGCACTCATTCTCGATTCCGCCGTCGATGGTCGAGCGTCAAACCCGATACTTAATGGAGCGCTATCAAAATCAGAGCGCAGCGCAACGCGATCCCGATGCGACTGCACCGCCGCTAGAAGAAGTCAGAAAGACCCTTGAGGGTCGCGCCATGCGCCAAGTTCAAGCGACGCTGTTGGTGGAAAAGATCGCCGAGCTGGAAAAAATTGAAATCACCGATAAAGATGTTCAGGATCGAGTCGATAGCTTGGCGCGCGCGGCGGGTGATCGCGCGAAAACCCTGCGTGAAATCTATGCGCGATCGGAAGCGCGCGATGACTTGCGCGCGCAAATCGTATTCGATCGCACGGTTGGATTCTTATTGGAGCGTGCGCAGATCAAAGAAGTCGATCCGCCTATTTCTGTCGATCCGCTTGTTTCTAAGGTTGATGAGCAGGCTGAAAAAAGTTAGAATACAGCTAGTGGTCAAGGGGTTTACCTACATATGAGTTTCATCCCCATCGTGGTCGAGCAAACCGGCCGTGGTGAACGAGCTTATGATATTTATTCGCGTCTCCTAAAAGATCGAATTGTCTTTCTCGGCTCCGTCGTGACCGACGAGGTCGCCAATGTGATTACCGCGCAGTTTCTCTTTCTAGAATCTGAAGATCCCGAGCGCGATATTTTCTTTTACATCAATAGTCCGGGCGGCTCGGTGACTGCAGGTTTAGCGATCTATGACACGATGCAATATATCCGACCACAAATTTCAACTGTATGCGTCGGTCAAGCCGCTAGTATGGGCGCCGTTTTGCTGGCCGCCGGTACCAAAGCGAAGCGGTTCGCTCTGCCGCATTCTCGCATCATGATCCATCAGCCGCTCGGTGGTTTTCAGGGGCAGGCGGCCGACGTGGATATTCAAGCGCGTGAAATTCTCCGGATGCGCGAAGAATTGAATAATATATTGATGAAGCATACCGGGCAGAGCTTGAAGAAAATCGAGAAAGACACGGATCGCGATATGTTCATGACCGGCAAACAAGCGCAGGAGTATGGCTTGGTTGACGATGTGATGGCAATCCGACCTGAAGGTACGATAAAGAAGTAGCGGTGAGTTAACCGGGGGTTCTATGGCAAAGCATGGTGAGCACGGATCGGGAAATCTTGTCTGCTCGTTCTGCGGAAAGAGCCAAGACGAGGTTCGTAAGCTAATTGCCGGTCCGACCGTTTACATCTGTGATGAGTGCATCGATCTATGCAACGACATCATTGCCGAGGAGGTCGATCACGATGAGAATATTAGTTCATCGTCGAACGTGCCGAAGCCGGTCGAAATCAAAAGAGTCCTTGACCAGTATGTGATCGGCCAGGAACGCGCTAAGAAAATTCTCGCGGTGGCGGTCCATAATCACTACAAGCGCATTGATAGCCAGTTGGTAACCGGCGACGTAGAGCTGCAAAAGAGTAATATATTGTTACTTGGGCCGACCGGTTCGGGCAAGACATTATTAGCGCAAACTTTGGCTCGATTCCTGCAAGTTCCTTTTACCATCGCCGATGCGACGAGCTTGACTGAGGCGGGCTACGTCGGTGAGGACGTAGAAAATATAATCCTAAACTTGCTTCAAGCGGCTGACTACGATGTTGAAAAAGCGCAACGGGGCATTGTCTACATAGACGAAATCGATAAAATTTCCCGTAAGTCGGATAACCCATCGATCACTCGGGACGTATCCGGCGAAGGGGTTCAGCAAGCGCTGTTGAAAATTATTGAAGGGACTATGGCGAGCGTGCCTCCGAAGGGTGGAAGAAAACATCCTCAACAAGAATTTCTCCAGGTTGATACTACCAATATTCTCTTTATCTGTGGCGGCGCCTTTGTTGGCTTAGATGACATCATCCGTAAACGCACAGGACGCAAACGAATGGGGTTTGGCGGCCAACTGGAAGACAAGAACGGTCGTCGACCAACCGAGCTGTTGCACGACGTGCAGACCGAGGATCTATTAAAGTTTGGACTGATTCCGGAGTTCATCGGTCGCTTGCCAGTCATCGCAACGCTTGAAGAGTTGGATGAATCCGCTTTAGTGCGCATCCTAAAAGAACCCCGGAACGCTTTAACCAAACAGTACTCGAAGCTATTTGACATGGAGTCCGTGCACCTGAAGTTCACCGAAGAGGCGCTACGAGCCATCGCTCGTGACGCCACGAAGCGGAAATCTGGCGCGCGCGGACTACGAGCGATCATGGAAAATATCATGTTGGATATCATGTACGACATGCCCTCCCAGCCGAATATCAAAGAAGTCGTCGTCTCGGAGGACGTCGTGGAAAAACATGAACCTCCGATTGTGGTATACACCAAGGCTGCAGAGAGCGCTTAGGAGGGACCGTAATGCTATTTAGAAACGATAAAGATAAAAAGGATGACAGAGAACAACCCGGGGGCCCAGCCCGGGTGCCCCTACTTCCGCTTAGGGACATCATTGTTTTTCCGCACATGGTTGTTCCGCTATTTGTTGGCCGCCAGCGGTCCATCAAGGCCTTGGAAGAAGCCACTCAAAAGCAGAGCCTGATCTTTCTTTCGTCACAGAAGGATGCAAAGACCAACGATCCGACTGAAGAAGATATCTACAAAATCGGAACCTTGGGCTCGGTCGTTCAGATGCTCAAGCTACCCGACGGCACCGTGAAGGTTCTAATTGAAGGTAAAAGACGTGCGCGGGTGGCGCAATTTATATCAAATCCGGAGTTTTTTCTAGTCGATGTCGAAGACGCCCCCGAACTTGTCGAACGAAACACGGAGATCGAAGCGCTAGTGCGCGAAGTTCACACCACGTTCGAAAATTATGTCAAGCTTAAGAAAAAGATTCCTCCTGAGATGGTTATGTCAGTATCGTCCATTGATGAGCCGGGACGGTTGGCGGACACGATCGTAGCGCATCTGGGGATTAAGCTTGAAGACCGTCAGAACCTGCTCGAGACGGTAAATGCGGCTGAGCGTTTGGAAAAGGTGCTCGGTCATATGCGCGCGGAGATTGAAATTCTCGAGGTTGAACGACGCATACGTTCGCGCGTCAAAAAACAGATGGAGCGCTCGCAGAAGGAATACTATTTGAACGAGCAAATGCGGGCGATTCAGAAAGAACTCGGGGAGAAAGACGAGTTTAAGAATGAAATTCAGGAAATCGAAGAAAAATTGAAACAGAAAAAGCTTTCCGCTGAGGCCAAGGATAAGGTTGAGAAAGAGCTAAAAAAGCTCAAGATGATGTCGCCCATGTCGGCGGAAGCCACCGTGGTACGCAACTACATCGACTGGATCGTTAGCCTGCCGTGGAATGAGTTTACCGATGACAAGCTCGATATAAATGAAGCTGAGCGTGTCCTCGAAGATGATCACTATGGTCTGGAAAAGGTCAAAGAGCGGATCTTGGAATACCTGGCCGTTCAAAGCTTGGTGGGCAAAATAAAGGGCCCGATTCTCTGTTTGGTGGGTCCGCCAGGGGTCGGCAAGACTTCGCTGGGTCGATCGATTGCGCGGGCGACTGGACGGAAGTTTGTTAGAGTTTCGCTTGGAGGTGTACGTGACGAGGCCGAAATCCGCGGCCACCGGCGCACTTACATCGGCGCGTTACCGGGAAAAATCATTCAGTCGATGAAAAAAGCGGGTTCGAGCAACCCGGTGTTTCTAATGGACGAGATCGACAAGATGTCGACCGATTTTCGCGGCGATCCATCCTCCGCTCTCCTCGAAGTTTTGGACCCGGAGCAAAACACCTCCTTTAACGATCATTATCTTGATCTTGACTACGATCTATCGAAGGTCATGTTCATTACCACGGCCAATACGCTGGATCGAATTCCCCGCCCGTTGCAAGATCGAATGGAAATCATCCGGATTGCAGGTTACACCGAGCTCGAAAAGCTCAGCATTGCGAAAAAATATCTTGTCGAGAAGCAGAAAGAGTCGAACGGGCTCACGGCGGAAAATCTGGCTTTTACCGATAATGCGATTCTCGGTGTCATTCGGCATTACACAAAGGAGGCAGGGGTTCGCAATCTAGAGCGAGAACTCGCTTCGATTTGTCGTAAGGTTGCCGTGGAAGTCGTGCGCAAGGATCGTAACGCCCACATGCAGGTCGGCTCGAAGAGCCTGCATAAGTATCTCGGCGCGATTAAGTTTCGCTACGGGAAAGCGGAGAATGAAGTTAAAATCGGCGTTACCACAGGTTTGGCTTGGACTGAGTTGGGGGGTGAGCTTTTAGCCACTGAAGTAACAATCATGCCGGGCAAAGGGCAGTTGATCATCACCGGAAAACTAGGCGACGTGATGCAAGAGTCGGCACAAGCGGCGATGAGCTATGTTCGTTCTCGGGGCGCTGAGTTAGGTCTGGAAAAGGATTTTTATCAGAAGCTAGACGTGCATATCCACGTGCCAGAGGGCGCCATCCCGAAAGACGGCCCATCTGCGGGAATCACAATGGCGACGTCGCTGGTTTCGGCACTGATGAAAATTCCCGTTCATAATGATTTAGCAATGACAGGCGAGATTACTCTGAGAGGAACGGTGCTGCCTATCGGTGGGCTGAAGGAAAAGATTTTGGCCGCGCACCGCGCCGGCATAAAGAAAGTCTTGATTCCGGCGGAGAACGAAAAGGATATCGAGGAAATCCCAGCCACGGTTCTCAAGACGGTTGAGTTGGAATTAGTGTCCCATATGGATCAGGTTCTGAAAAAAGCTCTGGTCATCGATGATCCAGATCGTCTATTCAGAAATCCGTCTGTCGACACTCAATCTAAAGATGAACCTCCTCCTTACGCGGAGAAGGTTGATGACGTTCCCGCTCCTGAAATTTTGCCACAGTGAACTCCTGAATTCGGCGCAGCAATGCCGGGTGGTTTGACACCCGGCATTGCTGCTGTTATAAAATCGCATTGCTCGCTGGCCAAACGGTAGCCGATGCAGAGCGTTTTGTTGTGAATGTTGAAAATTTTTTCTTTTGCAGAAGTTTATCTCCAGGCAATTTCGGGCAATTGCCACAACGAGAAGTTTCCGGGACTGGCGACGCGTGATTGAGCCGCGTCATGTTAAATATATAAATCCTCGGCTCCTCAAGGGCGGATGTTATACGGAAGGGCGGTTAGCTCAGCGGGAGAGCATCGGCCTTACAAGCCGGGGGTCACAGGTTCAAATCCTGTACCGCCCACCACAGGGTGCGGTTAGTATGACAAGTTGATATCGGGGTCGTAGTTCAGTTGGTTAGAACGCCGGCCTGTCACGCCGGAGGTCGCGAGTTCGAGTCTCGTCGGCCCCGCCATTACCGCTCCTGGACACGGTGTAAGAGAATTGATTCGCTGGAGTTTGAGTTAATGAAAAAGGAAGAAGCACTGTCGCAGCGGCGCTGGTACGTGATCGATGCTCAGGGAAAAGTTCTCGGGCGGATGGCGACGGAAATTGCAAAGGTTCTGCGCGGCAAACACAAACCGACGTTTACACCCAACCAGGATACCGGTGACTTTGTAATCGTTGTCAACGCCCGAAGCGTGAAGCTTACGGGCACAAAACTAGAGCAGAAAGTTTATTTTCGGCACACCGAATATCCGGGGGGCATTCGCGAAAGAACGGCGGCACAAATGCTCGAAAAGAAACCTGAAGACCTGATTAGGCTTGCGGTAAAAGGAATGCTGCCAAAGAACCGGTTGAGTCGGAAATTGGTGACCAAACTTAAGGTTTATGCCGGTCCGGAGCACCCCCACGACGCGCAAAAGCCACAACCTCTGGCTCTCGCATCCTAGGAGTAATAATCGATGGCGGAAAAAGTTTTTACAGCGACCGGGCGCAGAAAAACCTCCGTTGCGCGAGTTTTTCTCAAAGCAGGCAAAGGTAAAATCACGATCAATGAGAGGTCGTTACAAGAGTATTTCGGCCGGGAAACTGCTCGCATGGTCGTGCTCCAACCCTTCGACGTGACACAAACCGGCGAAAGCTTCGATATCGACGTGAACGTTGTCGGGGGTGGAAATTCGGGGCAGGCGGGTGCCATTCGCCACGGGATCACTCGTGCCTTGATGCAAGTCAACCCCGATCTTCGCGCGCCGCTAAAAAAAGCCGGGTTTGTAACCCGCGATCCGCGGGCGGTCGAACGCAAAAAATACGGGCGCCACAAGGCACGAAAACGGCCGCAGTACTCCAAGCGTTAAGACGCCGCCGCAACTCCTTTTGCAAACTCGAGTTTTCTCGCCAAGTACCTGCTGATCGCCAAGGCCGGTGCGCTGATGATCAAGCAGCAGCGCCTCCTACTTGATGTTTTTGCAGTCGAATCATTTTCGATTGCGAGAAGTTGAACTGCCGCGCATTATGCGTCGTTTACCGCGCAATCTGTGCTCCGATGGTCATTCTTCCGCCGTGAAAAAGAACAAGCCGATCATGGCAAAAATGCCGTTCGGGATCCACGCCGATATGAGCGACGGTATCGCGCCGCTATGGCCGAGCGATAGACAAAAGGCGGTCAAGACCCAGTACCCGAAGCCGATAACCATGGCGATGCCGAAACTCAGTGACAGGCTCCCACTCATCTGTCGCTTGAGCGCGAATGGAATCGCGAGCAAAACCATTAACGGGGAGACGAATGGGAGAGCGAGTTTGGTTTGGAGATCGACTTCATAATAGGCGGTATCAATGCCTTTGCTTTTCATATCGGCAATCTGTTTCTGTAGGTCGAAATAAGTAAATTCTTCGGCGTCGCGGGCCAGTAGCTTGAGGTCTTCCGGCGTTTCAGAGATCGGCAGGACCGGTGAGGTTTCCCGCCGAACCAGTTTTCCATCTGGCAATAAACTCCATTCTGTTGCTTCAACGATCTTCCAACCACTTGGGGTCCATTGAGCTTTCGGAATTTCCACAAGCCCGCGCAGACTGAAATCGCGGTTAAGCAGAAAAACGGTGACCTTCTCGAGCGTGCTCGTTCGAACGTCAAAATTGTCCACGTTGATAAAGCTGCTTTCCCCGCGAATCCAAATATCGTGAGTTCCCAAAAGACTCTGTTGCTGTTTATTCTTGATTTCCGTCGTGTAAATGCTCTGCGCGTTATGCGCGAAAACGGGCACCAGGGTTTCGTTCCAAATGAAAGTGAGGGCGCAGATGATGACCGAGAGGATCAATAGCGGTAAGGCAATCCTCTGCACGGTGATGCCGCCGGCGCGGATCGCGGTGATTTCGTGGGATCGGGCTAATGTTCCGAGAGCTAGAAGGGTCGAGAAAAGAGTCGCGAATCCAATCACGCGGGAGATCAAAAGGGGCGCCTTGTAAAAAAAATAGCGCACAACTGTCGAGATCGACGCTCCGGCGTCAAGCAGTGTTCCGATGCGCTCAAAAAAATCCACCGTGACGTAGAGCAACGTGATCACTGTCAAGCTGATGAAAAAAATTCGGACGAAACCGGCCGCTACATAGCGGTCTAGAATTCCCGCAACAGGAAGAAATTTAAATGGGATTCTATTTACCATGCTGGCTCTCAGTTAGGATTTCTCTTGAGACCGCGCCAAAACCAACCTGCCGACGCAGCGGCACGCTCGAGCGCTTTTGGCAGTGATAGCGGCGATTCGCGCAGCGCATGCTTGAAGAAATGCGCTCCGATCCCGCCCACGACGACGTTGGGCAGCCAGAGCGCCGGTATGGGGTGGAGAATACTTTTGTCACCAAGTGCCTTGCCGAGTGACAGCAAAGAATAATAAGTCATTAGCCAGAAAAGGCAGAGCGTGAACCCCCATGATCTATTAGTTCGCGCAGTACGGGGGATGAGAGCTAACGATACACCGAGCAGGCAAAACAAAAGGGGCACGAAACCGAATGAGACCCTCTGTTGCAACTCCATTCTTTCGGCGATGGTTTTAGTTCCGTGACTCTGCTTCGCCGCGATGGTAGAAAGCAGCTCCGACAACATCATTTCTTTGGGACCCGATTCTTTCTGCTGAACGGGGCCAATGAGATCATCAAGATCGAGTTTGAAATCGTAAATATTAAATCGAGTTTGACTAAATCCGGGCCGGTTCGTTTCGCGTTCGTAAATCGTCCCATCGAAAAGCCGGAGTCCCAAGCTATTCGTTTCTTCGTCGGTCGAAATCCGCGCGACTTTCCCTAGAATAACATCTTCCCGCACTTTGTCCCGTCGATCGACGATTAACACTCCCTGAGCCGTATTTCCTGGGGGAACGATTTCCTCTACGTAAATTAAGATTTTGGGAAAGTCATCGTTGAATACTTTTTCCTTGAGCGCGGTCCCGACCCGGGTTTTGGCGATGTTGTAAAGTTCCTTTTTTAGTGCAAAGTTCGCGGCCGGGCGGACAAACATCGTCAATGATAGAGTTGCTATCGCGATCGCCAACGCGAGTGCAGCGACAGGCCAAAGTATCTGCGTCGGGCTGACTCCCGACGCTTTCATCGCCAGGAGTTCTTGGTCGTTGGACATTCGACCTAGTCCCAAGAGTATCGCCAGTAGAAAAGCCATCGGCACGGTCATCTCCAGAAAAGTCGGGAGAATCAACGAGAAGAGTTTGCCGATCTGCAACAGCGGGACGCCGCGGGTGACAACCAATTCGATGAGCTTCAGCATGCGGCCGATCAACAAAACCGAAGTGAAAGCTAACAGTCCAAGTAAAAAGGGCGGGACAACTTCGGAAATGAGATAACGGAAAAGGATCTTTCGCTTCACGTAGCGGCATGTTAACCGGTGATTCATGTTTTGTAAAATCCTCTCGTGAAAAAACAACGTCAACCGATGTCGGATAACGAAAACTCGGTCTTCGGCGTAAATCCGGTTCTGGAAAAACTCCGCGCTTCCGCCAAAGATATTTTGGAAATTTTAATTTCCGAGTCATCCGATCGCGGCGCATTACGTCAGATTAGCCAGGAAGCGGCGCGCCTTAAGCTGCGCGTCACCGCAGTGCCGCGCGCGGTTCTCGATCGGCTGGCGGGCGGTCAAAGGCACCAGGGAGTAGTGGCAAAAATTGAAGCGTATCGCTACTTGCCGTTTGAGGCGTTGCTGGAAAAGATATCCGGGTCTTTGAATTCGGAGTGGATCTTGATCCTCGATAGTTTAACCGATCCGCGGAACTTCGGCGCGCTGTTGCGAGCTGCGGAAGCGGTTGGGATTCGGTACATCATCATTCCCAAAGATCGGTCCGTACAGGTGACCCCGTTGGTGGTGAAAGCTTCCGCAGGCGCCGTTTACCATGTAAACGTTATCAAAGCGACTAATCTCAGACGGGTGATTTTGGAGCTTAAGAGGCGTGGATTTTGGATAGTGGGTCTAAACGAGGCAAGTCAGGAGTGCGTGTATGACAAAACGTTTCCATCACGGCTCGCGATAATCTTAGGAAGTGAAGGCAAGGGGGTTCGCCCGGTTAATTTACAGGAGTGTGACTTTTTGGTTTCGATTCCAATGCTTGGTAAGGTCGAATCTCTTAACGTGGCGGTGGCTGGAGCAGTGTTTCTATACGAGCTTTTCCGCCAGAAACGAAATCTCGACCACCAATCGACCTAGTGAGAGACGAAGAACAGGGTAGATTGTGAGAATTTTTGCGATTTAACACCACGGCTGTTGACATGGTTCGCTGAAGGTGCTTTAAATACCTGTTTACAAAAGGGGAATATGCCCTGAGGCCTCGTCTCGCCTTAGGGTGTACGGCGTTCGTGCTGATAGTTCGGTGAACAACCAAAATATTCCATTCAGTTGCCGTCCTGACGGTTGATTTTGGCTATCTGCGCTGGCGCTTTATTGCGTTGATAAAAGCTAAGCTGGCGTAGCTCAACGGTAGAGCAGCTGATTTGTAATCAGCAGGTTGTAGGTTCAAGTCCTATCGCCAGCTCCAGCCAGGAAATCTGGAGCTTTGATACAACCTGTACTACATTCGCTATTAAAAGGTTCAAACTGGGGTGAAGGGAAATAAGGGAGAGGTTCCCGAGTGGCCAAAGGGAGCAGACTGTAAATCTGCCGGCGATTGCCTACGAAGGTTCGAATCCTTCCCTCTCCACCAGATATCGTATGCGGGAATAGCTCAGTTGGTAGAGCGCAAGCCTTCCAAGCTTGGGGTCGCGGGTTCGAGTCCCGTTTCCCGCTCCATTTGTCTTTTTGTTGATTGTGAGTACGCGGCCAGAGCTGCCGTTCCCAGCAAGAGAAATGAATTCTGTAAGCCGTCGAATGATATGCCCAGGTAGCTCAGTCGGTAGAGCACGTCCTTGGTAAGGACGAGGTCGGCGGTTCGATCCCGCTCCTGGGCTTAGCCCAGACCTTGAAAATTGCGGGTTAAGATTTTTAGATTTTGCGAAATGAATCACTGGAAAATCACTAGGAGGATGAGATGAGCAAGCAGAAGTTTGAGCGCAAAAAACCACATCTTAATATCGGAACAATCGGTCACGTCGATCATGGGAAAACAACTCTAACCGCCGCGATTACAAAAGTTTTGGAAAAATCGGGTAAGGCAAAGTTTCTTGCCTACGACCAGATCGACAAAGCGCCTGAAGAAAGAGAGCGCGGCGTCACGATCAATATCGCCCATGTTGAGTACGAGACCGATAAACGTCATTACGCTCATGTCGACTGTCCAGGCCATGCCGACTACGTCAAGAATATGATTACCGGTGCGGCGCAGATGGACGGGGCGATTCTGGTTGTCTCAGCGGCTGACGGTCCGATGCCTCAGACACGCGAACATATCTTATTGGCGCGCCAGGTCGGCGTGCCGGCAATCGTCGTCTTCCTTAACAAGGCCGACATGGTCGATGACAAAGAACTCTTAGAGCTTGTCGAGCTTGAAGTCCGCGAGCTGCTCTCGAAATACAAATTTCCCGGTGACGATACTCCCATCGTCATTGGCAGTGCACTGAAAGCGCTTGAAGGCGACACATCCGAAATGGGGGAAGGCGCGATCTTAAAACTCATGGATGCAGTAGATTCCTTTATTCAAGAACCCGTGCGCGACATCGACAGGCCTTTTCTCATGCCGGTCGAGGATGTTTTTACGATCAGCGGACGCGGCACGGTTGTTACCGGGCGTGTGGAGCGCGGTATCGTCAAGGTAGGCGAGGAAATCGAAATTGTCGGCTTCAAAGCAACGCAAAAGACCGTGGCCACCGGCGTGGAAATGTTCCGAAAACTGCTGGATGAGGGGCAGGCGGGCGACAATATCGGTGTCCTGCTTCGTGGTACCAAGCGAGAGGATGTAGAGCGTGGCCAGGTTTTGGCCAAGCCGGGCAGCATTACGCCGCACAATAGATTCAACGCCGAGGCTTATGTTCTGACCAAAGAAGAAGGCGGCCGGCATACACCTTTTTTCAATGGTTATCGGCCGCAATTCTTTTTCCGCACGACCGACGTAACGGGGGTCGTGAAGTTGCCTGAAGGTACGGAGATGGTCATGCCCGGCGACAACATCAACGTAGAAATCGAGTTGATCACGCCTGTCGCCATGGATGATGGGTTAAAATTCGCTATTCGTGAAGGTGGCCGGACCGTCGGCGCAGGAGTGGTTACAAAGATTATTCAGTAACGGGTATTGCGGCCAAGGGAGGTTGCAGCTATGCGGGAAATCGTAGGATTTGCTTGCGACCAATGTAAGCGCAAAAATTATACTTCGACAAAAAACCGAAAGAAAACCACGGACAAACTGTCTCTCAAGAAGTTTTGTGCTTCTTGCCGGGCCCACACCCTGCATCGCGAGGTTAAAGTCTAACAGAGATACAGGGGTCAGTAGCTCCAATTGGTAGAGCGCCGGACTCCAAATCCGGTTGTTGCAGGTTCGAGTCCTGCCTGACCCGCCATCTCGTTAGATTTTGGTGTCTCATGGGGGATTGGATTCAACAAATCCAGGACGGCGCGCGGCATGGCGCAGAATTTTTCAAGGAATCGTGGCAGGAGCTGAAAAAGGTTTATTGGCCCTCGCGTAAGGAAACCTATGCAGCGACGCTGCTGGTAATTATCGTGGTGATACTCATTTCTTTGTATTTGGCCGCAGTGGACTTAGCTTTGACGAAGGCGATTCAGGCCGTCATCGGTTGATCCTTTAGGCGCTACTTTATGGCGAAACAGTGGTACATCGTTCACACCTTTTCGGGTTACGAACAAAAGGCCAAGGCGGCGCTTGAGGAGCGAATTAGGGCGCTGGGCAAGCAAGATTATTTTGGCGAGGTTTTGGTGCCAGTCGAAAAAGTCGTCGAACTGGTCAAGGGCAAGAAAAAAACTTCATCTCGCAAATTTTTTCCGGGCTACATTCTGGTTCAGATGGAATTGAACGATGACACGTGGCACGTGATCAAGGAAACTCCCAAGGTCACCGGGTTTGTCGGTGGCAGCACGAATCCGCCGCCGGTCAGTGACGAAGAGGTGCGAGCGATTACCCAGCAGATGGAAGAAGGGGCGATCAAGCCCAAGCCCAGGGTTTTGTTCTCCGTCGGTGAGAACGTCAAGGTGGTCGATGGTCCGTTCGCCGATTTCAATGGCGTGGTTGAAGAGGTCAAGCCCGACAAAGGCAAGCTCAGAGTTTTGATCAGTATTTTTGGACGGGCGACGCCGGTGGAGCTTGAGTTTGTTCAGGTTGAACGCAATTAATCACAAGGATCGAATTGTATGGCCAAGAAAATTATCGGCGAAGTCAAGCTTCAGATCCCAGCGGGACAAGCCAATCCAAGCCCGCCAGTCGGACCGGCGCTGGGTCAACGTGGTGTCAATATCATGGAGTTCTGCAAATCTTTTAACGCCGCGACGCAGGCGCAGCAGGGGATGATCACCCCGGTGATTATTACCGTCTACGCCGATCGCTCGTTCACGTTCGTCACCAAGACTCCGCCGGCTTCGGTGTTGCTCAAAAAAGCCGCTGGCCTGGAAAAAGGATCGCCAGAAGCGGGGAAAACCACGGTAGGTAAAGTCACACGCGCCCAAGTCAGGCAAATCGCCGAGTTGAAGCTTAAAGATCTAACGGCCAAAGACGTTGCCGCCGCAGAAAAATCAATCGAGGGTACCGCGCGTAGCTTGGGTTTGGAAGTCGAAGGCTAATGCCTCGGGGCTGCCGTGCACGGACTGTGAAAAGACGATGAGCGCCATAGGTTCGAGATGTTCGATGAGGGGACGACCATGAGTGGAAACGGTAAGACTTATCGTGCCGCGCTGGAAAAAATCGATCGCAGCCAGCGCTATTTACTGGAAGACAGTTTGCGCTTGGCGAAGGAAACCGCTCGCGCCAAGTTTGATGAGACCGTCGAGATGGCGATTCGGCTGGGTGTCGATCCCCGCCAGGCCGATCAGAACATTCGCGGCACCGTGACATTACCGCACGGCATGGGAAAGAGCGTGCGCGTTCTTGCGTTTGCTAAAGGTGACAAGGAAAAGGAAGCGCAAGACGCGGGCGCGGATTTTGTCGGCAGTGACGAGCTGATCAAAAAGATCAGCGAAGGCTGGTTGGATTTTGATAAGGCGGTTGCCACGCCCGACATGATGGGTGCGGTGGGGCGCATCGGTAAAATTCTCGGGCCGCGCGGCCTTATGCCGAACCCAAAAACCGGCACGGTGGCCATGGATATCGGCAAAGCGGTCAAAGAAATCAAAGCGGGCAAGTTGGAATTCCGAGTCGATAAGGCCGGCATCGTTCATGTGCCGGTCGGCAAAGCCTCCTTCGGCGCTGAGCAGCTCATCGACAATGCGAAAGCAGTGTTGAATTCCATTCTGCGCGCGAAGCCGGCTTCGGCTAAAGGTAATTACGTCAAGGGCGTGACGGTTGCTACGACGATGGGTCCAGGAATTAAAATCGATCTCGCGCAAATTCGCGCCATGGCGGCGTAGGCTCGCTGCATTTGAAGATGAATCGATAGTCGCATCACCGTGTCTCGACCTTAGGGAGAAGAGAATGTCGGAAGCGCAAGTTGTCCGCGCCAGTCATGGCGAAAAATCCGAAACTGTTGACGCCGTCCATCAGCGGCTAAAGACGGCCAAAATGGCAATCGTTACCGAGTATCGTGGACTGAGCGTAGCTCAGATGACTCGGCTGCGCCGGGAAATCCGCGACGCTTCGGGCGAATACCAAGTGATCAAGAATACCCTAGTGCAGCGCGCGCTCGACGGCACCGCATTCGGCGACTTGGAAAAACTCCTGGAAGGGCCAAACGGTTGGGTGTTTGCCTACGACGACCCGGTGGTTTTATCCAAAGCGTTGATCAAGTTCGGGGATGATAATGACAAACTGAAGATTAAAGGCGGGGTCTTTGAAGGTCGGTTCATGGACTCCGCCGGGGTTAAGGTCTTGTCTCAAATGCCGAGCAAGCCTGAACTCCAGGCAAGGTTGCTGGCGATGATCAATGCTCCAGCAATACAGCTCGTGCGGCTCATTCAAGAGCCTGGAGCTAGAGTGGTGCGATTGCTCGAATCGGTGCGGAAAGCCAAGTTTGAATAGCGGATTTTTGTATAATTAATCAAAGGGGGGAAACGATTTTATGGAAGGCGTGTCCAAAGAACAGGTTAAGGATTTTATTAAAAACATGAGTTTGATGGATGCTGCGGCGCTCGTCAAAGAATTGGAAGAAGAGCTTGGCGTGAGCGCGGCCGCTCCGATGGCGGTCGCCGCGGCTGCGGGACCGGCGGCCGCAGCGGCTGAGGAACAGACCGAATTCAATGTCATTCTTGCCGAGGCCGGCGAAAAGAAAATTCAAGTCATTAAAGTCGTGCGTGAACTGACCGGTCTCGGGCTGAAAGAGGCGAAGGACCTCGTCGACGGCGCCCCTAAGCCAGTCAAAGAGGCGGTGGCTAAAGCCGAAGCAGAAAGTATTAAGAAAAAGCTCGAAGAGCAGGGCGCGAAAGTTGAAATCAAGTAAACCGCGCGCGCTGGTGCGTCCTGATGAATTTGCCTTGATGGATTGTTGCCCGCAAGTTCGACAGAGGAGTGTCCATGGCATTTCAAGTTGCCAATAATTTGCGATTTCGCCGAAGCTTCGGCAGGATCCGAAAAATTATCGATCTTCCTTATTTAATTGAAATTCAAAAGAACTCGTATGAGTTATTTCTGCAAAAGGATGCGGCGCCGATGGAGCGCCAGAATATGGGTTTGCAGGAAGTTTTTAAATCCGTTTTTCCGATCAAGGATTTTAACGAGACCGCGTCGCTGGAGTTTGTCAGCTTTTCCCTCGGCGAACCCAAATACGACGTGGAAGAATGTCATCAACGCGGCATGACCTTCGCCGCGCCGTTAAAGGTCACAGTTCAGCTCGTGCTGTGGGATGTCGACCAGCAGACCGGGTCGCGGAGTATCAAAAACGTCAAGGAGCAGGAAGTCTATTTTGGTGAAATTCCCCTGATGACCATCAATGGGACTTTCATGATCAACGGCACCGAGCGGGTGATCGTCAGTCAGCTGCACCGCTCTCCGGGAGTTTTCTTCGAGCACGATAAAGGAAAAACGCATGCCAGCGGCAAGCTGCTTTATTCGGCACGCGTGATTCCTTACCGGGGCTCATGGGTAGATCTCGAATTTGATCCGCGTGACATTCTTTATGTGCGCATCGATCGGCGGCGTAAGTTTCACGCCACCGTGCTGTTGCGTGCGCTCGGCATGACCACGGAAGACTTGCTTAACTACTATTACAAGAGCGACACCGTGGTTTTTGACGGACGCAAGCCGGCAGTCGTATTCAATCCCAGTCATCTGCTGAACGCCAAGGTGAGCGCGGACGTGCGCGATCCTAAATCCAATGACATTATCGTCAAGGAAGGCAAAAAATTTACCCGGCCGATCCTGCGGCAGATGGAAACGGCCAAAATGAAGCAGGTTCCCGTGATTTGGGAAGACATTCTAGGTCGGGTCGCCGCCCACGACATCATCGATCCGCAGAGCAAGGAAGTGCTGGTCGAATGCAATCATGAGATTACCCAGGAAAAACTCGACCTCATTCGGGACAAAGGAATCCATCAAATCGATGTGTTGTTCATCGATGAGTCCAGCGTCGGCGCCTATTTGCGTAACACTTTGCTCCAAGATCGCATTAAGTCCCCCCAAGATGCGATCCTCGAAATCTATCGTCGTTTGCGCCCGGGCGACCCACCGACAGTCGAGTCGGCGACCAACTTTTTTAACAACTTGTTTTTTAACCCCGACCGTTACGATCTGTCCAAGGTGGGTCGGCTTAAGCTCAATCACCGCTTGAAGCTCAACGTCCCTCTGGAACAAGGAACCCTGCGCAAGGAAGATATCCTCGAAGTCGTGCGCTACCTAATGGAGCTCAAGAACGGCAATGGGTCGGTGGACGACATCGATCACCTGGGCAATCGCCGCGTACGCGCGGTTGGTGAGCTGGTGGAAAACCACTTCCGTGTGGGATTGGTGCGCATGGAGCGGGCGATCAAAGAAAAAATGAGCCTGCAGGATATCGAAACTTTGATGCCGCAGGAATTGATCAACTACAAGCCGGTTTCAGCGGCGCTGAAGGAATTCTTCGGCTCGAGTCAGTTGTCTCAATTCATGGATCAGACCAATCCGCTCTCCGAAATCACCCATAAACGGCGACTCTCGGCATTAGGGCCCGGCGGTTTGACACGTGAGCGAGCCGGCTTCGAGGTCCGCGACGTGCATCCGACTCATTACGGCCGTGTCTGTCCAATCGAGACGCCGGAAGGTCCCAACATCGGCTTGATTGCGTCCTTGACGACCTATGCCCGCGTCAATGACTTTGGCTTTATCGAAACGCCCTATCGCGAAGTGGAAAACGGCCGGGTGACGGATCGCATCCGTTATCTCTCTGCGTTGGAAGAAGAGGATCATGTCATCGCTCAGGCCAATGCCTCCATTGATGGCCGCGGCAATTTTACCGTGGACTTGGTTTCCGCGCGTAAAGGCGGCGAGTTTGTCATGGCGCGTCCCGAAGAGATTAACTTCATGGACGTGTCGCCCAACCAACTAGTGAGCGTGGCGGCTTCGCTGATTCCATTCCTAGAGAACGACGACGCGAACCGCGCATTAATGGGCTCCAACATGCAACGCCAAGCGGTGCCGTTACTTAGAACCGAGGCGCCACTCGTGGGCACCGGGATGGAAAAGACCGTGGCGCGTGATTCGGGCGTCACCGTGGTGGCGCGACGCGATGGTGTCGTGGAAAGCGTGGACTCGACGCGAATCGTGATCAAGGCTGATAAGTCATCCGGTCCCAGAGATACCGGGGTCGATATTTATAATCTCGTCAAATATCAGCGCTCGAACCAGAACACGTGTATCAATCAGCGACCAATTATCTTGGTCGGCGATCAGGTGAGAGCCGGCGATGTCATCGCCGACGGGCCATCGACCGAAATGGGTGAACTCGCTCTGGGTCGCAACGTGGTCGTCGCGCTCATGCCCTGGGGCGGGTATAACTTCGAAGATTCGATTCTGATCAGCGAGCGAGTAGTTAAAGAAGACATCTATACATCGATCCACATCGAAGAATTCGAATGCGTGTCGCGCGATACTAAGCTCGGGCCAGAGGAAATCACCCGGGATATTCCGAACGTCGGTGATGAAGCGCTGATGAATCTCGACGAAAGCGGCATTATTCGCATCGGCGCCGAAGTAAAGCCCGGCGATATTTTAGTCGGCAAAATCACCCCAAAGGGTGAAACTCAGTTATCGCCCGAAGAGAAATTGCTGCGGGCGATTTTCGGCGAGAAAGCCGGCGAAGTGCGCGACACGTCATTGCGCGTGCCGCCGGGTGTTGAAGGCACGGTGATCAACGTGCGCATTTTCTCGCGCAAAGGCCTCGGCAAGGATGAGCGCAGCAAAATCATTGAGGACGAGGAGGTCGCCCGGCTGAGGAAGGATCAGCACGAC
Source organism: Binatia bacterium (assembly GCA_036390135.1). Classification (GTDB taxonomy): domain Bacteria; phylum Desulfobacterota; class Binatia; order UBA9968; family UBA9968; genus DP-20. The sequence goes on from DASWCL010000294.1 coordinate 30,905, forward strand.
GAAATACGAATTCTTCAAGACGGCGCTCTCAGACGGCTGAAAAGACTTCTCGTCGGGCGGCGGTTGGCCGGGAGAATCAGCGATGATAGCCGAAAAGTGCTGCTCAACAAGGGTCAGGAATTAACCGAAGAAGATCTCGATCAGCTGCCGATGGCCTATTGGAGCGAAATCCGCGTTGACAACGAATCGGTGGAAACCGAGCTCGGCAGGATCATCGACAGCACGACGGGCCAGGTCAGTTTGATCAAACGGGTTTTTGAAGACAAGATTGAGAAACTCAAAGGCGGCGATGAGCTTCCTCCGGGCGTCATCAAGATGGTCAAAGTATTTGTCGCGATCAAGCGCAAGCTCCAGGTCGGCGATAAGATGGCTGGCCGTCACGGCAATAAAGGTGTCATTTCCCGGATACTGCCCGAAGAGGATATGCCTTATCTCGAAGATGGCACGCCGGTCGATGTCGTGTTGAATCCGCTTGGCGTTCCTTCGCGCATGAACGTCGGCCAGATTCTCGAGGCCCATTTGGGCTGGGCGGCGCGCAGTCTGGGGCACCAGATCGATGAATTGCTGCAAGTGCATCACGGTGACGGGGACGCTCTGCGGCGCCGACTAAAAGATTTTCTCAACACCAAAGAAGCAAACGAGTTGATCGAAGGTGCCAAGGACCCCGACGTTTTCAAGCTCGCGGAAAAGTACCGCGAAGGCGTTCATATCGCTTCACCCGTGTTTGACGGCGCCGCAGAAGAAGAGATTTTCAACCTGCTTAGAAAGGCGGGATTACCGGCGACGGGGCAGGTAACGCTCCACGACGGGCGCTCGGGCGAACCGTTTGACGGCAAGGTGACGGTGGGCGTCATGTACATCATGAAGCTGCACCATCTGGTGGACGACAAGATTCACGCTCGCTCAACCGGTCCGTACTCCCTTGTAACCCAGCAACCGCTGGGCGGCAAAGCACAGTTCGGTGGCCAGCGGTTGGGTGAAATGGAAGTGTGGGCACTGGAGGCCTATGGCGCGGCTTATACGCTGCAGGAAATGCTAACGGTTAAATCCGACGATGTCATTGGTCGAACGCGCATGTATGAAGCGATCGTCAAAGGCGACAATCTACTCGAGCCCGGATTGCCGGAGTCTTTCAACGTCATGGTCAAGGAACTTCAGAGCTTGGGCTTGGATGTCGATTTGGTCGAAGAAAAATAGCTAACCCCAGTTGTTCAGCTGCTTGAACCGGAGGTGATCCGATTATGGAAGATCTGTTTAATTTATTTGAAAAGCCGAAGAATCCGCTAAGTTTTAACGCGATTAAAGTTTCGGTAGCGTCACCTGAGAAGATTCGCTCTTGGTCGCACGGTGAAGTCAAGAAGCCGGAAACCATTAACTATCGGACCTTCAAGCCCGAGCGCGATGGATTGTTCTGTGCCAAGATTTTTGGACCGACCAAGGACTACGAATGCAATTGCGGCAAATACAAACGCATGCGCCACCGTGGCGTGGTCTGCGAGAAATGCGGCGTCGAGGTTATTCAGTCCAAAGTCCGCCGCGAACGCATGGGTCATATCGAATTAGCGACACCGGTGGTGCACATCTGGTTTTTAAAGAGTTTACCAAGTCGTATCGGCGCGCTGCTCGACATGTCGCTTAAGGAAATTGAGAAAGTTCTCTATTTCGAATCTTATATCGTTGTCGATCCGGGTGAAACACCCCTGCAGTACAAAGAGCTCTTGACCGAAGCCCGCTATCGCAAGGCCGTGGAAGAGTTTGGCGGAAAATTTGTCGCCGAAATGGGTGCTGAGGCGGTCCGTAAATTACTTAAGGCGATCGATATCCCCAAGCTTTCGGATGACCTTCGCCAGGAAATGCGCGACGCCAATTCGGAGGTCCGCCGCAAAAAAATGGCCAAGCGTTTAAAGGTCATCAATGCTTTTCGGATTTCAGGCAATCGACCGGAATGGATGGTGATGGAAGTGGTTCCCGTCATTCCTCCGGATCTCCGTCCGTTGGTGCCGTTGGACGGCGGTCGTTTTGCTACGTCGGATTTGAACGATCTCTATCGCCGCGTCATCAATCGCAATAACCGGCTCAAACGGCTAATGGAGCTGAGCGCGCCCGATATGATCATTCGCAATGAAAAGCGCATGCTCCAGGAGGCCGTGGATGCGTTGTTCGACAACGGGCGACGGGGCCGTGCGATCACCGGTCAAAATCGCCGGCCGCTCAAGTCATTGAGCGATATGCTCAAAGGCAAGACCGGCCGCTTCCGGCAAAACCTGCTCGGTAAACGGGTCGATTATTCGGGTCGTTCGGTCATCGTCGTCGGACCCGAGCTGCGTTTGCATCAATGTGGGTTGCCGAAAAAAATGGCCCTCGAGCTGTTCAAGCCGTTCATCTACAACAAGCTTGAAGAACGCGGTCATGTCACAACGATCAAGAGCGCCAAAAAGATGGTCGAGCGCGAATTGCCCGAGGTTTGGGATATTCTCGACGAGGTGATCCGCGAGCATCCGGTCATGCTCAACCGCGCGCCGACGCTGCATCGGCTGGGCATTCAAGCCTTTGAGCCGATTCTGATTGAAGGCAAAGCAATCCAGCTTCATCCCCTCGTATGCGCCGCCTACAACGCTGATTTCGACGGCGATCAAATGGCAGTGCATGTGCCGCTCTCCGTTGAAGCGCAAGTCGAAGCACGGGCGCTGATGATGTCGACCAATAATATTCTCTCGCCCGCCAACGGTAAGCCGATCATCGTGCCGACGCAAGACATCGTTTTGGGGCTTTACTATATGACGCGCGATCGATTGCACGCCAAAGGCAGCGGACGCCTTTTCAGCAATCCCACCGAAGTGCGGATCGCCTATGATCAAGGTGAAATGGATATCCAAGCGCCGATCACCGTGAGAATTAATGGCGAACGCTTGGAAACCACCGTCGGTAGGATATTGCTCTCCGAGGTCGTGCCCACCGTGATTCCTTTTAAAGAAGTCAATCGCGTGATGAAGAAAAAGGAGTTGGCGAATCTCATTGATGTCAGCTATCGATTGGCCGGCAATAAGGCGACGGTCATTCTCGCTGATCGCTTAAAAGATATTGGTTACGAAAACGCGACTAAGGCGGGGATATCTATTTCCATCAAAGATATGGTCATCCCGCCGAGCAAAGAAGGGCTGCTCAAGAATGCTCATGATGATGTGCGGGAGATCGAAGAACAGTACAAGAACGGACTCATCACCGACGGCGAGCGATACAATAAAGTCGTCGATATTTGGGCCGAGGTAACGGATCGGATCGCTGACGAAATGCTGCGCGACCTCGGATCGGAAAAAGTCACCGACGAACAAGGTCGTGAAACGATGGTGCCGAGTTTCAACCCGATCTTTATGATGGCGGACTCCGGCGCCCGCGGCAGCGCTCAGCAGATTCGCCAGCTGGCCGGTATGCGTGGCTTGATGGCGAAACCATCCGGGGAAATTATCGAGACGCCGATCACCGCGAATTTTCGCGAGGGATTGACCGTGTTGCAATATTTCATCTCGACCCACGGCGCGCGCAAAGGCTTGGCCGACACGGCGTTGAAGACGGCGAATTCTGGCTACCTCACGCGCCGACTCGTGGATGTCGCGCAAGATGCCGTGATCGCCGAGGAAGATTGCGGCACCATGGACGGCATCGAGATGACGCCACTGATGGAGGGCGGCGAGATCATCGAGCCGCTCGGCGACCGAGTGCTCGGACGGGTGGCGTTAGAAGATGTCAAAGACCCGTTCACCGGCGATGTGATCGTCAAGGCAAATCAGGAGATCAACGAAGAGCTGGTGCAGCGCATCGACGATGCCGGTTTAGAACGGATCAGGATCCGTTCAGTGTTGACCTGTGCTTCGCGCCGCGGTGTTTGCGTCATGTGTTACGGGCGCGATCTTGGCCGCGGTCACATGATCAACTTGGGCGAGGCGGTCGGCGTGATCGCCGCGCAATCAATTGGCGAGCCCGGCACGCAGCTGACGATGCGCACGTTCCATATCGGCGGTACCGCCAGCCGGCGCGCCGAACAAACTACCCTTGAGTCACGCAACGAAGGTTTCATTAAGTTCATCAACATCAATACCGTGACCAACAAAGACGGCGATCTCGTGGTCATGAACCGCAATGGTGAAGTGGCGATCGTCGATTATCCGGAAGGTGAAAAGGGTCGCGAGCGCGAGCGCGAACGTTATCCGGTGGTTTACGGCGCCAAGTTAAAAAAGAAAGATGGAAACCGCATTAAAGCCGGTGAGCTCTTGGCGGAATGGGATCCCTATACGATACCGATTCTCACCGAGGTCAGCGGCGTCGTCAAGTTCGGTGACGTCATCGAAAACGTGACGATGGAAGAGCGGGTCGACGAGCGAACCGGCTTGTCAACCAAGATCATCACTGATTCGAAAGACATCGACAAAAGACCGCGTATCTCGATCAAAGATGTCGGAGGACAAACCGCGCGCCTCTCGGTTACTGCGGAAGCGCGCTATCTCTTGCCGGTGGGCGTGCATATCAACGTCCAAGAGGGCCAGACCGTGTATGCGGGCGACGCCTTGGCGAAGATGCCGCGTGAGACGACCAAGACGAAGGACATCACAGGCGGGTTGCCTCGTGTCGCTGAACTCTTCGAGGCGCGCAAACCAAAAGAGTTTGCGGTCATTACCGAAATCGACGGCATCGTTTCGTTCGGCAAAGACACCAAGGGAAAGCGCAAAGTCGTCGTCACTCCCGAGGTCGGCGAGCCGCGCGAATATTTGATCCCCAAGGGCAAACATATCAGCGTGCACGACGGCGATAGAATTAAAGCCGGTGAAGCTCTGATGGACGGTTCATCCAACCCGCACGACATCTTGAATATTCTCGGTGAAAAAGCGTTGGCCAAATATTTGGTGGATGAAGTGCAGGAAATTTACCGTTTGCAGGGCGTGCGAATCAACGATAAGCACATCGAAGTCATCGTCCGCCAAATGCTCCGCCGGGTGCGTATCAAGGAGGTCGGCGACACCGAATTCTTGATCGGTGATCAAGTCGAAAAATGGCGCTTCGAAGAGGAGAATCAAAAAGCCATCAGCGGAAGCGGCAAACCGGCGGTGGCGGAACCGCTGCTGCTCGGCATCACCAAAGCGTCGCTTTCGACGGAAAGCTTTATTTCGGCGGCATCGTTCCAGGAAACTACCAAGGTGCTTACGGAGGCGGCGATTCACGGGAAAGTCGACTTGCTTTGCGGTTTGAAGGAAAACGTAATCATGGGACGTTTGATCCCGGCGGGCACGGGCGTGTCGAAATATTCCAAAGCGGAAATTGAAATCGACGAACCCGAGGGACCGAATGGGTCGATTTCTGAAGCTGCGGAGGCTTGAGCTTTGACAAGGGTTGGTTATTTTGTTAAAAACAGGATTTCCTCTTGGAAAATTCAAGTAACAAGCAGTTCTCTAGACTTCCGGTTCACATTGCGAATGAGAAGATATGCCGACGATTAGCCAATTAGTGCGCGATAGCCGCGAAAAACAGCGACCGAAAAATACCGCACCCGCGCTGCAGGGTTGCCCGCAAAAGCGCGGCGTATGCACGCGCGTCTACACCTCGACGCCGAAAAAACCCAATTCCGCGTTGCGCAAAGTCGCGCGCGTGCGGCTGACCAACGGCATCGAGGTAACGTCCTACATTCCGGGTGTCGGGCATAATTTGCAGGAGCACTCGGTGGTGTTGATTCGCGGCGGTCGCGTGAAGGATCTGCCGGGCGTCCGTTACCACATTGTGCGCGGAACTTTGGATTCGATCGGTGTTCAAGAACGCCGCCAGGGGCGCTCCAAATACGGCGCCAAGAAACCGAAGTAGGATATCATGCCACGCAAAGGCGAAGTTCGAAAACGAGAAATTTTGCCCGACCCCAAGTACGGAGACAAGGTCGTGGCCAAGTTCGTCAACACGATCATGAACCGAGGCAAGAAAAGCGTCGCGGAGTCAATCTTCTACCGTTCGTTGGACATTGTCACGGCGAAGGCGAAAGAGGATGCCCTAGGCGTCTTTAAGCGAGCCGTTGAAAATGCCCGTCCCACGGTCGAAGTTCGTTCCCGCCGCGTCGGCGGCGCGACGTATCAGGTGCCGGTGGAAGTGCGGCCGCAGCGACGTCTTTCGTTGAGCATGCGTTGGCTGATCGACTCGGCGCGCGAGCGCGCGGAAAAATCAATGGAAGAAAAGTTAGCCGCTGAGTTGATCGACGCGGCGAATAATCGCGGCACGGCGATTAAAAAAAAGGAAGACACGCATCGAATGGCGGAGGCCAATCGGGCTTTCGCCCATTATCGTTGGTAACGTAATAGCGCGAATGATGCGAGAAAAGGAGGCGGTCCGACCGCCTCCTTTTTTTCCGCGCAGAGACAAATGGCACGAACTTTTTCACTAGAGAAGACCCGCAACATCGGGATTATGGCGCACATTGACGCGGGCAAAACGACGACCAGTGAGCGGATCCTGTATTACACCGGGATTAATTATAAGATCGGTGAAGTGCACGAGGGGACCGCGACCATGGATTGGATGGTGCAGGAGCAGGAGCGTGGCATCACGATTACTTCTGCGGCAACCACTTGTCATTGGCGCGATCATCGAGTCAATATTATTGACACTCCCGGGCACGTCGATTTCACCATCGAGGTGGAGCGCTCACTGCGCGTACTGGACGGCGCGGTGGCGGTATTTTGTTCGGTCGGTGGCGTCGAGCCGCAAACCGAAACCGTGTGGAGGCAGGCCGACAAATACGCCGTGCCCCGTTTGGCATTCGTCAACAAGATGGATCGCCTGGGCGCGGATTTCTTTCGCGTGGCGAAAATGATCGAAGACAGATTAGGAGCACGCCCGGCGATACTGCAGCTGCCGATCGGCGCGGAAGAAAAGTTCACCGGTATCGTCGATCTGGTGACCATGAAGGCGGTGGTGTGGGAAGACGAAAGTCTTGGCGCCAAATTTCACGAAGAGCCGATTCCGTCAGCACTGCAGACGCAGGCCGAGGAATACCGGGAAAAGCTCGTCGAAGCCGCCGCCGATTGCGACGAAGGCATAATGGTTAAATATCTCGATGGCAAAGAGATCGGCGAAGCGGAGCTGCGCAAAGCGATTCGCGCCGGCACTTTGTCGCTTAGGATTGTCCCGATGCTATGCGGCTCGGCGTTTCGCAACAAAGGCGTTCAGCCGATGCTCGACGCGGTGGTAGACTACCTGCCGTCGCCGATGGATATTCCTCCGGTTAAAGGGGTTGAGCCGGGAACCACCACGCCGGCAGAGCGGCCTGCGAAAGATGACGCGCCCTTTTCCGCTCTTGCGTTTAAGATCATGACCGATCCTTTTGTCGGCACTCTGACGTTTTTCCGTGTTTACTCCGGCACGCTCACTTCCGGCTCCAGTGTCTATAATTCCACCAAAAGCAAAAGAGAACGGATCGGCCGCTTGCTCAAGATGCACGCCAACAAGCGCGAGGAGATCAAAGAAGTGTACGCCGGTGATATCGCCGCCGCCGTCGGGTTAAAAACGTCGACCACGGGCGATACCTTGTGCGATGAAAACAAACCGATCGTTTTGGAGTCGATCGATTTTCCTGACCCGGTTATTTCGATTGCGATCGAACCGAAAAGCAAGGCGGATCAGGAAAGGCTCGGTTTATCGCTGCAAAAGCTCGCCGCCGAAGATCCGTCCTTCAAAGTCCGCACCGACGAAGAAACCGGCCAAACGATTATTTCCGGCATGGGCGAGCTGCATCTTGAGATCATCGTTGACCGCCTTCTTCGCGAGTTCAACGTCGGCGCTAATGTCGGCAGACCGCAGGTGGCATACAAGGAAACCATTCGCAAGAAAGTTGAACAGCAAGGCCGGTTCGTCCGCCAGACCGGCGGCCGCGGCCAGTACGGCGACGTTTGGATTACCGTCGAGCCGCAGCAACCAGGTGGCGGTTTCGAATTCGTCGACGCCGTCAAGGGAGGTTCGATCCCTAGGGAATACATTTCCGCTGTAGAGAAAGGCGTCAAAGAGGCCACCGAGAACGGCGCGCTCGCGGGTTATCCCGTGGTCGATGTCAAAGTTACTTTGTTTGACGGCAGCTACCATGACGTTGACTCCTCTGAAATCGCTTTCAAGATCGCCGGCTCCATGGCGTTTAAGCAGGCAACCCGCAAGGCCAGTCCGGTGCTGCTCGAACCGATCATGTCCGTGGAAGTCGTCGTGCCTGAAGAGTTTATGGGCGATGTGATCGGTGATCTGAGTTCGCGCCGGGGCAAAGTATTAGGCATGGACACCCGTCCGGCCGCACAGGCCATCGATGCGCGCGTACCGTTGGCGCAAATGTTCGGCTATGCGACCGATCTGCGGTCGATGACCCAAGGAAGAGCGACGTACACGATGCAGTTTTCCCATTATGAACCGGTTCCAGCGGCGGTCGCTGAAGGAATTGTCGCCAAGTTTGATGGCAAGTCGGATGATGATGTATGAACGAAAAGATTAGGATTCGGCTGAAAGCCTATGACCACCGTGTGCTGGATCAGTCGGTGGGCGAGATTGTCGAGACCGTGAGGCGCACTGGCGGTCGGGTGGCGGGTCCGATTCCTCTGCCCACGAGAATCGAGAGATTTACCGTCAATCGTTCGCCTCACGTCGACAAAAAATCCCGAGATCAGTACGAAATTCGCACGCACAAGCGGCTCCTCGATATTCTCGAGCCGACGCAACAAACGATCGATGCGCTGGGCAAGCTCGATATTGCGGCTGGCGTCGATGTCGAGATCAAGCTCCAGTGAGGCGGAAAACGTTAGCTGGTCAATCGCACTGAACGGAACGGCAATATGACAGGACTGATTGGTAGAAAAATTGGCATGACGCAGTTCTACAATGCCGAGGGCAATCTGATTCCGGCCACGGTGGTTGAAACCGGCCCATGCATCGTGGTGCAAAAGAAACAGATGACGACGGACGGTTACAACGCACTCCAGGTCGGCTTCGGAACCAAGAAGACACAGCGGGTCAACAAAGCGGCGCAGGGTCATATGGCGAAAGCTGGCAAAGGCGCCTTCGAAGTGCTCAAAGAATTCCGCGTCGATGATGTGTCGTCCTACGAACTTGGTCAAGAGATCAAAGCCGGCGATCTCTTCAAAGTCGGCGATCGCATCGATGTTTCGGGGATTTCCAAGGGGCACGGCTTTACGGGCGTCATCAAGCGTTGGTCTTTCGCCGGCTTTCCCGGTTCGCACGGTACGCACGAGTATTTTCGCCACGGTGGCTCGATCGGCAACCGGTCTTATCCCGGTCGCGTGCGCAAGGGCAAGAAAATGGCGGGCCATTGGGGCAATGAGCAAGTCTCCACGCAGAATCTGGAAGTCGTGGATATTCGCGCCGAGGAAAATTTGCTGCTGGTGCGCGGCGCAGTGCCCGGCGCAAAGCGCGGCGTCGTCATCCTGCGCCCGGCGATCAAAAGGTAAGGACAATGGAAGTTCACGTCATACAACCGACGCTTAACGAGTCGATCTTCGGTGCCAAGGCGCGCTCTCACTTGCTGCATCAAGCGGTGGTCATGCAGCTTGCCAATCGCCGCGCCGGCAGCGCGGCGACGAAATCCAAGGGATTCGTCAGCGGCGGCGGCAAAAAACCGTGGCGCCAAAAAGGCACGGGACGTGCGCGGGCCGGCAGCATTCGCTCGCCGATCTGGGTCGGCGGCGGCACCGTGTTCGGCCCGCAACCACGAGATTACTCCTACCGTATGCCGCGCACGGCGCGGCGCGAGGCTTTGCTTTCGGCGCTCAGCCTTAAGAGTCGCGACGGCAAGATTATTGTTGTGGATAAGTTTGACCTTGAAGACGCCAAGACCAAGATCATGGTCAAGGCTTTGGCGGAGCTCAAAGTCGAGAGCGCGCTGATCGTCATTTCCGAGCCGGATCCGAAGATCGAGCGTTCCGCGCGCAATCTGCCGAAGGTCAAAGTGCTTCGCGTCGAGGGTTTGAACGTCTACGACTTGTTGCGCTACGAGCATCTAATTCTAACTGACCAAGCGCTGCGACGGTTGGAGGAGAGGTGGGCGGCATGAAGAGCCCGCAAGATGTCATTCGAGCGCCGTTGATCTCGGAAAAAGGTACGCAGCTGACCGAGAGCGCGAATCAGGTTCTGTTCAAGGTGAGACCCGACGCTAACAAGATCGAAGTCAGACAGGCGGTGGAAACGCTTTTTAAAGTTAAAGTCGTGCAAGTCCGCATGGCGCGCTACTTGGGCAAGATGCGCCGCATCGGCCGAAACATGGGACGGCGCTCCGATTGGAAGAAGGCTTACGTGACGCTTAAAGAGGGCGACAAGATCGACTTCTTCGGCGGCGCTTAGAAAATAGCAAAATAAAGAGACCAAACAAATGGCGATCAAGACTTACAAGCCGACCTCTGCCGGCATGCGCTTTCGCACCGGACTGACATTCGATGAGGTCACGAAGGCTCGGCCGGAAAAAGGTTTGCGCGAGCGGCTTAATCATAGTGGCGGGCGCAACAACACCGGCCGTATCACCGCGGATCACCGGGGTGGCGGTCACAAGCGGCTGTATCGCGTGATCGATTTCAAACGTAACAAGTTTAACGTCCCGGCGAAGGTCGAGTCGATCGAATATGATCCAAATCGTTCGGCGCGGATCGCTTTGCTCAGTTATGCCGATGGCGAGCGGCGCTACATTCTCGCGCCCGAGCGCTTGCAGGTGGGAGGTTCGGTCATTGCCGGCGATGACAATGTCGATATTCAGCCGGGTAATTCCATGCCGCTTAAATTCATTCCGGTCGGCACCGTGATCCATAACATCGAGCTCAAGATCGGCAAAGGTGGACAGTTGGTGCGCAGCGCCGGACTGGGCGCCCAACTGATGGCGAAGGAAGGCACCTATGCATTGGTGAAGCTTCCCTCGGGCGAGTTGCGTTATGTCCTTGCCGATTGTCGGGCGACGGTGGGCCAAGTCGGTAACGCCGATCAGGAAAATATTTCCTGGGGCAAAGCAGGCAGAACGCGCTGGTTGGGTTTTCGACCGACGACCCGCGGCATCGCAAAAAATCCGGTCGATCATCCGCATGGCGGCGGCGAAGGCAGATCCAAGGGAAATCATCCGATGACGCCGTGGGGCAAGCCGACCAAAGGCTATAAAACCAGAAAAAATCACGGCTCGGACAAATATATCGTTCAAGGGAGAAAGGGTAGGTAGCGATGGCGCGTTCGGTCAAAAAGGGGCCTTTTGTCGACCAACATTTGATAAAAAAAATTCTCGCGATGAATACGTCGCGTCAAAAGCAAGTCGTTCGGACTTGGTCGCGGCGTTCGACGGTGACACCGGAAATGGTCGGATATACCATCGGCGTACATAACGGCAGGAAGTTTATTCCGGTTTTCGTCAGCGAAAATATGGTGGGTCATAAGCTCGGCGAATTTGCCCCGACGCGGACTTTTTATGCTCACTCGGGTGACCGAAAAGCCGAGGCCAAAGAAACTACCGGCGCCCCTGTGTCGGCGCCGGGAGCAGCGCCGCGGCCGGCAGCAGCGCCAGCACCAGCACCAGCACCGAAAGCATGATGAGGGGAGTCTAGCTCGTTTGGAAACGCAGATCGGGTTTGACCGCTTTGCCCGAGTTAACGAAATTATGGAAACACGCGCGATCACAAAATTCATCCGAGTCTCACCGCGAAAGGTTCGCCTGGTGGTGGATCAGATTCGCGGCAAGGGCGTCGAGGAAGCCTTGAACATTCTCAAGTTCACCCCCAAACGCTCCGCAGGGATTGTAGCGAAGACCGTGCGCACCGCGGTCGCAAACGCCGAAAACACGCAGAGCGTCGATGTCGATCGCCTATTCATCAAGCAGGCGAAGGTCGACGAGGCTGGCATGTGGAAGCGCTTTACTTCACGGGCTCAAGGGCGGGCGACCCGTGTACGCAAACGGCTCAGCCATGTGACCATTGTCCTCGATGAAGCTCAGGAGAGGAGTTAGCGCCTGATGGGTCAGAAAACACATCCCAAATTGTTTCGTCTCGGCGTGATCGAGTCCTGGGATTCAAAATGGTTCGCGCGCCACGATTATCCCAAGCTGCTTCATGAAGATTTTCGCATCACGAAGTTTTTGAAGAGTCGGCTCTATCACGCGGGAATCTCGCGCATCGAGATCGAAAGAGCGGCCAACAAAGCAAAGATCAATATCCACACGGCGCGCCCCGGCATCGTCATCGGCAAAAAAGGCGCGGAGATCGAAAAACTCAAAGAGGAAATCACCAAGCTCACCAAGCGGGAAACCTACATCAACATTCACGAAGTCAGGCGCCCGGATCTTGATGGCCAGTTAGCCGCGGAAAACGTCGCCTTGCAATTAGAGCGCCGCGTCGCTTTTCGCCGCGCCATGAAAGAAAGCGTGTCGCGCGCCATGCGGATGGGAGCGCAGGGTGTGAGAATCCAATCGGCCGGCCGGTTGGGAGGTTCCGAGATTGCCCGCACCGAATGGTATCGAGAAGGACGCGTGCCGCTGCATACGCTCAGAGCTGATATCAGTTACGGCTTCGCCGAGGCGCGCACCACCTACGGCGTGATCGGCGTTAAGGTCTGGATTTTTAGAGGCGAGGTTTTGACTGAAGAAGAAGAGCAGCAGAAGGCGATGTTGGGCGGCTGACCCGTCCGGCATTGGAGCCAAAGAATCGACAGTGAGCAAAAATGTTAGAACCCAAAAAAGTAAAATATCGGAAATTGCAAAAAGGCCGCCGTCGCGGGACGGCGCATCGCGGCTCGACTTTGGCGTTTGGCGATTTTGGCCTCAAGGCGATCGGGCGCGGCTGGATGAGCGCGCGAGAGATCGAGGCGGCGCGCGTCGCGCTCACTCGTTATCTCAAACGCGGCGGCAAGGTATGGATTCGCATTTTTCCCGATAAACCCCTGACCAAGAAGCCGCTGGAAACTCGTATGGGAAAAGGTAAAGGAGCTCCGGAAATGTGGGTCGCCGTGGTCCAGCCGGGACGCATTCTCTTCGAGATGGAAGGCGTCGAGGGAACTCTGGCCAAGGAAGCGTTTCGTTTAGCTGCGCATAAGCTATCGATCCCGACAATCACGGTGCAGCGCGGGAAGGTGTCCCATGGAAGCTAAGGAGTTGCGCGAGATGAGCACCGAAGATTTGGTTCAGAAACGGGCGTCTTTGCACGAGGAAATCGGCCATTTGAAGCTTAAACGCGCCACCAGCCGCTTGGAGAATCCGATGAAGCTCAAAGAGTCAAAGCGCGACCTCGCCCGCGTCGAAACCGTGTTGCGTGAAAAAACACCCCAGAGTCAGAGAGGATGACCATGAACAGCCCCGGGTTGAGAAAAGAACGAAGCGGAACCGTGGTCAGCGACCGTATGCAAAAGACCGTCGTGGTTACCGTAGAACGGACCGTGACCCATCCGAAATATAAAAAGATCCTGCGCCGGCGCAGCAATGTCAAGGCGCACGACGAGACGAATCAGTGTCGAATCGGCGATCGAGTATTGATCGTCGAGTGTCGTCCGCTCAGTCGGGACAAGCGATGGCGGGTCAGTAAAATTCTGCAGCACGGCCTGGTGACACGAGAAGGGTCCGAAGGGGCGGGAAGCGTAGGCTGACGCCAGGGTGGTTGAGGTTTGATTCATGATCCAGATGCGAACGACATTAGATGTGGCCGACAACTCCGGCGCCCGACGTGTGCAGTGCATCAAAGTCTTGGGCGGCAGCAAACGCAAATATGCCTCCATCGGCGACATCATCGTGGTCTCCGTTAAAGAGGCGATTCCGAACGGCAAAGTGAAAAAAGGCGATGTGATGAAAGCCGTTGTGGTGCGCACGGCCAAGGAGCTGGGGCGACCCGACGGTACCTATATTCGGTTCGACAACAACTCGGCGGTATTGATCGACAACCAAAAGGAGCCGATTGGGACGCGCATCTTCGGCCCCGTGGCGCGTGAGCTCAGGGCAAAGAAATTCATGAAGATTATTTCTCTCGCGCCGGAAGTGATTTAGTCGAAAGTCGAGGAAAAGTGGCTCGTGCAGATTCGTAAAAACGACAGCGTCATGGTGATCGGCGGCAAAGAACGGGGTAAGACGGGCAAGGTGCTCCGGGTGCTGCTGGACAAGGACGCGGTCATCATCGAACGGCTCAATATCGTCAAGCGGCATACCAAGCCGCGCGGTCCACAACAGCCCGGTGGGATTGTCGAAAAGGAGGCGGCCATCCATGCCTCCAATATCATGATCCTATGTGACAAATGTAACGCGCCGGTGCGCGTCGGGAGAAAGATCCTCGCCGACGGAAAAAAAATCCGCATCTGCCGGCGTTGCAACGAAGCTTTGGACTAGTGGTGCGAGGATTATGGCACGATTGAAAACGAAATATCAGAACGACGTCGTCCCCGCGATGATGAAGGAGTTCAGCTACAAGAACTCCATGCAAGTGCCGCGACTGGAGAAGATCACTTTGAATGTCGGCGTGGGCGAAGCCACGCAGAATGCCAAGGCGATAGATTCCACGGTTGCCGAGGTCACATTAATTACCGGCCAAAGACCAGTCGTGACACGGGCAAAGAAGGCCATTGCTAATTTCAAGCTGCGCGAAGGCATGCCGATCGGTTGCATGGTCACGCTGCGCCGCGAGCGCATGTACGAATTCCTCGACCGCTTGATTCATGTGGCGCTGCCGCGGGTGCGCGATTTCAAAGGGGTGTCGGACCGCTCGTTTGACGGCCGAGGTAACTATTCAATGGGCTTACGCGAGCAGATCATTTTTCCGGAAATTCACGCGGACAAGGTTGAAAAGACGCGCGGGATGACGATCACGATCGCAACCACGGCGAAAACGGACCAGGAAGGTCGAGCGCTGCTCAAGCTGATGGGCATACCGTTCGCCGCTTAGCAGAGAGGGAGACTGCCATTGGCCAAGACATGTCTGCGAATTAAGGCTGAAAGGCCGAATAAGTTCAAAGTTCGGGAATACCATCGCTGTCCGCTTTGCGGCCGTTCACGGGCTTTTTATCGCCGCTTTCGGATGTGCCGGCTTTGCCTGCGCGATCACGCGCGCAAGGGACATATTCCCGGACTGATTAAAGCTAGCTGGTAAGCTCGGGAGAGAAATTATGGGAATGACCGATCCAATTGCAGATCTGCTGACCCGCATCCGCAACGCCTCGCGCGCGCGCCACCAGAGAGTCGCGGTGCCGTGGTCGCGCTTGAAAGAGAACATCGTCAAAATTCTGATCGAGGAAGGTTATCTAAAAGATCAAAAGAAAGTCAAAGCTGCGATTGGTGGTGGCGACGAAATCGTCATCCAGCTCAAGTTCGACCGCGAGAATCGGCCGATCATATCGGGCTTGAAACGCGTGAGCTCACCGGGGCGCCGGGTATATGTCGGCTCGACCGATTTGGCGCCGGTTCGTAAAGGTTTGGGGATTCATGTGCTCTCGACACCGAATGGCATTTTGGTTGATCGGGTAGCGCAGAAGGCAAAGATCGGTGGGGAACTTCTTTGTTCTGTGTGGTAGTCTGATTCGAGGTAACACGTGTCACGCATCGGAAAATTACCGGTAACGATTCCCACGGGCGTCAAGGTTGCGGTCGACTCGGACGGCGTTCGCTTTGAAGGGCCGAAAGGCAAACTGCAAGCCGCGCTTCCCGGTGGCGTCAATGTCAAAGTCGACGGCAACGTGGTGCGCGTCGAGCGCCAGGCCGAAGATCGGAAGATTCGCGCCCTGCACGGGCTTACCCGCAAACTGATCGCCAACATGGCACAGGGCGTCAGCCAGGGATTCAATCGCGTGCTCGACATCAACGGCGTCGGTTACCGTGCCGAAGTCAAAGGTCAGGAAATCCACATGACCTTGGGTTATTCTCATCCGGTGGTTTTCCCGCTGCCGCTGGGAGTGACCGCGTCGGTCGAGCGCCAAATTATCATCACCTTAAACAGCGCCGATCGGCAGCTGTTGGGTGAGACGGCCGCGAAAATTCGCGCGCTCAGGCCGCCCGAGCCGTACAAAGGCAAAGGCATCAAGTATCGTGAAGAGTTTATCAAGCGCAAGGCCGGTAAAGCGGTGGGTTCAGCTGGCGGGAAGTAAGGCGTTGAGGATTAGACATGGCGAATAAACGAGGAGATATCGCAAGGCAACGCCGCAAGGCGCGAGTTCGCCAGACCGTCGTGGGCACGGACGCGCGCCCGCGGGTTTGCGTGTTTCGTAGCCATAAGCATATTTATGCTCAAGTGATCTCCGATGCGCAGGGAAAAACTTTGGCATCGGTGTCGACGCTCGCCGGCGAACTCGTCCAAGCGAAGGAAAAAAGCAAAGGGGTTGGCGCGGCCAAACAGGTCGGGCTCGCGCTCGCCAAGGCGTGCAAGGAAAAAAATATTAATACAGTCGTTTTCGACCGCAATGGTTTTCTGTTTCACGGACGCGTAAAGGCTTTGGCCGACGGCGCCCGCGAGGGCGGATTGGAATTTTGATGGTAGCTCGCGAAACGAGAGGTGGCTTTGGAACGGATTGATCCGCAGGGCTTAGAGCTCAAAGAAAAAGTAGTTCACATCAGCCGGGTGGCCAAGGTCGTCAAAGGCGGTCGGCGCTTTAGCTTCAGCGCGCTCATTGTCGTCGGCGACAGCCGCTCGCTGGTTGGCTACGGGATGGGTAAAGCGAACGAAGTGCCGGAGGCGATCCGCAAGGGCTTAGAGCAAGCGAAGAAAAGCTTGATACGCGTGCCTGTCAAGGACGGCACGATTCCGTTTGAAGTGATCGGCCGATACGGCGCCGGCTACGTGATCCTCAAGCCGGCATCTGAGGGCACCGGTGTGATCGCTGGCGGTGGCGTGCGCGCGGTGGTCGAGGCCTCCGGAATCCAAAACGTTTTGACCAAGTGCATCGGCTCCAATAACCCGCATAACATGGTCAAGGCGACGATCGAAGCCCTGCGCGAGCTACGCGCGCCGGAAGAGATCGCTGAACGGCGCGGCAAAGTTTTAGCGGAGATTCGTTAAACATGAGACTCGATGAATTAAAACCGGCACCGGGCTCGAACAAAAAGCGCAAGCGCGTCGGTCGCGGCGACGGTTCCGGACACGGGAAGACCTCGTGCCGTGGCCATAAAGGACAAGGTGCGCGCTCGGGCGGTAACGTCCAGCCAGGGTTTGAAGGCGGTCAGATGCCTTTGCAACGCCGCCTGCCCAAACGCGGTTTTCGCAATCCTTTCCGGGTGCAAATGTCGGTGGTGAATCTCGCGCAATTGGAAGCGCTTCAGGAAAGCGAGGTGACACCGGAAAATTTAGCTCAACATGGTTTAATCGCGGGTAAAAACCGGTTGGTCAAGATTCTTGGGGACGGCGCGCTATCGAAAGCGCTAACCGTTAGAGCTCACGGGTTTTCCCTTGCGGCAAAAGAAAAAATCGAAGCTGCGGGCGGCAAAGCGGAGTTAATTTCGCGCCATGCTTAATGGGTTTCAAAACGCCTCACGCATCCCCGAGCTGCGCCGCCGGCTGCTCTTCACTCTGGCGATGCTGGCGGTGTATCGGTTGGGGGTTCATGTGCCGACGCCGGGCATTGATCGCCAGGCGATGGCGGCGTTTTTCGATCAGCAAAAAAATACTCTCTTTGGCTTTCTCAACCTGTTTTCCGGCGGCGCGCTGGAACAATTCTCCGTTTTTTCGCTGGGCATCATGCCTTATATCAGCGCGTCGATCATCTTGCAGTTGCTGACCGTGGTGTTTCCCTATTTGGAGCGACTGTCGAAGGAAGGCGAGATCGGGCGGCGCAAGATCACTCAGTATACGCGCTACGGCACCGTGGTGTTGTCGATCATTCAAGGCATGATGATCAGCGTCGGCCTGGAAGGGACGCAAGGACCAGGCGGTCATGGTTTGGTGTTGGCTCCCGGTTGGGGGTTTCGTTTCATGACAGTGATCACCCTGTCTTCCGGCACTGCTTTTATCATGTGGCTTGGCGAGCAGATTACCGAGCGCGGCATCGGTAACGGTATTTCGCTAATCATTTTTGCTGGTATCGTCGCCCGGCTGCCGTCGGCGATTACCACTACTTTACAGTTCATGCGGGAAGGCGAGCTGGGACCTCTGGTGGCGTTGGTGATCCTCGCGTTGAGCGTCGTCGTCGTCGGCGCCATTATCTTTGTCGAGCGGGGGCAGCGGCGCATTCCAGTGCAGTACGCCAAACGGGTGGTTGGCCGCAAAATGTATGGCGGCATGACCTCGCATCTGCCGCTCAAGATCAACACGGCGAACGTAATCCCGCCGATCTTTGCATCGTCGATCTTGATTTTTCCGGCGACCTTGGCGCAATTCGCCAATCATCCATGGGTGCAAACCGTCTCCGGCATGCTGGCGCCGGGAAGCTGGCTGCATGATTTGGTGTACGTGATTCTGATCATTTTTTTCGCGTTCTTTTATACCGCCGTGGTTTTTAATCCGAGCGACGTCGCCGAGAATATGAAGAAGGCCGGTGGATATATTCCGGGCATACGTCCGGGGCAAAAAACGGCCGAGTACATCGAGCGCGTGCTGTCGCGCATTACTTTAAGCGGCGCGATCTATTTGTGTATCGTTTCGCTGTTGCCGACCATATTGGTGCGGCAGTTCAACGTGCCCTTCTATTTCGGCGGGACGGCGCTTTTGATCGTCGTCGGCGTGGCCCTGGATACTGTCGCGCAGATGGAAACCCATTTAATCACCCGCAACTATGAAGGGTTCATGAAGCGGGGGCGGTTGCGCGGAAGAAGGGGCTAAGTGGTGGCTGGGGCGGCGCGGATCGTATTGCTGGGTCCTCCAGGCGCAGGGAAGGGCACCCAGGCAAAGCTCCTTCAGGAAAAATTTACCGCCTGCCAAATTTCGACGGGCGATATCCTGCGCAAAGCCGTAGCCGAGCAAACACCGTTGGGCAAGGAGGCGGCACAATATATCAATCGCGGCGCGTTGGTGCCCGACGGTGTGATCGTCAATTTGGTCGCCGAAAGGCTGAAGGAAAAGGACTGCGAGCCGGGATTTATCCTGGACGGCTTCCCGCGCACGATCCCGCAGGCGGAGAGCTTAGACGCGATCCTGAAAAAACGGGGGCTGAGCTTAAATTGCGTGTTGTCGGTTCAAGTGCCGCAGCGCGAGATTATTGACAGACTCGCCGGCCGGCGCACCTGTCGAAACTGCGGCGCATTGGCGCATGTGGTTTTCAATCCTCCTAAGAAAGAGGGGGTGTGCGACCGCTGCGGTGGGGAGCTTTACCAGCGCGACGACGACCGCGAGGAAACGATTGCCAACCGGCTCAAGGTTTATGAAAGTCAAACCGCACCTTTGGTGAATTATTATCGGCAACAGGGCTTGCTGCGGGAGATCGACGGCGTTGGGACGGTCGATGCGATCCGCGCCCGAATCGGCAAGGCGCTGGGAGAACTCGCCCAGTGATCTCGCTTAAGTCCGCTCGAGAAATCGAGATCATGAGGCGGGCGAATGTGATCGTCGCGGAAGTCTTGCGGGCACTAAAGGAACGAGTGGCGCCCGGCGTGACGACTTTAGAGCTCGATGCTCTAGCCGAGGAACTCACGTTAAGCAAGGGCGCGATACCGGCGTTCAAAGGATATAACGTTGCCGGGAGAGTGTACCCGCGTTGCTTGTGCGCCTCGATAAACGAGGAGATCGTGCACGGTATTCCGTCGAACCGAGCGTTGCGTGAAGGCGATATCATTGGCCTCGACTACGGGGTCATTTATGAAGGTTACTATGGCGACTCCGCGATTACCGTCGGCGTAGGCCGGGTAAGTGACGAAGCCCAGCGGCTCATGGGGATCACTGAGCAGTCACTGTACAAGGGCATCGAGCAGCTCCACGACGGCAAGCGATTGGGCGATTTGGGCTCGGTCGTTCAACAAATTGCTGAAAGCGCCGGCTACTCAGTGGTGCGAGCTTTCGTTGGCCATGGCATCGGTAAGAAGTTACACGAAGAGCCGCCGGTGCCGAATTATGGCGAACCGGACCGCGGGCTGCGGGTGAAAGAGGGGATGGTTTTGGCGATTGAGCCGATGGTCAACGCCGGCGGCTACGAAGTTGAGATCAAAGAAGACGGTTGGACCGCGGTGACGAAAGATGGTAGTTTGGCCGCCCATTTCGAGCATTCGGTGGCGATCACCAAAGACGGGCCTTATATTTTAAGTCAACTTTAGTCGCGAGGAGAATCGGTAGGCAGGGTTTTCTATGCCAAAAGAAGACGCCATCGAAGTAACCGGGACGGTGCTGGAGACGCTGCCCAACGCGATGTTTCGCGTGCAGTTGGATAATGGGCACAAGGTGCTGGCCCATATTTCCGGCAAGATGCGCATGCACTACATCAAGATATTGCCGGGCGACAAAGTGAAGATCGAGCTGTCGCCCTATGACTTGGCGCGTGGGCGCATTATTTTCCGCGAACGCTAAAAGGAGTGAGGTCGTGAAGGTCAGGGCATCGGTAAAGAAGATCTGTAGCAAGTGTAAAGTGATTCGGCGCAAAGGGGTGGTGCGCATACAGTGTGAGAACACCAAACACAAGCAGCGCCAAGGTTGATCTTACAGTTTGAAAAAATAGACGGAGTAGAAATATGGCACGTATCGCAGGCGTAGATCTGCCGAAGAGCAAGAGAATGGAAGTTGCGCTGACGTATATTTACGGTATTGGCCGCAGCTCCTCACGGGACATCCTGACTCAGGCCGGCATTTCGTTGGATTTGAAAAGCGACGATTTGACCGACGACGACACCGCCAAGATTCGTCAAGTGATCGAGCAGGCTTACAAGGTAGAAGGCGATCTTCGGCGCGAGGTCACCTCCAATATCAAGCGTCACCTCGACATGGGGTCGTATCGAGGCCAACGCCACCGCAAAAACTTGCCGGCGCGAGGCCAACGGACCCATACCAATGCGCGCACCCGCAAAGGGCCGCGCAAAACGGTCGCCGGTAAAAAGACGGCGCCATCAAAGGGCTAACAGGAGTCGCTTATGGCAGACGCTACGGATGAGAAGCAAAAAACTGACGGTCAGGCAGATCAAAAGGCGAGCGAGCGCGCTGCGCGAAAAAAACGTGGGCGGAAAAACATCGCCGAGGGCGTGGTGCATATTCATTCGACCTTCAACAACACCATCGTCACGATTACGGACTATCAGGGCAACGTGATTTCTTGGTCGAGCGCCGGCGCGATGGGGTTTAAGGGATCGCGCAAAGGAACCCCATTTGCCGCCCAACAAGCGGCCGACAGCGCGGCAAAAAAAGCGATGGATCACGGCCTCCGCAGCGTGCAGATCTTTGTGCGCGGTCCGGGCGCGGGACGGGAGTCGGCATTGCGCGCGCTGCAATCAGCGGGCATCAATATCAGCTTGATCAAGGACGTGACGCCGATCCCGCATAACGGCTGTCGTCCGCCGAAACGACGAAGGGTTTGACGACTAGAGGAGGAAATCGGATTGGCTAGATACACGGAATCGGTGTGCCGGCTTTGCAGGCGCGAAAATTTGAAGCTCTTTCTCAAGGGGGAGCGCTGCTATACGGACAAATGCGCTATCGAACGACGAAACTATCCTCCGGGCGAGCACGGCCAAGGCCGGCAAAAGTTTTCTGAGTATAGTATCCAGCTCAGGGAAAAGCAGAAGGTGAAGCGCATGTACGGCCTGCTCGAAAAGCAGTTTCGCCGCACCTTTGCCGAAGCTTCGCGCACCAGGGGCATCACCGGCGAGACCTTGCTGGTGCTGCTGGAGCGCCGCCTCGATAACTGCGCCTACCGGCTTGGCTTTGCCAGCTCGCGGGCCGAGGCGCGAACCTTGGTTCGACACGGGCATATTCTTATCAACGGCAAAAAGGTGAACATCCCTTCGTACACCGTGCGCGTCGGCGACACGGTTTCGGTAAAAGAACCGAGTCGCCAACTCGGGCGCGTGCAGACGGCCATGGAAGGCGCTCAACGTCGCGGTATTCCCGACTGGGCGGAAGTGGACCGGGAATCTTGCAGCGGTCGGATCAAGATATTGCCGTCGCGCAACGATATCACGATGCCCATCAATGAAAAGCTAATCGTCGAATTATATTCGAAGTAAAGTTCGAATGTGGGAGAGGCTATGTCTACAATGTATAAACATTGGACGGATTTGATTAAACCCAAGCAATTGGAGGTAGAAGAGAAAACTCTGACCTCGACCTATGGCAAGTTTTACGCCGAGCCCTTCGAGCGCGGCTTCGGCCAAACCATCGGCAATTCACTGCGCCGCATCATGCTGTCATCGCTCATGGGCGCGTCGATCGTCGCGGTGCGCATCAAAAGCATTTTGCACGAATTTTCCACCGTGCCTGGCGTGACCGAAGACGTTGCCGATATCATTCTAAACTTGAAAGAAATTCGCCTGCGGCTCAATGAAAGCGAACAACAGACCGCGCGCATCGATGCCAAGGGGCCGGGCATCGTTTACGCCAAAGACATCGTCGCTCCGCCGAGCGTCGAAGTCTTAAACCCTGATCACAAGATCGCCACCTTATCGCGCGACGCCAAACTTGAAATGGAACTCTTGGTCAAGCTCGGCCGCGGCTACGTGCCGGCGGAGCGCAACAAAGAAGAAGGCGCACCGGTGGACACAATTTTTATCGACGCGGTTTTCTCGCCGATCCAAAAGGTCAATTTCACGGTCGCCAACGCGCGGGTCGGCCAGCGCACGGATTATGACCGTGTAGTCTTCGAAGTGCACACGGATGGCAGTGTCAAGCCCGATGACGCGATGGCTTACGCCGCCAAGATCCTGCAGGATCAAGTCAGCATCTTCGTCAACTTCCAGGAGGAGCCGCGCCCCGAGAAAAAAGACGACGGCCCGGCGATTCCATTAAACGAAAACCTGTTTCGCAGCGTCGATGAGCTCGAATTTTCCGTGCGCTCACAGAATTGCCTGCAAAACGCCGATATCAAATACATCGGCGAGCTCGTGCAAAAGAGCGAGCAGGAAATGCTTCGGACCAAGAATTTCGGCCACAAATCGCTCAACGAGATCAAGGAAATTCTCAAGGAAATGGGGCTCGAGCTGGGCATGAAAATCGAACATTTTCCGTCGCGCGAAGAGATCGACGCGCGCAAACGCGCCGCCGAGAAGGAGCCGGTCTAAGTCATGCGCCATCTTAAGTCGGGACGACAACTCAGTCGCAACTCCGCCCACCGGTGGGCGCTGATGCGAAACCTCATCACCGCGCTATTGCGCGAGGAAAAGATCCGAACCACCGATCCCAAAGCCAAGGAATTGCGCCGCTGGGTCGACCGGGTCATCACCCTCGGCAAGCGAGGCAGCTTGCACGCGCGCCGCCAAGCTTTGAGCATCGTCCAGGACAAAACGGTCGTGCGAAAATTGTTCGACACCATCGGACCGCGTTTCAAGGATCGCGCCGGTGGATATACGCGCATTATAAAAATCGGCATCCGGCACGGCGATGCGGCGCAAATGTCCGTAATCGAACTCGTCGGCGGAGAGAATGAAAAAGAAGCGAGCAAGGGCGGTGCAAAAAAGGGCCGCCGTGCGCGCCGCAGACAGAGAGCCGAACAACGACCACAAGAGGCAGTTGCATAGAAGCTGGCTCAATTCATCTTTTTTTGATCGAACAGCCCGCGCGCGATCCGAGACGATCCGGCGGGCTGTTCTAGTTTTTTGCCAAGCAAGCTACTTAGATTTCTGAAAACGGACTGTCATGAACGATTAGGTGCTGGATTCGCTATAGAAACGGAAATCTCGCTTCGACTGGACGGTGGAGAGCCGCGAAAAATAATCGATTTAAAAGGAGTTGCTATTGCTATCGCTGATTTGGAACGTTAAAAATTTATGGAGGGTCGACGAGACAGTATGCCGATGATTCCGCGAGGCCACGATACTTCCTGCTGGCGTTGGAAGCCCGCCGACTTCTGGTGCCTTTGCTGCGGTTTTATAGCGGGGTGATGCTTTCAGAGCGCGTCTGATGTAGTGACACAAGATGGCACGGCCGAAGAATTTCCGTTACGCTCTCAATCAAAAAATTCGCCGCATCGCTAAAACGGTCATGCGTTGGGTGACGAACGAGTCGAAAGAGAAGCGCCTCGATTTTCAATGTGAAGAGATCGAGAGAATATTGCTCGTGCGAGCGACTTCGCGCATGGGCGACTCCATCCTCGCGACCGGTGCGATCCCAGCGTTCCGGAAAAGCTTTCCCGACGCGCGGATCGACTTTGTCGGCTCGCGGATATCTTCAGCGCTTCTCCGGAACCTTCCCATCGACAATCATTTTACCATTACTCGGCGGTTTCCTCAGGCTTCATGGTCTTACCTTGTTTTGCTCGCACAGCTCAGATCCATACGTTACGACTTCGCGATTGATCTTAGCTGTTCCCAGTCAGCCATGGGATCGTTCATCGTGGGATTTTCAGGGGCGCGCTTTCGCGTCGGCTTGCGTGGCGAATGGGATCGTTGGTTTAACGTCAGGATCGACAGACCGCCCGAGAGAAACAAGTACAGCGTCTTGCCCGCTCTATTGCGAGCCGTTGGCTTGCCTGCCGAAGAAAACCTTCCCTTCTTAGTGCTTTCTCACGGAGAAAAGGAGGATGGAAGAAAGAAAATCAACGATTTGATCGCAGCGGATCGCGCTCCCGTTGTCGGCGTTTTTGTCGGAGGCAGGAAAAGCTGGGGAAAGCGATGGCCCATCGACAATTTTTGTGAGCTGATCAGGACGCTTTACCGGCGCGGCATCAACGTCATTACTTTCGTGGGGCCTGAAGAGACCAGGCTGGTCGGCTTTCTTAAGAAGGCCTTGGGTACTCAACCTTTGGTTTATGAATCCTCGTCGAGAAATTTTGCCGCCATGGTTTCGCATTGCGATCTCTTTGTCACATGTGACAGCGGCCCGATGCATCTGGCCTCTGCTTTGGGAACCCGCACCGTTGCCATCTTCCGCAACAACAATTTCGACCATTGGGCGCCACCTCAGACTCTGGCGCGGGTTGTCTATCAACCTGACGGCTGCTCCACCGCGGCCGTGTTGCGCGTTTGCCTTGCAGAATTGACCGGTTCTCACCCCTCTGAGTCCAGCCGCAGTGCAGATGCGCCCGTGCTTACCGTTTAAACTTCTGACCGGTAATCAAGCAGTTTATTTACGCGATGCGAGCCACGCATCGGCTTCGTTGCCTGCGGCACTTCGGATTTTATTATCCCGGAAACAGCGCAACTGGTTAGATCACGACCGGTGAAAAATTAGTGCCATTGCCGGTTTCGCCCTGGGTGTTTCCAGCCGCGTCCGCTCCAAAGTAAACTGCGGCGAGGGCCGACGATGGCTAACTCGCTTCACCGCATCTGAGATCGTTTTCAGGGCCGATCGCCGTTGCCGCGTTCCCCGAGTGAGGTTGCCAACATCCCTGGGAAAATATCTCAATGGGCGAACACGTGACATAGCCTTTGCTCGCGTATGGCCGTGCTTTTGTTCGGCGCCTAGTCGTGATAATTAAGGCCCCGATGAATCAGAATCGTGAAGGCGCGTTGCATCGGTCGTTGAATGATTTTCTCCGCTTCGAGCTTGATGAAGCAGCGCTGAAGCGACTCCAATGGCGTGATTTCGGCAACGGACTGTCGATGTCGCGCCTCGCGCGTGAAGGCCAGCGCGAGTTGGTGCTTTACCGGATCGCCGCCGCCGCTTCGCCTAACGCGTTTGTAAAGCACGAGCATATCGGCGGCGAATTCTATCTGGTGCTCAAAGGCAAGATTGCCGACGAGACCGGCGAGTATGAAAAGGGCGACGTCGTGTTTTTAGATCCCAAATCCATGCACACGCCGCGGGCGATTGGCGAGACCATCGTTTTAGTTTTTTGGCCCGCCGGAGTTCGCCTCGTCGACTGACCGCAATAATTTTTCAGTTCAGCCATGGGAGGCAAAATGAAAACTTTAGGATTCATCGGCACGGGCGGCATGGGTAGCGGCATGGCGGCCAACTTGATCAAGGCGGGAAATAAACTGCTTGTCAACGACTTGCGCCGCGAGCAATCCAAGGGGTTGGAAAGTCAGGGGGCGGTCTTCAAGGAGTCGCCGAAAGCGGTGGCCGAGTCCTGTGAAATTGTGCTGTCGATGCTGCCGTACAATGAAGCGGTGCGCGCCGTCGGCCTCGGCGCCGGCGGTTTGCACGAAGCGGCTAGTGGTGCGAAACTTTGGATCGACTTCAGCAGCATCGACAAGAAGACCATCGTCGGCGTCCATACCGAGCTTTCGAAAAAAGGCTGGACCGTTGTCGACGGCTCGGCGGGCGGCGTCGAAGAAGCGGCGGCGGCCGGGACGTTGTCCCTGTGGCTTTCGGGATCGAAAGCAGTCTTCGATGAGCATCAGGTGGTGTTTAAAGCCATGGGAAACAAGGTGCTCTACGTCGGCGAGTTGGGCAACGCCAAGCTGGTAAAAAACGCCATGGCGATGTTCGCCGCGGTGACGCATTTAACTTTGGCGGAGATTTGCTCTTGGCTCAAAAAGGGTGGCTTGACCGAAGACACTTTTCGCACGATCCTGAAAAACTCGCAGCAGGACTCCGTCGCCATCGACCGCATCATGGAAATCGTCGTCAGCCGCAAATACAAGCCGCGTAAATCGTGGATGCCGAAAGACGTCGGATTCGGTCTCGATATGGCGCGCGAGATGGAAGTGCCCATGCCTTTTGTCGCGCTCGCCTATCAAATGTTTTCGATCGCCCAGGCGACCGGCACGGACGGTTACGAAGCCACCGGCATCGCCTGCAACGTGTACGATGTGATCACCGGGCAGAAGCGGGGTGTTTAACTCAATGGCAGGACTGCCGCCGGACCGTATTTCGCGATTTCTCACTTATCTTTTGCGTCATCGGCCCAAGGAGTATCCGTTGGTGTTCGACAAGCGCGGTTTCGTCGATTGGCGCGACTTGGTGGAGCTGGTGGAAGAGCGCTTCTATGACGTAACCGAAAATGACATTCGCGCCGTCGTCACCGACTCGCAAAAGAAACGATTCGAACTGCAAGAAAATAAAGTGCGCGCCACGTACGGCCATTCGTTCCCCCTTGACCTCGGGGAGG
The DNA here is from genome assembly GCA_036390135.1 of Binatia bacterium. Taxonomy (GTDB): domain Bacteria; phylum Desulfobacterota; class Binatia; order UBA9968; family UBA9968; genus DP-20. The sequence goes on from DASWCL010000294.1 coordinate 57,971, forward strand.
AAACGATGGAACCGCCGGACAAACTTTACTGTGGCACGGCGCGCGACCTGGCGGCGTCGATGCTCCGCGACGGCCTCAAGCCGCGCGATCGGCAATACGTTCACCTGAGTGTTTCCGCCGAGGAAGCCGAGTCAGTCGCTCGACGGCACGATCCCACGCCGGCGATTATCGCCGTGGACGCGCGAGGCGCCTACGGCGAGGGAATCCACTTTCACCAGGCCGGCCCGCTGTTCCTTGTGGAAACGGTGCCAGCCAAGTTTTTGTCGTTAAAATAGCGCCGACGTTGTCCGCCGCCGCAACCTCCCTGACCCAGCGGCCCTTTGTAACCCTTGTGCACACTTGTTTGCACGGCGGAAATCATTACGTTAGAGTAGTTTAACGATCGTTTCCCCAATATTTTGCTAGAGTTTCTGTCCGGCAACGGTTCGCGCGACCGGTACGGAATAGAATTATCAAGAATCGAAATGCGCAGTCATCTTAGGGAGCTTCTGACCCGCGCCGTCGAGAAGACGGCAGAAGGGGAAGCGCTCAACTCAACGGAGATCCCTCCTTTGCTTCTTGAGCCGCCGAAGCAGCGCGAGTTCGGCGACCTGGCGACAAATGTCGCCATGCTGTGGGCGAAGAGTGCGAAAAAGCCGCCGCGGGCGATCGCCGAGAAAATACTCGAAAACATCGAAGACCCAGACGGAGTTCTTGGGCGCAAGGAAATCGCGGGACCGGGATTTTTAAATTTCACCTTCGCGCCAAAATTTTATTACTCCCGACTGCGCGAGGTCGCAGCGGGAAAGAATGCGCGGCTCGATCTTGGCCAGGGTGAACGAGTTCAGGTCGAGTTCGCCAGCGTCAATCCCACCGGTCCGTTGCACGTCGGTCACGGCCGCGTCGCTGTGATCGGCGACGTGCTGGCGCGCTTGCATGAGGCGACAGGCTTTAACGTCGAGCGCGAATATTATGTCAACGACGCCGGCAATCAGATGGAAAACCTCGGGCTTTCCATCATGGCGCGCTACCGCGAGGCATTCGGTGAGAAAGCTGATTTTCCCGAAGGCGGTTATCCGGGCGATTACGTCAAAGAGATTGCCGCCGAGATCAAACGACAGTACGGTGACAAATATCTCAATCACGACCGCGAAACAGCGCTGAAGTTTTTCAGCGCGCACGGCGGTGACGCGCTGCTGAACACGATCCGCGGGCAGCTGCGCGATTTCGGAATTACCTTCGATTCGTTCTTCAGCGAAAAGGCCATGCGCGAGCGAAGCGAGGTCACGCAGTCGATGGAGTTGTTACGAGCCCGCGGCTTGCTCTATGCCCAGGACGGCGCCGAATGGTACCGCTCCACGCAATTCGGCGACGACAAGGATCGCACGGTCGTCAAAAGCGACGGCGAGCTGACTTATTTCGCCAGTGATATCGCGTATCATCGGAACAAGCTTGAGCGCAAATTCGACAAGCTGATCAATGTCTGGGGCGCGGATCATCACGGCTACGTGCCGCGCTTGAAGGCCGCGCTGGAGGGCCTCGGTTATGAGCCGAATCTCCTGCGGGTCGTATTGGTGCAAATGGTTCAGCTCACGCGCGGCGGCGAGCCGGTGCGCATGGGCAAGCGCACCGGCGAATTCGTTGCGCTCGAAGAAGTGTTAGAAGAAGTGGGGCGGGACGCGGCGCGATTCTTTTTTTTGATGCGCAAATCGGACAGCCATCTCGACTTCGACTTGGATCTTGCCAAGAAACAGTCCAGCGAGAACCCGGTGTTCTACGTGCAATATGCGCACGCGCGGGTCGCCAGCATTTTCGAACAAGCGGCAAAAAGCGGCGTGGCGCTGGGCGAGCGCGGCGCAGTCGCGGTGGAGCGACTGGAGCTCACCGAGGAACTCGAATTGATCCGCAAAATGATTCAGTTCGACGATGTCTTGGAAGAAAGCGTGCGCGACCTCGAGCCGCATCGCGTGGTTTTTTACCTGTTGGATCTGGCGGGCGAATTCCATCGCTACTATAACCGTCATCGGGTGATTTCCGAGGATGCCGAGTTGAGCCGAGCGCGCTTGTTGTTGATTGAAAGCGTGCAGAAAACCGTTCGCCGGGGGCTGGAAATCCTGGGCGTCGATGCGCCCATGAAAATGGCGGCCCGCCCGGAAGTCGATATTTGAAAAATCGCCCCAGGGGCGCGAGGAAGGATTCATGGCGGAAAATCGCAGAGGCAAGGAAAATCGGTTCTACTTTAGTCGCGGTCAGATGGTACTCCTTGGCGGCGCGTTCACGCTGGCGTCGCTGGTGATCTTTATCCTTGGGATCTTTGTCGGCAAAGGGATTGAAGAAAGAAAGTTAGTAAAAAGGGAAGAGCCGCTGGTCAAGATTCCGGTAAAACCGGGCGCTCAGGAATCCAGCGCGGCGGCGACGCCCCAAGCCAAAGATGAGATCACCTTCAATGATTCTCTTCCTCCAGTCGGCGGAACGGTAGCGTTGGCGGAAGAAAAACCCAAAGAGACAAAGGCGGCGGAAAAAGTCGCAGCGCAGGAAGTCAAAGAAAAAACCATTCCGCTAAAGCCCGAAGCGCTCCCTGCCAAAGTGGCCGAGAAGAATGTTGAAAAAGTTGCGCTCGCGGAAAATGCCCCGAAGAAGACCGACTCTGCGCCTGGTGATACCAAGGAGCTAGGCAAAACCTGGCGCGCGCAGGTCAACGCCTACCCCGATGATCGCTCGGCGAAACAGATTGTTGATCGGCTCAAGAATAAGGGCTACAACGCGTATGTTACCGAGGTGCAAAATCGTGGCAAGACGTGGTACCGCGTGAGCGTGGGCAAGTATACGTCGCACGATGAGGCGGACAAGGTCGCCGAATTGCTGCGCGGCAAGGAAAATTTTCCGAAGACGTTTGTCGCGAGCAGATGACCCCAAGAAAATCCGCATGACTATTCGCGAAGCGATAGAGAAATTGGTGAATCGAATCAATCTTTCCGAAGCGGAAACGATTGAGGTGATGAATCAAATCATGACCGGTGAAGCTTCGCCGCTCCAGGTCGCGGCTTTTCTCACCGCGCTGCGGATGAAAGGCGAAACCGTCGAAGAAATCACCGGGGCGGCGCGCGTGATGCGCGAGAAAGCACACCGGGTGAACGTCGGAGCGAAAACCGTGCTCGATACCTGCGGCACGGGCGGCGATCAGAAAGGAACTTTTAACATCTCGACGACCGCGGCGTTCGTTTTAGCCGGCGCCGGCGTTAACGTCGCCAAGCATGGCAACCGATCGGTCTCCAGCCAGTCCGGCAGCGCCGACGTGTTGGGCGCTTTGGGAGTCAAAGTCGACGCGCCCAAGGAGCGGGTCGAGCAGTGCATCGCTAGGATCGGCATCGGATTTCTGTTCGCGCCGTTGCTTCATGAGGCGATGAAGTACGCGGTGCAGCCGCGCCGCGATATCGGGATTCGTACGATCTTCAATATTTTAGGTCCGCTCACCAATCCGGCCATGGCAACCCACCAGCTGATCGGCATTTATAGCGGCGAGATGGTGGGAGTGATCGCGCGGGTGCTCAAGAACCTCGGGAGCGCGCGCGCGATGGTGGTACACGGGTTGGAGGGTCTCGACGAAATTTCCCTGTGCGGTCCGACGAAAGTCGCCGAGCTGCGCGATGGTGAGGTGAAAGAATACTGTGTCGAGCCGGAGCAATTTGGCTTGAAGCGTTGCCGTCTGGAAGAATTGCACGGCGGCAATCCGGAACAGAGCGCGGTGATCGTGCGGGGTATCTTGGCAGGCGGGAAAGGTTCGACCCGAGATGTGGTTTTGCTCAACAGCGGCGCTGCGCTCTGCGTCAGCGGTAAGGCCGCGACGATCGAGGACGGAATCCGGCTCGCTGCCGAGTCCATCGATTCGGGCCAAGCGCGGCAGAAACTTGCCCAGCTGGTCGAAATGACCAACGCCGCGTAGCTTTGCATGGCCGAGATTCTCGCCAACATCGGTGAGCATGTGCGCGCCGTCGTCGAGCGGCGGCGTCGCGAGAGGTCGCTTGAAGCTTTACGCGACCGGCCGCTATTCAATGTTCCGACTCGAGGGTTCGCACGCACTTTAACTGGCAACACGCGGCGAATCATCGCCGAGATTAAGAAAGCCTCGCCGTCGAAAGGGCTCATTCGCGCTGACTTTGATCCAGTGTCGATGGCCAAGGACTATGCCGCGCACGGCGCCAGCGCGATTTCCGTTTTAACCGAGGAACGCTTTTTTCAGGGCAGTTTGGATTCTCTCGAACAGATTCATGGTGCGGTGACCGTGCCGTTGTTGCGCAAGGATTTCATGCTCGATCCGTACCAGATCGTCGAGGCCAAGAGCTACGGCGCTGATGCCGTGCTGTTCATCGTGGCGATGCTCGATCCGGGATTAATGGGTGAATTGCACGAACAAGCGGTTTCACTATCATTGGATACTTTATTCGAGGTGCACTCGGAGAAAGAATTGGAGTCCGCCGTCGCCGCCGGAGCGCAGCTGATCGGCATTAATAACCGCGACCTCAAAACCTTTGAAGTGAGCCTTTCGACCACCGAACGGCTGGCGCCGCTGGTTCCCGCCGGCATGCTCGCTGTGTGCGAGAGCGGCATCGATAGTACGGATCACATTCGTCGCGTGGAAAGACTCGGCGTCCATGCTTTTTTGATCGGCGAAGCGCTGATGCGTGCACCGGCGCCGGGAAAAAAGCTGGCGAAATTATTGGAGAACTGAGCCCGGAGCCGGGCTCAGTTCTCAGCGCTGGTTACCCATGGCGGTAAAAGTCAAAGTTTGCGGTATCACTACTCTAGCCGACGCAGAAAAGTCGCTTGAATTCGGCGCGGACATGCTCGGGTTTAACTTCTACGCGCCGAGTCCGCGCTCGCTCACGCCGGAAAAAGCCCGTGAAATTATCGAGCAATTGCCGGCGGCGTCATTCAATGTAGCGCTGTTTGTTAATGACGCCAGGGAAAGAGTTTCGGCAGTGATTGCCGGGGGGCACCTCACCAATGGGCGACAGGCGTATCGCGGCTTGCAGTTTCATGGTGAAGAGAGCGCGGCTTATTGCCGTGGCTGGGGCATGAAGGTCATCAAAGCGTTTCGCCTCAAGGAAAAGTCGTCGCTCGCGGGTATGAGCGATTTTCCGGCGGATTTTTATCTGTTTGATTCCTGGTCGGCGGGTTACGGCGGGTCGGGAGCCCCGTTTCCGTGGGAATGGATTGACGGTGTTGATGCGAGCAAGTTAATTCTCTCGGGCGGGCTCGGCGTGGAAAACGTCATCGAGGCGATCAAGCGAATCCAACCCTTTGGGGTCGACGTTTGTAGTGGCGTGGAATCGCGTCCGGGTATTAAGGATCATGGCAAACTCAAAGAATTTATCATTGCCGCCAAGGGTGCCTGACCGGCGCGGCCATTTCGGTCCCTACGGGGGTCGCTACGTCGCCGAGACCTTGATGCCGGCGCTTGCCGAACTCGAGACGGCTTACGCGAAAGCGCGCCGCGATGCCGGCTTTCGGAAAGAATTTCACTTCTATCTGTGCGACTATGCCGGGCGCGAAACGCCACTTTATTTTGCCGAGCGCTTGACCGAGAAGATCGGCGGGGCAAGGGTTTATCTCAAACGTGAGGACTTGTGTCACACTGGCGCGCACAAGATCAACAACACCATCGGGCAGATCCTGCTCGCCCGCCGCATGGGCAAACAGCGCATCATCGCCGAAACCGGTGCGGGCCAACACGGTGTGGCGACGGCAACGGTGGCGGCGCGATTCGGCTTGACGTGCGAGATTTTCATGGGCAAGGAAGACGTCAAGCGGCAATCGCTGAACGTCTTTCGCATGAAGCTACTCGGCGCCAAGGTGCGGGTCGTGGAAGCCGGAAGCCAGACCCTCAAAGACGCCATGAACGAAGCGCTGCGCGATTGGGTGACCAACGTGCGCAGCACGTATTATCTCATCGGCTCGGTCGCGGGGCCGCATCCGTATCCGATGATGGTGCGCAATTTTCAATCGGTTATCGGTCGCGAGGCGCGCCGCCAGATTCTCAAAAAGGAGGGGAGGCTGCCGGATTATCTCGTCGCCTGCGTTGGCGGCGGCAGCAATTCGATGGGTCTTTTCTATCCGTTTGTCCGCGACCTCAAGGTCAAAATGCTCGGCGTCGAAGCGGCCGGACACGGCATTCCTTCCGGAAAACATTCGGCATCGATCCTCGGTGGCGCGGTGGGCGTGCTCCATGGCAGCAAAAGCTACGTGTTGCAGAATGAACGGGGTCAGATCACGGAAACTCATTCGATCGCAGCGGGGTTGGATTATCCGGGAGTCGGTCCGGAACTGAGCTACTTGCGTGACTCGGGCAGAGTTGAATTCGACTCGGCGACGGATCGCGAAGCGATCGCGGCGATCAAATTGCTCGCCGAGGTCGAAGGTATTATTCCCGCGCTCGAAAGCGCTCATGCGATCGCCGTGGTGACAAAACTGGCTCGCCATTTGAGCAAACGACAGATCGTCATCGTTAATCTTTCCGGCCGGGGCGACAAGGATATGATGACCGTCGGCGAGTATCTTGGAGTTAAACTCTAAAAAATAGTTCAAAGGTTTAAAGGTTCAAAGTTCAAAAACGATCCGAAATGGTTCCTTTGAACGTTTGAACGGTTGAACTTTTGAACGACTATCTTGAACCATGAGCCGTATCGAGAATAAATTTGCTGAATTGAAACAACACGGCGAAGCGGCGTTGATTCCCTTTATCACCGCCGGGGATCCCGACCTCGACACGACACTCAAGATCATGAGAGCGCTTGCTGAAAGCGGCGCGGATTGCATCGAGCTCGGCATTCCGTTTTCCGATCCGACTGCGGACGGCCCGACGATTCAAAGATCTTCCGAGCGCGCGCTCAAACGGCCGGTTTCTTTGGCGGCGATTTTTCGCGTGGTGCGAAAGTTTCGCGAAATCTCCGAAGTCCCGGTGGTGCTGTTTGGTTACTTCAATCCGTTTTTTTGCTTCGGCCTGGAGAAATTTGCTCGCCAAGCCGCCGACTCAGGCGCGGACGGGGTGCTCTGCGTCGATCTGCCGCCGGAAGAAAGCGCCGAGCTAAGGCGCTGGACCGATGCCGTTGGATTGGATTTGATTTTTCTCCTGTCGCCCACCAGCGATGCGGCACGCATCGAGCTGGTTGGACGCGCCAGCCGAGGCTTTGTTTATTATGTTTCGGTGACCGGCGTGACCGGCGCACGCCGGTCGTTCGACGACAAGCTGCGCGCACAAGTGGCGCGTGTGCGCCGGGCTACGTCGCTGCCCGTGGGCGTCGGCTTCGGTATCTCGACGCCGCAGCAGGCGGCTTGGATCGCCGGCTTCGCTGATGCAGCCGTGGTGGGCAGCGCGCTGGTGGAAAGAATTGAAAGAACCGAGGGGAACAACAACAAGGCCAAGCAGGCGGGAGTCTTCGTGGGTCAACTCAAGCGGGCGTTGAAGCAGGCGGCTCGCTCCGCTTAACTCTGGACCGGCGACCCATTGAGTGGCAGCTCCGCCATCGATTCTCACCAAAGCAGGCACGTGCCGCATGGATCGTTATTCCGAGACTCTAGAGAAAATTTTCAATCTACGCGGCGGTGTGATCGATCTGCGCCTCGATCGCATGAATAACGCGTTGGGGCTGTTCGGCCATCCGGAAAATGACTTTCGCTCCATTCATATTGCCGGCACCAACGGCAAGGGATCAACCGCCGCCATGTTACACAATATGTTGTCGCTGGCCGGTCATCGAACCGCGCTATATACCTCGCCTCATTTGGTTTCTTTTACCGAACGCATTCGCATCGGTGACGAGGAGATCACCGAGGGTGACGTGGTCTCGCTTGCCGACGAGATCGGGCGGCAAACCGCTGCAGCCAACGTCGTACTGACGTTTTTCGAATTTATCACCGTGATGGCTATGGTTTATTTTGCCCGCCGTGAGGTTGAGGTCGCGGTTGTCGAAGTCGGTTTGGGCGGCAGACTCGACGCTACAAACGTGCTCACTCCACTCGTCTCGGTCGTGACGACCATTTCCAAGGATCACGAGGCGTATCTCGGGCCCGATGAACTGTCCATCGCTCGTGAAAAGGGCGGGATTATCAAGCCCGGCGTACCGGTTGTTTGTGGCAAAGTCTCGGAACCAGTCTCCGATCTGCTGCGACACATCGCCCTCGAACGGCAGTCTGCCGCCTACCGCCTCGGCAAGAATTTTAGTTTTTTCTTGAAAAATGACGGCCTTTTCGATTATACAGGCATAAAAGAGCATTATTCAAACTTGCAGCTGGGGCTGCGCGGGCGTCATCAGCGCGCCAATGCTGCGCTGGCTTTGGCGACGTTAGAATTAGTCCAAGAGCGATATCCCGTGAGCGAGGACGCTCTGCGCCAAGGTTTACAAACAGTTCATTGGCCGGGGCGGCTGGAGTTTATGTTAGAGCGTCCGACGGTCATCTTGGACGGCGCCCATAATCCGGAAGGTATTCGGGCGCTGGTAGACGAACTCAACGATTGGCACCATGGACGCAAGATCACGCTTCTGTTTGCAACCATGGCCGACAAGGAATGGGAGTTAATGTTGCGCGCGGTGACGAAGGCTGTCGATGAGGTGGTGTTTACCCGCGTGAATATGGAACGCAGCGCCGACCCACTTGGATTGGCCGAGAAAATGCGTGAACCGATTCCCCATCGTGTGATGCAGAACTCCCGGCTTGCCTTGCGTACTCTTCTTACCGAAGCCGAGCCCAACGACGTCATCGTCGTAGCCGGTTCCCTCTATCTGCTCGGCGAAGTACGTCCCCTGCTCGCCGATATCGCGAGCGCTCAAGCGGTGCCAGGCGGCCCCGTCAATTCGCCCATTTGATCAGCACCAAGATGAGACGCGAAACCGGCTTCTACGTTTTGCTGTTCATGACAGCGGTCTTGGCCCTCGGCGAACTTGGCCAAGCAGCGCAGGTGATCCCCCGAGGCGCGCCCGGGACAACCAACGAAATCAACGTGACGGCGGATAAACTGTCGACCGGCGACGGCTCGAACCAGATCGAAGCTACGGGCAATGTCGAGGTCAAGCGCGAAGGAATGACCCTCAAAGCCGATGAAGTCCGGGTCAATCGCGAAACCCAGGATATCGAGGCCAAAGGCAAAGTCAGCGTCGACGATCCTGAGTGGAAGGTTAAATCGGCAGACTCGCTCCAGATGAACATGGAAAAAGAAATCGGCGAGATTCAGGACAGCGATCTTTTTCTCGAGGAGGGGCATATCAGCATGCAGGGCCGCCGGTTTCAAAAACTTGGCGGCCAAACCTACCACGTCGATGACGGTTTTTTTACCACCTGTCTGTGCGAGAGCGGCGCGCCATCGTGGAAGTTTTACGCCGAACAAATGGATCTCTCGCTCGACGGCGTGGGCACGATCAAGAACGGCTATTTCTATATTTGGGATGTCCCGGTAATGTATTTGCCGTACGGTTTTTTTCCGCTGCGCACCGAAAGACAGACTGGATTCCTTTTTCCTCAGTTTGGCCAATCAACTAAAGAAGGTTTCAGGTTCCTTCAGCCGTTCTTTTGGGCGATCTCTAAGAGCACCGACGCCACCGTCAAGTTGGACATCGAAACACGCGCCCGAGCCGGCTTCATCGGCGAATTTCGCACGATATTTGACCGCGATTCGGATTTTAGAATCGAGAGCTCCTACTTCAACGAATCTTGGCGAAAAAACGCGCAAGACGCTGTGGTCGATAAAACCATCGCGGATCCAACCATTCCGAAAGACCGCTGGAGCCTTATTGGCACGCACCGATATTCCCTTAGTTCCGACTGGCTCACCTATAGTGATTTCGCGGTCTACCGGGATGATCTGTTCACTCGTGAATTGGTCGATCGTTTCGATCTACCCGGTAGCCAGGAATCAGACATTCAGCGCAGCCGTTTTGGTGAATCACGCTTCGGTTTGTTTAGGAATTGGGGCGATACGTTTGTCAAGGGAGAGATGAAATTCTACCAGGACTTCATTCAGCCCGATAGCACAACTCTGCAGCGAACTCCGCAGGTCAGTTTTTGGGGAAGTCGCTTCCTGCCCAATTTTCCGCTCGAATTTCGCTGGCGGACGGAAGGCGTTAATTATATCAGGCGCGAAGGCGGTGATGGGCTGCGCCTTGACCTGAGGCCCGAGGCCGTCCTGCCATTTCAGCTGGCTTCACGGCTGTTCGGCTCGCTCAGCATGGCGCCGCGGGAGACGGTTTATCATCTTTATACGCCGGTCAAGTCTTCGGATCATAATTTGTCCCGCGAACTGATTGAGCTACGGGCAAACGTGAGTACCGGAATCAGCCGGGTTTTCGCCTTCAACGGTTTAGGATTGAGTCAAGTCAAACATGTGCTTGAGCCGGAGATAAGTTATCTGTTCGTGCCCGGGGTGAATCAAAGCCGTATCCCCATCATGGACGACGTCGATCGCATCAATCGCCGCAACGTGTTGACTTTTGCTTTGTCCAATCGGTTCTGGGGCAAGAACGCCAGTGGCCTGGCGCCACCGGTCGATGATAGCAGCGTCGAACTGCTCAGTTCCGGTGTGGTTGGAGATATCCGCCAGATGGCATCGCTAAGGCTAGCAATGAACTACAACATTGATAAAGAACGCAAAGGCGGCGACAGTTTATCTGATATTGACCTTAATTTGCATTTGATTCCGGTGCCTTACTTGGACATTCGTTTCGACGGCGGTATCGATCCGGGCGCCTGGCAAGTGAGCCAAGCGCGGTTGACTTTGGGCGTTTCCGACCCGCGTCCCATGCTGCACCGAGCGTTGGATGCAGATTTTAACCGGCCGAACACCATCAATCTTGGCTATCAGTTTCTACGCCACGGCCCCAATAGTTTTCTCGCCGATGATGCCAATATCGATCTTGATGCACCGGCGAATTGCGTGCGGCACCCACTCGACCCTCGTTGCCCCGGGACCGGCTTCGACAAGAACACGGTTGGCAACCTTAGCGGGAACTTGCTGTATCACCTCACCGACCATCTGCTGTTTAACTTCAGCAGTACCTACGACGTCCGGGATACCCGATTCATCGGCTTTCGCGCGATCACCAAACTGCTTTCATTTTGTGAGTGCTGGACGGCGACTTTTGGCGTCAAGCATGACGTCAATCCTGCAAAGACGAGCTTCAGCTTCGATTTCAGCTTGCTGGGATTGGGGAATTCAAAGAGCTCGCTGAAATGAGCATCACCACGCTTTGAGGTCGATTATAGCGCTCGCTGCCGGTCATTGTTATTCCGTTTCGCATCCATCATGCCAAGATAATGATAGATACGGCCTTTACTGCGATAGCGATGACGTTCTTGTCCGATGAGCGTGTAATAAGCATACCGTGTGAAAGCTTGGGTGAGATCAAAGAGTATCGCTGCGATGCTGCGATTTCGAAGTAGGAATCGGCTTTTGCCTTGGCGCCAGTGGCTCTGTTTGAAATATTCGTCTGTCAATCGGCTGCGATCGACTCGATGATACACAACGGCTTTGGGCGCGTAACCGATCTCGATACCGGCATGAATCAGCCGCCGTGCGAAGTCGACATCTTCGGAAGTGCCTGATGCCCCAGGGCCGAGACGCTCGTCGAATCCTCCGATATGATCGAACAAGTCACGGCACAAAAAAAAATTAGAACCATTTAGCGACCGGACTTCCGTTAAATTCGCGTCGTATTCAAGCTTAGGAATGGTGCGATAGCGTTGAATAAGTCTCTGAACTTCCGGATCGTCGATGGCCGGAGATTGAAGCCGAATGATCCCCTGTCCGATCCGGTATTTACCTTCTCGAAAAATCTCTTCCACTGCGGTTAGCCAGGTCCCGTCGACCACGACGTCGTCATCCAAAAATGCCAGGATGTCGCCTGTCGCTGCCTTTGCAGCCTCGTTGACGGCGGCCGATTTGCCACCGCGCGGAACCGTTAAAGCCCGTAGCGTTGCTGGAAAATCCGCAGAAATCGAGTTGACGTATTCATAGGTGCCGTCGTCCGAGCCGTTGTCGGCGACGATGATTTCAGGGCCAATGCGGTTCAATCCTTTGAGTCGGCTGATACTGTCCAAAAGTTGAGCTAGTATCTCACGGCGGTTCTTTGTCGGAATAATGACAGAAAGGCACGACGATCGGCAATTCATAAATGGAACTGAACGGATGCTTTCCGGTTCTCGCGATCAAAATCGAACTGTGGCAGCTCGTGCTCAAGATCCAGGGATATTACAATTTACTGCTTTTGTGAGACAAAAGATAGTTTACCCCAGTGATTATGTACGAAAATGCTTCGCCAGATGAGCTTGTTCTTCTCAGCAATCTGTAAAAGAATATCCTGCTACACCAGCGTAAACTCCAACTCGGCGAGATTTTTGAAAATATGCGCTCTTTGTTTCGATATAGCAAACTGATTTGCAACTTGGTCTTAAAAACGTTGAAACTCGAGTATCATGACTCAGCGCTAGAGTTTATCAGGTCACCTGCCCACCCTCTGTTGCTGATTCTGGTCAGGCTTTGTGTTTAGCAATGCGTGCCGAGACCTCCGACCAAAAACGCTCTTTTCAACCTCGGACGGGTGCTTTTGGCAGCCAGTATGAGTAGAGGCGATGATCGAATTGGGCGTCGGGTTTCGTCCCGAAAGTACCGTGAAAGAAAAAGATTCTTTAGGGGCGTCAATTCACGGCTTAAAGCGCAGAGAAATTTCGACCGTATGTCCATCCGTCGTTGAATTTCCTGAACTTAAAGCATATATGAAGATATCTTAAATACTATTCCTCGAAAAGGACCCTCGCCAGGGGTTTGCTCTTGCCGTTCAGTTTGGAGCCCGACGTGCCGCTACTCGACGAACTTCTTTAGGTTGGCGGTGAGGCGTTCGGACGAAAATGCATCAGATGAAAAGCTTCCAACTCACCGGTTGAACCGTCAAATTTGTGTCGTACTGTTTGGAAATGATTCGGCAGATTTGGGATCGAGCCTGTTTGCTCGATCGGCGATTGTTCGTGAGATTGGGGAAACCCGACATTTGTTGGGATTTGCGCGGGGATTAAATCGGTTTGATATGTTATACAACTCATACCCAAGGAAACATCGCGTGCAATGACCATACGGGTTCTAGTTACCGGCGGGGCAGGCTATATCGGTTCGGTGCTATCTGATCGACTGCTCGCAATAGGATCCCAAGTCACCGTTGTTGATAGTTTGATCTACCGGCAAAACAGCCTTTTTCATCTTTGCGCTAATCGCCGCTTCGATTTTGTTTACGGTGATGCATGTGATGAGCACTTGATGCAAGGTCTGATTGCCCAAGCCGATGTAATAATGCCCCTGGCCGCGCTCGTCGGCGCGCCTGCATGTGACCGCGATCCGTCTTTTGCCCCCTCCGTTAATCTGGATGCCATTCGACTGATAAAACGACTGCGCAGCCCCGAACAACTGGTTGTATCCGACAACCAATAGCGGTTACGGAACAAAAACCGGTGATATTTTCTGCAGGATACATCTTTAGAACCCATATCCTCGTATGGGCAAACGAAATCTCAAGCCGAGCGAGAATTGTTGGAGAGCCCGAACGCAGTTACCCTGCGGCTCGCTACTGTTTTCGGCATGTCACCGCGGATGCGTCTCGATCTTTTGGTAAATCATTTCGTTTATGCCGCGGCGACCGACGGCTATATCGTGATCTTGGAGAAGGATTTCAAGCGCCACTACATTCATATCCGCGACGTCGCCGATTGTTTTGTTTATTGCATAGAGAATTCCAAACAAATGACAGGCAGACCTTATAACGTCGGTCTTGACGCCGCCAACCTGTCCAAAGAAGAGCTCGCGCTAAAAATCAAAGAATTCGTGACCAATTTTTACGTTCATTTTTCCGAGGTCGGCTCAGACCCTGACAAACGTAATTATATCGTGTCTAACCAGCGCTTGCGGGAAGCGGGATTTGAGGCGAGACGGTCGCTGGAAGAGGGTATTCAAGAATTGTTAAAGGGCTACCGCATGATCGGATGCGGACCGTTCAAGAACGCTTAACGCGGTTGCCTGCCTGTCTGCCATGGTCAAAAAGTCACATTGCCGATGGAACTTTCGAATGTGTCGGTAGCTGTGCTGGCAGGCGGGTTCGGTACGCGTCTGCGTTCTGTTGTCGCGGATCGTCCCAAAGTGCTCGCGCAGATTCGGTCGCAGCCGTTTCTTAGCTATTTGTTGGATCAGATCGCCGCAGCGGGCTGTCGATCTGTGGTATTGTGCACCGGGTACCTAGGGGAGCAGATCGAAAGCACCTTTGGGAAAAACTACGGACCGCTCCGTCTTATCTATTCGCGAGAGCAAGAACCGCTTGGCACGGCGGGCGCATTGAAGTTGGCAATCACCCGGTTTGAGTCCGATCCTGTGCTGGTGATGAATGGCGATTCGTTCTGCGCGATCGACATCAAAGCTTATTGGAATTGGCATTGCCAATGTCAAGCCACGGCGAGTATGGCATTGACCGAGTCGCGCGCAGCGAAAGATTTGGTCGCGTTAGACTTGATGCTGACGCCAAAGTCGAACTTGCTGAAAAGAAGGAAACTGATGGTGCGGCTTGGATCAATGCTGGAATCTGTTTTCTAAACCAAGAGGTACTCCGGGCCATTCCAGAGGGTGCAGGCGTCTCGTTGGAACGAGAAGTTTTCCCGTGTTGGGTGGCCGCGGTCTCTATGGTTACTTAAGTTCAGCTTCATTTCTCGATATCGGGACACCGGAGGACTTTGCCGCGGCTAAAGATTTTTTCAGGCGTCTAAACGAATCGCAACGACGGCGATACGTGGTGCTTGATCGGGATGGGACAATTATCGAGGAGCGCGAATATCTGTCCCAGCCCAACGAAATAGCATTGATTTCCGGCACTGGGGGGGCGCTGCGCGAGCTCCAACGGTTGGGATTCGGTTTAGTGGTGCTTACCAATCAATCTGGCATCGGGCGTGGATTTTTTGACCAGAACCAATTGGAACGCGTGCACGAACGTCTCACGCAACTGCTCGTTCAAGAGGGGGTTCGCCTCGATGGTATTTATATTTGCCCCCACACGCCAGAAGATAATTGCCTCTGCCGCAAACCTAGGCTCGGCCTTTTGCAGCGGGCTGCGGAGGAATTACGCTTTCGCCCGGAGAACAGTATCGTCATCGGCGATAAGGATATTGATATTGACATGGGTCAGCGGGCTGGCGCTATGACGTTCCTTGTGCGCACCGGCTATGGGGCGCAATTTGAAAACGCCGTAAACGCTGATTTCGTCGTCGAAGACTTGGCAGCTGCGGCCGCAGTCATCTGCCGCCTCGCCGAGAGCGAATAGTTGGTTAATCGCGGCTAATAGTCGACGAGTCATTTTCTAGGCTTCCCTTCACGTTTTACGTGACTTTTTGTTTTTGCCATAGTGGCAATCGCAGCCGAGCGCTGCGCCGGCAACATGAAATTTAGCCTAACAATATCAAGCGCCAGATTTCTGGAGAGACAACGATGTGAAGAAAAGTATAAAATGCTTCTTGAGCATGACCAGCAGCGATCTGTGCCCATCAAAAAGTGGTGGAAGATGTTTCTTATGGCGGCGCTCATTTGGACTGCAAGCTGCGTCCAGGGATGTATTCAAGAGGCCGCGGTTAAAAACGAGCGAATGTCAAAAGTCTCGCAGGAATTGACTACTCTCTACGATGAATATTCCCGCTATCTGGCGTCACGCCAGATGGCCAGGTTCAAATCGTATGATCGGCTCGTGCAGATTATAGATGATCGTGTTCTAGTCGACGCGGTAGCCTCCGACGACGCAAACACTCTAAAATCGGATTTGGAAGGTCTGGGGATGCAACAAGCGGTTGCGTTCGGTCGTATCGTCTCAGGTCAGTTGCCGATATTGGCAATCCCTTCAATGGCAACATTACCCAGCTTGAACTCTGCCAGGGCGGCTTCTGCGGTTTTGCAGGGAGGCCCGCGTTCTCTCCCGCCCGGGACACCTAACCGATAGACACTCCACAGCAACATGGAATGACAGCATGAAACAACGGATTTTCATTTTAGTTCTCGTTGTTTTTCTACTTTCACCTGGCGGCAGATCGTTGTCGGCCCAGACCGGCAAAGACGGACCGATGGCGAAACTGACGCACAGTCTGGTGAAGCTTCACGACCAATACGCCACCCGTTTGGCGCAACGCAGCGCGGCGCTATTCAGCTCTGGCGACCCTGTGATCACACTCGTTGGTGATCGTGTAGTGGTTGATGCCGTCGCGTCCAAAGATGTGAATCTGCTCAAGGCCGATCTCGAGTCGTTGGGAATGCAACAGGCCGTTGCCTTTGGCCGCATCGTATCAGGCCAACTGCCTGTATCTGCGCTTCCTGCCGCGGCGAGCATGGCGAGCTTGCAATTCGCTCAACCGCCGGTTGCCATCACCAACGTCGGAAACGTGACGAGCCAGGGTGATCAAGCCATGCGTTCTAACGTGGCGCGAACTAATTTCGGAGTGAATGGGAGTGGAGTCACAGTGGGAGTCCTATCAAACAGCTTCAACTGTCTCGGCGGCGCCGCAGCGGACGTGACCAGCGGCGATCTGTCCCCCGTAACCGTGGTCCAGGAGATTGGGAGCTGCGGTGTCGGTACCGACGAGGGCCGGGCGATGCTGCAGATCGTCCACGATGTCGCTCCTGGCGCGAGTCTAGCTTTTGCTTCGGCGTTCAATGGAACAGCATCCTTTGCGACGAACATTCAGTCCCTCGCGGCGGCCGGAGCGAAAGTTATCGTCGACGATGTAATCTACTTTGCCGAACCGTTCTTCCAAGATGGTATTCTTGCGCAGGCGGTCAACAACGTCGTCGCGGGAGGTAGTGCATATTTCTCATCGGCCGGCAATCAAGCTCGACAGAGCTATCAAAGTACGTTTAGGGCAGGCGGTGTCTTCGCGCAAGGTTCCATCCCGTCCGCTGCTGGCGCGCCACCGTTCTTCGGCGGGACCGCGCACAACTTCGATCCTGGGGGTGGTACCGATGTCTTCCAGAGAATCACCCTGCCGCCTGACGCCGGCTTCATCATGTCGTTTCAGTGGGACTCGCCGGCGTTCTCCGTAAGCGGCGCGCCGGGATCGTCAAATGATCTCGATGTTTACGTGCTTAACGCGGCCGCAAGCCAAGTCGTGGCCGGCGCGAACATTGACAATCTAGGGAATGACCCAATCGAAGTTTTTTCATTTACTAACACGACCGGTGTGACGGCTGACTTTAACATCATGATCGTGAACTTTTCGGGGCCGAATCCGGGCTTGATCAAATATGTGTTGTTCAACTTGGGTGGAACAATCCAAGAGTTCGCGACGAATAGCGGAACGATCTTCGGCCATCCCAATGCAGTTGGAGCCGAAGCCGTTGGCGCAGCGCGTTATAGCCAAACACCGGCCTTTGGTGTCTCACCGCCGCAACTGGAGCCTTTCTCTTCGGCGGGGGGAACCCCGATCCTTTTTGGCTCAGCGGGCAACCGGCTGCCCACTGCCGAAATCGGATCCAAGCCGGAAATCGTTGCGCCAGACGGTGGTGACACGACATTCTTCGGCACAGATACGGATGGAAACGGATTCCCAAATTTTTTCGGTACGTCGGCCGCGGTGTCTCACGCGGCGGGTCTTGCCGCTTTGCTTTTTCAGTCAAAGCCAAGCAGTACGCCGATCCAAATTTATGCGGCCCTGGAAAATACCGCGATCGACATGGGCGCGCCAGGTTTCGATTACGACAGCGGTTTTGGCCTTATTCAGGCGGATACGGCGCTCGCGGTATCCCCAGACGGATTGTCTAATATTTCCACCCGAGGATCTGTACTTACTGGCGACAATGTGATGATCGGGGGATTTATTATCGAGGGGACGGTACCCAAAACGGTTTTAATCCGGGCGCGGGGACCGTCGATGAGCGGCGCGCCGTTCTCGATTCCGGGAACATTGGCAAATCCATTTTTGCAGATATTTTCCGGGTCAACTTCAATAGCCCAGAATGATAACTGGCAAACTGCTGACCCTCTGTGCGCGAGTATGGGATTTACGTGTGGAGGGCCTACGGAGATTGCAGCGACAGATTTAGATCCTTGCCAACCTAACCCTGGACAATCGACGCCTCCGCCCGGTTGTGCGCAAGAGTCGGCAATTCTAATCACCTTGCCGCCCGGAGCGTACACGGCAATCGAAAGCGGGGTTGGAGGTGGATCCGGGCTAGGGCTGGTGGAAGTATTTGAAGTTGATGGCGGCGCGAGTCCGTCCAAGCTGATTAATATATCCACACGTGGCCGAGTAGGTACAGGTGACAATGTGATGATAGGAGGGTTTACCATCAGTGGGAGCAGCCTCAAAACCGTGTTACTACGGGGGCGCGGGCCGTCGATGGGCGGCGTACCGTTCTCGATCCCGGGAACATTGGCCAATCCGTTTTTGCAGATATTTTCCGGATCAACGGCCATAGCCCAGAATGATAACTGGCAAACTACTGACCCTCTGTGCGCGACCATGGGATTTGCGTGTGGTGGTGCTGCAGAAATTGCGGCGACCGTTTTAGATCCGTGCCAACCCAACCCCGGCCAATCGACATCTCCGTCGGGTTGTGCGCAGGAGTCGGCGATTCTAATCACCCTGGCTCCAGGGGCTTACACAGCGATTGTTACTGGAGTTGGCGGCGGAACAGGTGTTGGGTTGATCGAGGTATTTGAAATCAACTGATGTGGCGATCCCGAATGTGACCAAAGAATTTCTATTCCGCTCGCAGCCCTGCCTGACGAAACAAGCCGGTCCCTTTTAACGGCTGCGGATTGTGCGGGCGTCGACGACTGCTCGCGCGCATTATTCCGCGCATTTTGTGATATTTTATCTGCCAACAGCCGGTCGCCGGACGCTAATGGTGGATATCAGAATCATTTTTATGCATGATGATTGCGTGTTTGAAATCTACCGGTGATATGCTAGCCGAAACAAATTGAGTATCTTTCCGGATCCTAAAACTGATTTTTGGAGCAATCCCAAGTGCGGCGTTCGTTCAAGAACGATTTAGGCAAGGAAATATATCCCCCGACGGGAGATCGCGCGGAGTTGCAGGAGAGGATCAAGATCTTGGAGCGGGTCCTCGAGGAGGAGGTTGGGGCCAAAGCTGCGTTGGAACGCGAAGTGTACGAGATTAAAGATAGCCTGGCGTGGCGGACGGTGATGAGTTATCGAAGCATTCGCAACAGCTTGTTGGGTGAGAATACCCGGCGACGCAAGACCTATGAAATAACAAGAAACATTCTGAGGGGGTGGGTGCTGCTCATAGACCGAAAGTCGATTGTGACGCTGCGGGATTTGCCTTATCTGGCGAACCGGTTCTTTCAGACCGTTCACACAGAAGGTCTAAGCGGCGCGGCGCGGCGGATCAGGAATCGAATAGAAACCGGATACGAATACACACAATGGAGGGAAAAGTACGACAAGTTGACAGAAACCGACCGCGCCGAGATCAGGCGCCAGGTGGACAAGCTGAATTATAAACCGCTCATCTCGGTGGTCATGCCGGTTTTCAATACCCCGGAAGCGTGGCTGCGGCGGGCGATCGATTCGGTCAGAGCCCAGCTTTACCCGAACTGGGAGCTGTGTATCGCCGATGACGCTTCGGCGGAGCCTCACGTGAGACGCGTTTTACATGAGTACGGGGCGCAGGACCCACGGATCAAAATAGTGTTCCGTGAAATGCGCGGCCATATCTCCGCCGCCTCGAACAGCGCGCTGGAGGTCGCGACTGGCGATTTCATTGCGCTCGTGGATCATGACGATGAGATCTGCGAGCACGCCCTGTATATGGTCGCGGCCGAGCTGAACGCGTATGCCGATGCGGATCTGATCTACAGCGACGAGGACAAGATCGACGAGAAAGGCTTGTGCTACGGCCCGTATTTCAAGCCCGACTGGAACCCGACGCTTTTTCTGGCGCAGAACTTTGTCTGCCACTTAGCCGTGTTCCGCACGCAGGTGGTGCGGGAGATCGGCGGTTTTCGCATGGGGTACGAAGGCGCGCAAGACTGGGACTTTATCATGCGCACGATCGAACGTATCCACTTTTCGCGTATTCGCCACATCCCCCACGTTCTGTACCACTGGCGGGCGGTCTCTGGGTCGACGGCCAGGGGTGAAAGCCAGAAAAAATACGCGCTGGACGCCCAGCGAAAAACGCTGCAAGCCCATTTCGAACGCACCGGCAAGAGTGCCGAGGTGCTGCCTACTGCAGGGGCATACTGGCGTATTAAGTACCGCCTTCCTGAGCCGTCGCCCAAGGTGACGCTAATCATTCCGACGCGAAACAAATTTGACCTTCTTTTCCGCTGCGTGGAGAGCATTTATCGGAAGACGAGCTATAGGAACTTCGAGCTAATAATCGTCGATAACCGGTCGGACGAAGCGAAGACCATGGAATACTTGGCGGGACTCGAACGAGAAGGGCGCGCGCGTCTCCTGCGTTACGACGCGCCTTTCAACTTTTCCGCTATCAACAATTTCGCCGTGCGGCACGCGCAGGGGGAGATTGTTGGGCTTCTCAACAACGACCTTGAAGCGATCTCGCCGGACTGGTTGGAGGAGATGTTAAGCTATGCGATCAGGCCCGAGATCGGAGCGGTGGGGGCGAAGCTTTATTTTCCGAATCAAACGATCCAGCACGCCGGCGTAATCCTGGGACTTGGCGGTCTGCCGGGCGTGGCCGGTCATATCTATAGGGAAAGACCCCGCATGCACCCCGGACAGGCCTCCCGGGCGCTGCTGGCTCAGAACATGTCCGCCGTAACAGCGGCATGTTTGCTAGTGCGGCGGAGCGTGTTCGACGAAGTCGAGGGACTCGACGAGACCCATTTGGGGGTTGCCTTTAACGATGTTGATTTCTGCTTGCGAGTGTTGGAGCGGGGGTACCGAAATGTGTGGACACCGTTTGCCGAGTTCTATCATCACGAGTCCGCCAGCCGGGGATACGAGGACACTCCGGAGAAGGAGAATCGATTTGAAAAAGAGAGTGACTTCATGAAACGGTGCTGGGGGCAGCTTTTATTGAATGATCCGGCTTATAACCCCAACCTGGCACTAGACAGGGATGCATTCACGCTGGCCTTTCCACCGAGGGTTGCGAAGCCGTGGCTGAAAATGATTTCCCCATAATTTGTCGCCTGAGGCATTTCCAAACGCCGACTTGTAAATTGTCGAAATGAATCCGCATCAGGCATTCCCAGCGAGCATCGTCGAATTATTCTCGAGCCAGTGGCGCAATCGGCACCTGGTCATGCAACTTACCAAACGCGATGTCTTAGGTCGGTATCGTGGGTCGGTCCTTGGGTTGGCGTGGTCCTTTTTCAATCCTCTCGTCATGCTCGTGGTCTACACGTTCGTCTTCTCAGTGGTGTTCAAAGCTCGTTGGGGTGTCGGCGGGGAAGACAAGGTCAATTTCGCCATCATCTTGTTTGTCGGATTGATCGTGTATGGGCTGTTCGCGGAGTGCATCAATCGTGCGCCGAGTTTGATATTGTCCAATACCAATTACGTCAAAAAGGTGGTCTTTCCGCTGGAGGTGCTTCCGTCCGTGGCGTTAGGGTCAGCATTGTTTCACGCGGGTGTCAGCCTGACAGTGTTGCTTGCCGCGCAGCTACTCGTCAATCAGCGACTGCCGTGGACCGTGGTGGTTTTTCCGATTATTCTATTGCCGCTATTGCTAGTGACGATGGGCGTTTCATGGCTTTTATCGGCGCTTGGCGTCTACGTGCGGGACATCGGCCAAACCACTGCAATTCTCACGACGATTCTGATGTTCCTTTCGCCGTTGTTTTACCCTATATCAGCGTTGCCTACCGAGTATCAGGCGTGGCTGCATCTCAACCCGCTCACGTTTTTCATCGAAGAAAGCCGCAACGTTTTGATTTTCGGGAAGACGCCGAGCTGGGTCGGATTGGGAATGGCGCTGGCTGCGAGTATGCTGGTTTCCGCCGGGGGCTTCTGGTGGTTTCAGAAAACGCGCAAAGGTTTTGCCGATGTCCTCTGACACTCCTGTGATTCGCGTCCGCGACTTGGGTAAGTGTTACGAAATCTACCAGCGGCCGCAGGACCGGCTTAAGCAATCGATTCACCCTCGTCTGCAAAGATGGATCGGGAGAGAACCGAAGGCGTATTATCGTGAATTTTGGGCATTGAAGGATGTTTCATTCGAGGTAAATAAAGGCGAGGCGGTCGGTATCATCGGGCGCAACGGCGCAGGCAAATCGACGTTGCTGCAATTGATTTGCGGCACACTCAACCCGACCAGCGGTTCCGTAGAGGTTGAAGGTACCGTGGCCGCCCTGTTGGAATTGGGAAGCGGCTTTAACCCGGAATTTACCGGACGGGAAAATGTCTATTTGAACGCTTCCATGTTAGGGCTTACTCAAACAAAAATCGATGATAAATTCGATGAAATTGTCGCCTTTGCTGACATCGGTGATTTCTTAGAACAGCCGACCAAAACCTACAGCTCAGGCATGTTGATGCGCCTCGCCTTCGCCGTGAACACGTGCATAGACCCTGAGATTCTGATCGTCGATGAGGCGTTAGGTGTGGGAGATGCACCGTTCCAGTCGAAGTGTTTCAAACGGCTCAGGCAATTGATTAATGACGGTACGAGTATTCTGTTTGTTTCTCATGA
This sequence comes from Binatia bacterium, assembly GCA_036390135.1. Classification (GTDB taxonomy): domain Bacteria; phylum Desulfobacterota; class Binatia; order UBA9968; family UBA9968; genus DP-20. The sequence goes on from DASWCL010000294.1 coordinate 80,637, forward strand.
TATTTCGACGGTTCGTTCAATATGCGGTAGGGCGTTGTGGTTAAAAAATGGACATCGAGAAATGTGGGGCGACGCAAAAGAAGTTGCAAAAGAATATGAAAAGTTCTGTTGGCAAGAACAAGGAGTGGTGCTGCAGAATCCAGAACGGGTAGACCATAAGGTATCGGAACCCGCAAGTTTACGGATAAACGGTACCAATGTTTCGTCTTCAGTACTCGCTATGTTATTGGCCCCTAGCCCAACTTTTGAAGCGAATCGTCAACGCTCGAGGGCAGGGACTGGCGATGTCGTGATTAAAAATTTTCTTATGTTAAACGAAGAAGATCAGCCGGTCACTTGCTGTGAGTACAATGACGAATTGACCTTTTACTATCTATTGGACGTTTGTAGGCCAGTAATCTCTGATTTTGTTATCGGTGTTTGGCTTCGCGATCTGAAAGGAAATTCGGTTTATTCTGCTAACGATTTACAGAGAATTCACACTCTTACAGCAGCATCGGGGGACAGCTTTGCTGTTTCAGCAAAGTTAAGAATCCCTTTAAGTCATCAAGATTACGAAGTTCACACTTCAATTTTTGGTTTTAAGGGCGGGAAAGCACACTCTGAGGGTTGTTATGATTTTTCTCGGGCAGTCATTTGGGACATGACCGATAGTGCCGCTTACCTCACTGTGCGTCCACATAGACTCATGCCTGTGGCCGGCCCGGTGGGTGCCTCTTTTGATCTCAAAATTGAAAGAATTTAAAGAATGAGAATTG
>DASWCL010000295.1:0-23747 GCA_036390135.1 Binatia bacterium
TCTTCGGTGCGCGGATTGTCTGAAGTGAGCACGACGATGTCGCTCAATCGGCCGGCGATCTCACCCATCACTGGCCGCTTGCCGCGGTCGCGGTCGCCGCCGCAACCAAAAACCGTGATTAGCTTTCCCCGAGTGAGCGGACGCACCGCGGCGAGAACTTTTTCCAGCGCATCTGGTGAATGGGCGTAATCGACTAAGATGTTGATATCGAGGCGATTCGCAACTTTTTCCAGCCGGCCCGGCACAGACTTGAGCTGGTCAACGCCGCGAGCAATCGTTTTAGGTTCAATTCCCAATGCCAAACCGACGCCAACCGCGCCCAGGATATTCTGCAAGTTGGCCGTCCCGATCAACGGTGAGCTAAACTCGATCTGGGATTTCCGTGCTGCGATCATCCCTCGGAGTCCACCGACGTCTCTTTCCACTCGCAGCGGCCGGACATCCCACTGGACCCCTTCGCCGTAGCTCCACACATCGACGTTTCCACTTTGGACTTCACCGATCAGCTCCCGACCGCGCGGGTCGTCGCCGAAAATCACCGCCGCTTTGTTCGGCTTGGCGCTTACCTGGAGATAGTCGGTAAAGAGCCTCGACTTCGCTGAAAAATAATCGTCCATGTCGTGGTGAAAATCGAGATGATCGCGCGACAGGTTGGTAAACACGCCCACGTCAAATGCCAAACCCCGCACCCTTTCTTGCACGAGCGCGTGGGACGATACTTCCATAGCGACGGACTTAACCCCCGCTCGGGACATCTCACTGAGCATTTCTTCCAAATCGAGCGACTCGGGCGTCGTATGATGAGAAGAAATCTGATATCCGCGGTATCGATAGTTGACCGTGCCGATGACACCGGGCTCCATACCCGCGGCTTCTAAAATCGACTCGACCAGATACGAGAGTGTTGTCTTGCCGTTGGTGCCGGTGATTCCGACCAACGTTAGCTTTTCGCTGGGACGACCGAAAAAATGCGCCGCCCACAAACCCATCGTACGGCGGACATCTTTGACACGAATCGAAGCGGCGGCCTTTGGCCAGTTGCCTACCCGTGAAAAAACAATCGCCGCGGCGCCGCGGCGCACGGCCTCGCCGATAAAATCGTGACCATCAGCCTTTTCTCCAGGCACGGCAAAAAATATTTGCCCGGCCCCAACTTTGCGCGAGTCGTACGCGAGCCCGTTCACATCTTGATCGAGATTCCCCTCCGCCTGTTCTACGTCATCAATCGTCAGAAACTCCTTGATACGCATCGCCCTAACCTTGCAGGTTGAGAACGAAGGTTTCGTCTTCGCTCCAGCGCCCTCCGGGAGCCGGTGACTGCTTGACCACATAACCGTTTCCCTGCAGCCGCAATTTTAGTTTCAACGTTTGCGCCTTCTCCAAAGCCTCGCGCAGGCTCAAGCCGACGAAATCCGGCGTCGCGTCGGCGCTCAGGTCCGGTGTGCCCGCGTTGTTTCGCTTCGCAACACGCCGGCTCATTTCCGTCTCTCTCTGCGGCGCTGGAATCGGCGCTGCCCTTTCCGGCGCAACCGCGAGATGACGCAAAGCTCCCTGAGCAATATTACGAAAAACCGGCGCGGCCACAACACCGCCGTAAACGTTCACTTCGGGTTCATCGATAAGCACCAGCGCGACCAGCCGGGGGTTATTCGCTGGTACGAAGCCGACAAACGAGCCGACCCGTTTCTTGGCCGCGTAACCGCCGCGAACCGGATCGGCCTTCTGCGCTGTGCCGGTCTTGCCAGCAACGTCGAAGCCTTCGACATTTGCCATCACGCCAGTTCCGCCCTCGTTGGTCACATCCTGCAGCATGGAAGACAGGAGCTTGGCGGTCTTTTCCGAGATTACCCGCCGAACCACATGGGGTTGGTTTTCAAGCACCACCTCTCCCTGGGGACTAATCACCTGTCGTGCGATATAAGGGCGCATCAGAAAACCGCCGTTTGCAATCGCCGCATACGCCATAACCAACTGAAGCGGCGTGGTCGAGATGCCTTGGCCGAATGCATGGGTCGCCAAATCGATTGCCGACCAACTCTCGGGTTTGCGCACCGCTCCCGCCACTTCTCCCGGCACATCGACGCCGGTCAGCTGACCGAAGCCGAATTTTTCGATGTATCTGGAGTAACGGTCCTTCTTGAGCTTCTCCGCGACTTTGGTAAAGCCGATGTTGCTCGACACCTGGAGAATCTTCGAAAACGACAACCAGCCATAGGGATGGGTGTCGTGGATGATTTTGCCCGCATAAGGGTACTTGCCCATTTCACAATAGAACAGGTCGTCCTTGCCGACGATCCCTTCCTCCAGCGATGCTGCGGCAAGAATGGTCTTGAATGTTGAACCGGGCTCAAAACTATCCGTCACCGCGCGGTTGCGCCTTTGGTTCGCCGATTCTTTGGCATAACCGTTAGGATCAAATGACGGATAGTTTGCCAACGCAAGGACTTCGCCCGTGAAGGGTTCTACCACGATCGCAACGCCCGCCTTGGCACGATATTTTACGATCGAGGCCTCTAATTCCTTTTCCGCGATATGCTGAATAGAAGTATCCAGCGTGAGATGAACGTCGCTGCCCGGTGGAATGTGCAGTCCTTCGACACCCTGAACCAACACCCGGCGCCCGAGAGCATCGCGCTCCGTGATCGACGAGCCGGTCTCACCGCGGATATATTCATTGTACTTGAGCTCCAAGCCCTCTAATCCCTCCGAATCCCGACCGACGAAGCCAATCAATTGGCCGGCCAATTGACCCTGCGGATACTGACGACTGGGCTCGTAAAACATGCCAATCCCGTCCGCGTTCAGCGCTTGAATTTTTTCCGCTTCCATCGACGAGACCTGTCGCTTGAGCCAGACAAAAGGCTTTTCCGCGGTGATCTTTTGTTTGACGTCGGCGACCGGCAGGTTGAGAATCTGCGCCAGGCTACCACTCAGCTGATGGGGATCCTGGATGCGGTGCGGACGCGCATAAACCGATTGGGACTCCATGCTTAGAGCTAGCGGTTCACCGGCACGGTCAAACAACGCGCCGCGTTTGGGCAACACGATCCATTCCTTTAAATGCTGACGTTGGCCGAGCCGCATGAGCTTTGCTCCCTGCAGCACCTGCAGTTGAATGGCGCGGCCGCCAATCACCAAGAACATCAAGAGGAACAAGATCTTCGCAGTAGCGAGGCGGCGATGATTGTTTTGCGATTGACGTCTCATGGCAAGATAATGATTTGACCCTTTTCCGGCTGCACGAGCCCCAATCGACGATGCGCAAGCGACTCCAGGCGATCAGGTGAAGTCATCGTAGCCAACTCGATTTTCAACTCCTGGTTCTCCTGTTCCAGATGGCTCTGCAGCTTGCTTGCGGTCGAGAGCACGTAACCGGTTTTCACCACCTGCAAGCGCAGCCAGACATGAACCAACACCACCGCAATCAAGCCGAGACCGAGAAACGCAGTAAAAAAAACCTGCCTGCGCCCGCGGCGCTCGGCACGCCCTGACCGCTCACGCTTGGGGCTGGTTGTCCGGCGCGCTGGCGCGCTGACTGTCGCGCCCACGGCTCATACCCTCTCTATGGCACGCAATTTCGCTGAACGGGCGCGCGGATTTGAACTTATCTCGGCGGCAGAGGGCACGATCGGCTTCTTGGTCAACAGTTTGGCTTTTTGACTCCAGCCGCATTGACAGCGCAAAACCCGCGGCGGGCAAAGACAAGCGCGATTCCACTTGCGAAAAGCCGTTTTCACCATTCGATCCTCAAGCGAGTGAAATGAAATGATCGCCATTCTCCCCGCCGGCCGCAGCGTTTCATAGCCGCTTTCCAAAAAGCGTTCGAGGTGCTGTAACTCCTGGTTGACGGCGATCCGTAACGCCTGAAACACTTGCGTAGCCGGATGATGCTCGCGACGGCCCAATCCCTTCACGCGTTCGACTAACTGGGCGAGCTCCGAGGTTGTCTGTAACGGCTGGGTTTTACGCCGGGCGACAATCGCTTGGGCGAGCCGACGCGCTTGCGGCTCTTCGCCGTAATCTCGGAAAATGCGCTCCAGCTCATTTTGGGCAAATGAATTTACCATGTGCGCCGCATCTGTGGATTGGCGTCGATCCATGCGCATGTCGAGCCGCGCGTCCGAGCGAAAGCTGAAACCTCGCTCGGGCGAATCGATGTGATGCGATGAGATCCCTAAGTCCAAAACAACTCCATCCACCCGCTGCCAGCCGACTTCAGCGAGAATATTGATCGCGTCGGCAAAACTAGCCTGCCGCGCGATCAAACGTTGACCAAATCCGCGCAATCGCTCACGAGCCGCCGCGAGCGCATCGTCATCCCGATCCAACCCCAACACCGACCCGTCAGGACTACTTCTTGTGAGAATCTGCTCGGTGTGACCTCCACCTCCGAGCGTGCCGTCGAGATATCGTTTACCCGGACCGGGACAAAGCAACTCGAGCACTTCCTGCAACAGGACCGAAACGTGCGCGTACACGGCTCAGTGACTGGTGCCGTCACCCTCCCAGTCGTCGTCAAAACTCTCGATGGCATCCTCGAGCGAGGTGTAATCCTCGAAGAAGCGATCCATGCCGACGACTTTGAAAATATCACGTAGGAAAGGACTCATTCCCGCGAGCTTCAGATCTCCATTTAAGTTCCTTAGCAGCTTCAACCGTTCGAGCAACACACCGATGCTTAAATAATTAATATGATCGACGGACTTGAGATTGAGAACCACCTTGGTCCGTTCCTTTTCGATCAATGAGCCAATCGCCTCCTTAATGCGGATCATTTCACGAAAATCGATATCGCCAGTGACGTCAAGCACGGAGATATCTTGAATCGGTTTTCGTTCTAGCATTCGTTATTCTCCTTTCGCCGACTTAGGTATGCGCGTTCCTGTCGCTCCTACAATCCCAAGTCACCGAGGAAATCCGGATCCTGCATGAGTTTGTCCTCAGCCTCGACGAAGATCTTTTTCCACGCCTCTCGGTCCCACACTCGAAACTTTTCCAGCGCTGAAACCAAAACGACATCGCGCTTGAGATCGGCGTATTTTCTGAGCACCGGCGGAATCAAAATTCTACCGTGGGTATCTACGCTGCACTCACAGGCCGATCCAAGATAGTAGTTTTGAAACCGGACCATGCGCGGATCGAACTTAGGTTTCTTGCGCACCTCGTCTTCGAACTGTAACCAGGCATCCATCGGATACACGTCCAGACAACGCTGGCTGTCGATCACGTAATTGGTCATAACGATTCGTTCGTCGCCCTTCCCCACCAGCACGTCGCGGAACTTCGAGGGGATGCTCAAGCGCCCTTTGTTATCGAGTGTGTGCTCAAAGCTGCCGCGAAACATAATTATGGTGATCAAGTATGCTGGATACGGGCCTCTATCCCACCTTTTCCCACTAAGCGCCACTTATAATTTGTTCTACTCCACCTGTCAACAAAAAAGATTAGAATTCACGGGTTTTTGGAGATTTTTTGGTTCGGTTTAGGCCCAGGTTCCGCGATTCAGGCCGCACTTCACCAGCCATTAGAAAAAACATCGCCGCAAAGCTTCGAGACGCAGCGCTCCGAACACTGGAAACGTCAATTTCCGTGCAGCGAGAATCAAAGATTATTGAGTAAACCGAGGTCGCTGGATTTAATTGAAGACGGATAAATCCGGGCAATTCCAATAAGATCTGCTAGCGGATTCGGGCTAAAGTGGATCGATAAGCCGGATTCTGTGATGACTCATAGCATGAGCCACAGCGATCATTCATCTTGCCTCTTGATTGCTCAAGAGATCGAGCGACCATACCCGAGGGCTGCGGGCGGACCACCCAACCCTCCTATTTGGTCTTGCTCCAGGTGGGGTTTGCCATGCGTTCACCATCACTGGCGAACCGGTGAGCTCTTACCTCGCCATTTCACCCTTACCGGCTGCGTTAACAGCAGGCGGTATGATTTCTGTGGTACTTTCCCTCGATCACTCGAGGCCGCGGTTAACGGCCACCTTGTCCTGTGGAGTCCGGACTTTCCTCGCTCCATGCGAGCACGAAGCGCGATCGCTTAATCCACTTTAGCCCGGAATACTTCCTTTGATTCCATCGTCGAGGCCACGATTCGCCAATCGGTCGGCCAATTTGTTCATTCCCCGACGGACATGAAGAATACGATAGGAGTTGAACTGGCGCAACTCACGGTTCGCTGAAACAGCACTTCAAGGCAACCGGCACAATGACCATAGAGAAACTAACGATTGAAGAAGTTTTTGCAGACAAGCAAGCCTATGAAAGAGTCGAATGTAGGATCTACAGAGTATCCTTTGCGCTACTCCGCTCTTGGCTTCACGTAGAGAATTCGCTGGCAGCTCGGGCACAAATGAAGCTTTTCATTTCTATTAATTTCGTTCCACAACTGCGGTGGCAAATTCATGTAGCAGCCTTGACAGATGCCGGCGGCGACTTCCACCACGGCGGTACCGCCACGCCGGGAAAATATCAACTCATATCGGGAGATCAGGTCGCCGGTCACTTGCGATGCGATACTTTGTCGCCGCGTCGCCGCTGCGGAGACAGCCGCATCGATGCCCCTGATCTGCGCCTGCAGTTCATTCTGTTTGGATTGCCATTCCTCTTGCATGGCGGCAATTTCCGACTCCTTGGATTGAATCTGCGCCTTGATGACATCCATTTCTTGCATGACCTTGATGATCTCTTCCTCAAGGTCGCCGTTGGTTTGTTTCATCAGTTCGATTTCACGTTGCAAGGCTTGCAGCTCCTTCACGTTCTTGATGCGATTCATGCGCATGCGCTTGTCCATCGCCTTTTTGCCTTCATCCTGGAATACTCGATCCTTTTCGCCGCGGTATTTTTCCTTTTCGGAGTAGCTCGCCCGCAGGACGTCGATTTCGGTTTTCTTAACTTGGATCTGTTTTTCCGTGACGCGGAGCTCGTCGAGGAGCTTTTGTTTAAGGCCTGTTTGTTCCCTTATCTCGCGGTCAACGGTTTGCAACGACGCCAAAATTTCGATCTGTGCTTGCAACTTCGAACCCTCCAATTAGAAAAAAAAATGCACCCGTTTGGGTGCATTTCTATTGTTGGAATGCTAGCGGCTAAATATCGTTTTAGTCTTAATCTGTTCACTCCCGAAAAAAGGCCTCAACCGTTTACTTATATGGAATTATCTCTGTTGTCAAAGCCATGGGAGCGCATTCGTGGCTTTATTTTCTATCGCGGAATAACCGGCTTACTGCAGTACGTTTAGCCTCATTAAGAACTTTACCGGTGGCCGGAAAACTCTTGGTTTCGCGGCTGACGTCCCATCTGGTTCGTCGTGCGAACGACATCATCTATCCATGACATCAACTCGCTTAACTGACTGCCATTATTGGATGCAATTTCAGACCAAGATCGGCCACGTTGATAATCGTCGATGATTCTTTTGATCGAGCCACGCCCCAAACGCGACACGCCTCGTAGCGCCGCGTATTGGCCGTAGCCTACGCCAATCTGTTGTCGTTCTTGCAATATGATTTGCGGATTTATGCGCAGCTCAAACGCCAAGGCTTCCACCACGCTACATTCACCATTTTGCTCCTGGACAAATCGATTGATTACCTCAAGGCGTTTCAGCAACGCCCGTTCCGCTTTCGCAGTAGGATTATCGAGCAATTCCGCGGAAGGCAGCAATTCGACTACCCGTTTCCAGGCCGATAATAGCTTAGCGCCTCGGGCAAAAACGAGCGAAGCTACTGAACGCGCGTCTCATATCCCGGATGAGTCGAGAGAAACTCCGGCGGCGCGCCTTTGCTGCCTTTTTTTTCCATTCGTTGCCAAAGGTCCAAGGCCGTACGCGGATCGTACCCGGCTTTTGCCATAAGGATCAGACCAATGTGATCGGCTTCGCTTTCCTGCGCCCGATTAAACGGCAGTGCGACGCAGACGCCCGCGCCGCGGCCATAAACCTGCAGCACCTGATTGGCGAGCGCGGGATTCCGCCCGAGCGCGACCCCAAGGCCGACACTGCCAAGCTGCAGCAACATCCCTTGGCTCATTCGTTCCGCCGGGTGTCGCGCCAACGCATGCGCAACTTCGTGGCCGAGAACGACCGCGAGCCCTGCCTCGTCGCGCGCCGGCCCAAAGATTCCCGTGTACACGGCGACCTTACCACCGGGAACGGCATAGGCGTTGACCGTTTCCGGGTCATTGATCACGGTGAACTCCCATTTATATGCGGGTTTGTTAGCCGCGCTCGCGATCCGTTCGCCGACCTTGCGGACGATCCGTTCAGCTTCGGCGTCATGAGTCACAACATTGTCGCGCAAGCTCTGCCGGTATGCGTCATCACCGAGCGCAGATTCCTGGCCTTCGGAAACCAAAATCATCTGGCTTCGGCCGGTATAGGGCGCAGTCGCGCAGCCGGCGATTAAACAGTGTGCCAAAACCAACGCGAGGATTTTTTTCATCATTGCGCTGCGCGAGCCACGGCGCATGGCGCGCTCCTCCTCGCGCGGCTGACGCACGTAGAAATACTAACGGTTGAAATTCACGGGCGCAAGAATCCGTTTGGATTGGCTGCGTCGGTCATAATCAGCGAAGCAACTTGCTCTCGTCAGAGCGCCAATTTCCCTGGATTCATAATATTATTTGGATCGAGGGTGCGCTTGATTTGTCGCATCACTTCCAAGCCGTAACCATGCTCTTCGGCCATGAGCGGCGCGAGCTTGATCCCGACTCCGTGGGTGTATTCCATCGATCCGCCCATCTGCTGTACCAAACGCAATAGCTCTTCAATCGTTTCCTCTAAAGCGAGTTGCGCATTCGGGATGGCACCTTCTTCAATGCCGAGCCGCATGGAAAACAGCTCTGGGTACACCCACAAACCGCTCTCTTGCAAGATGACGCCATGCTGTTCAATCATTTCTTGCGCCGCCCGCCGGAAGGCGAGCACTTTCGAGCCCGGCAGCGCGACGTGAATCCAATCGCGATAGACACCGTCACCGCCGCGCTCACGGCGCTGGCGGCGGTTCCGCATGAAGCGGCGCGCAATCTCGTGACGCTCGAGCCAAAAACGTTCCGGTTCTTCGCGCGGCAACGGCTCGCCGCCCTGTCCGGAGCAAACGGCGATCGCGAGTTTTTCTTCTACCGCAGTCGTTTCCGCGTTCCCTTCGAAGACGAGATACAACAACGCACCGGGATCATGTTTCTCTTCGTCGTCACCAAAATCAAGCAGCGCCGGCCGCATGCGCTCGTGAAACATTTTTTGGATCGCCGCAAAACCCTGTTCAAACGAGGAGAAAAGAAAACCGCAGAAAACCCGGGCCTGGGGTCTGGGGAAAATGCGAAGAGTCGCTTCGGTGATTACCCCGAAACACCCTTCACCACCAATCAAGAGCGCGTTCAAATCGATACCTGCCGAACGTTTCGACACCGACCGCGTGCGCAGAATCTCGCCGTTTGGCAATACCGCTTCCAAACCGAGCACCTGTTCGCCCATGGAGCCGTAGATACCGGCGCGATAACCGACGCTGTTGGTCGAGATCGCGCCGCCAATCGTCGCCACTGGCACCGTCCACGGATCGTGGCCAAGAATAAAACCGACTTGGTTGACCTGCCGATCCAGCGCCTCAAGAACAACTCCGGCCTGCACACGCGCGGAATGTGCTTCCACGTCGACTTCAAGAATTTGACTCAGATCGCGCAGATCGATCGCCACACTTGGGCGGATCGATAGCGCGCCGCCCATGAGTCCTGAGCCACCGCCGAACGGTACCAATGCAATCTTTTCGGCGTTGGCAAACTGCACGATGCGGCGTACCTCGTCCGTCGATTGTGGTTTTACCGCGCAAATCGGCGCATGCAGCTGAGGGCGATGCCGCGGATGAATGCGACTTTCGCTCAGCGCATCCCACGACAATTCGTCGAGCCGTGACGGATCGACAGAAATCCGCGCCGGATTAATAACTTTTGCGAGTTTGCTGGCAACGTTATTCACTGCGGGCACGAAGTCACACATCCAAGGCTACGAAGCTGAATGGATGATATCTCAATCGTGGGAGGCGAGAAAGCCGGGCGGCTTGCAGGTTTCAGGGATTTGTCGATTACCCCCAGTCGTGAGCGCGAGGGCGCGGCGCGCACAACCTAAAGTAACGTGCCGGTCAGTATCGCCTGAGCGATGCTGAAATAGATCACCAGACCCGTCACATCAACCAACGTCGCCACAAACGGAGCGGAAGCGCTTGCCGGATCGAACCCCAGACCGCGCAAAATGAACGGCAAAATGGATCCGGCCACCGAGCCCCAGAGGACGACGCCGACCAAGCTGAAAGCGACTGTCAGCGCCACGAGAAAATAATGGTCGCCGTAGGCGTGAAACAGTGCCTGCCATGAAAGAATACGGACGAGTCCGATGGTCGCGAGAATTGCGCCAAGCCCCAAACCCGTCAGCACCTCACGCCGAATGACGCGCCACCAGTCGCGGAGTCTCACTTCGCCGAGCGCCATGGCGCGGATGACCAGCGTGGTTGCCTGCGAGCCTGAATTGCCACCGCTGCTGATAATGAGCGGCACGAACAACGCCAACACCACCGCGCGGGCGATCTCCGTTTCAAATTGCCCCATCGCCGTAGCAGTGAGCATTTCACCCAGAAAAAGCGCCGCCAACCAACCGGCACGCTTGCGGATCATCCGCAATAACGGAACCTGCAGATACGGCCCTTCGAAGGTTTCTACGCCGCCGAGTTTTTGCATATCTTCGGTTGCTTCCTCTTGCACGACGTCGACGATGTCGTTGACGTTGACCACGCCTTTGATACGCCCCTGCGCATCGACGACGGGCATCATCAGCAGATGATGGCGCATGAAGAGTTTGCTGAGCGCCTCCTGGTCTAAATCTTCCGGGGCCGAAATCACTTCCGTGCGCATGACGTCGCGCACCAGCTTGTTGCCGGGAGAGACCAGAAGATCGCGAAACGACACGACGCCATGTAAATGTTCCTCCGCGTCGACAACAAAAACGTAAAAAACCGTCCGCTCACGCATTCGCGCGTCTTTGCGCAGGTAACTCACTGCCTCGTCTACGGTCATGTCCGCACGCAGCCGGGAGTAGCGCGTATTCATCAACCCGCCCGCTTCGTCCTCGGCATAATCGAGAAGCCCCTTCACCTCCCTTCCGGTCTGGTCGTCGAGGAGCGAAAGCATATTCTCACGCTCTTCGGCGGGCGCTTCTTGGATGACGTCCGCGGCGTCATCCGGGGCCAACAGTCTCATCCACAAGCGCCGCTCGCCAATCGGCAGAGCCAATAACAGCTCGGCGCGATCGCGCGCGCTCAACTGCAAAAAGAAATCATCGGCGTCATGCCGCTTTAGAAATTCAAACCCTTCGACGCGCTCCTCCAATGAAAGCACGGGCCAGGCTTCGTACAATTCAGCAGGTGTAAAGTTTCTTTCAGCCATAAAATTCCGGCACCGCGAGCTCGGGACGCAGCGTAACTTCACATTCGTAGCACATCGACCGGCCAGCGCAACCAAAAATACTCTCGATTACTGAATCGGAATGAAGCACCCGCAAGCGGCACGAGATAATTTGGTTCCCGTGGCGTCCTTCCTAGTGACTTGTGACGCCCATCGCCGCGATCATGTTGTGACCATGGATTTTATTTATCTGATGTTCGACGAAAAGAAACTCTCGCCTAATCGGCAGCGCATGGTCGTCGTTCGCCACCGCGGGATTCATCAATCTCCTACTTGGGTCTCTGCCGATACCGCGCTCAGCATGGAACGAGTGTCGGTTATCTCACCCTAGGTGAACGCATCAGCACTTTTCGTCCGGGCTATTTCAAAAAAGTCGAACCGTTCACGCTCCGGAAAATTCGGCGCGATACTGGTGATCTTGAGAACGTTCCTGATTTCGTGGAATTTCAGAATCGCCTTGCGAGCGGTTTACTCCGCAAAAGCGTGGAGCGAATTCAGTGCAGCGTCGGCCCTCGATCGTCCTTGCCACCCGTGTGGAGCTGGAAGCGGCGTTTGAGACGGGCGAGGCGGCGGCGGTCGAGGTAGTCTTTGACGCGCTCCCATGGATTGAACGCATTCCATCCTCGCAAGTAGATGTAGCCGAAGACCATGCCGCCGAGATGCGCCAGGTGGGCGATGCCGCTTTGGCCGGCCGTGACCGAGGAATACAGCGCGATGGCGCCGATGATCCAAACAAAGTGTTTCATCTTGATCGGAAAGAAAAAATAAAAATAGACGATGCGGTTCGGATAGATCAAACCATAGGCGAGCAAGATGCCGTAAACTCCGGCCGACGCGCCGATGCTCGGGCCGAGCTGATTGGGCAAGAAGAGCGTATTGAGAATGCCGCCGCCGATCACCGAGATGAAGTAATAGCGTAGAAAAAAATTGCTGCCCCAGCGCTGTTCCAGATCGCATCCGAACATCCACACGGCGAGCATGTTGAACAGAATGTGGAACAACCCGCCGTGTAAAAATTGGTAAGTGAAAAGCTGCCAAAGATAAAACTCATGGAGCACCAGCGGCGGCACCAGCCCGAAGTAAAGCGTCAGCTGGTAATCCGTCGCGGCGCCGAGGACGGTTTGTACGACAAATACGGCAATATTGGCGATCAGGAGAAATTTAACCGCCGGTGTCACAGTGCCGGGACCGAACGATATTCGTCGAGTTTGGTATTGCACTAGGGTTGAGTCTAACCGTTCACCGTCACTCTTTAAAGACGCAAGAGATTTATTTATCCGCCAAGATACGCCTGCCGAACCAAATCGTTACCCGCAAGCTCGCTCGCCGTGCCTTGGAGAATAACCTCACCGGTTTCTAAAACGTAACCGCGGTGCGAGATCGCCAGTGCCATGGCGGCGTTTTGTTCGACCAGCAAGATAGTAACGCCCGCCTTATTGATCGCGCAGATGTCTTCCAGAATCTGCTCGACAATCTTCGGCGCCAGTCCCATGGACGGTTCGTCGAGGAGCAATAGCTTCGGCTTGGCCATGAGCGCGCGGCCAATGGCGAGCATCTGCTGTTCGCCGCCGGAGAGCGTCCCGGCGTATTGTTTGAGCCGTTCTTCTAAACGCGGAAACATCTGGAACACGAAATCCAGCTCCGGCGCGAGCGCAGACTTGCCGCGCGCATAACCCCCGATCCTGAGATTTTCCAGCACGGTGAAGCGCGGAAACACTTTTCTGCCCTCGGGCACGTGGGCAACTCCGCGGCGCACGATTTCATGGGCGTCGATCTTCTCCAGCGCTTCTCCTTCGAGCTGAACGGTGCCGCGCTCGGGGCGCAATAAGCCCGATAAAGTCTTGAGGGTTGTCGTTTTGCCCGCGCCGTTGGCGCCAAGCAGCGTGACCAGCTCGCCTTTCTGCACCGCGAACGACACGCCCTTCAAGGCATGGATCGCGCCGTAATAAACATGGATGCCGTTAACGTGGAGCATTCGGCGCCCACGTTCCCTGGCCGAGATAAGCTTCGATCACGCGCGGATTCTGGCGGACTTCGTCCGGATGGCCTTCGGCGATCTTTTCGCCGTAATCCAACACATGGACGCGATGAGAGATGCCCATGACGACCCGCATGTTATGCTCGATCAGCAGGATCGCCTTGACGTACCTGCCCAGCAACTCTCTGAACAGCGCCATCAGCGACTGCGCTTCCCGGCTGTTCATCCCCGCCGTCGGCTCGTCGAGCAGCAAGAGCGCGGGCGCCGCCGCCAGCGCCCGGGCAATTTCCAGCCTGCGCTGCTCGCCGTAGGATAACTGATGCGCCCATTCGCGTTCGCGGCCGCTGAGTCCCGTGAGCTCGATCAGCTCCATGGCGCGCTGTCGCGCTTCGTCTTCTTGAGCGTGAAACCCTCTGGAGCTCACGAGAATCGCCGGCAGACTCGTTTTCAGCCGCGCGTGCATGCCGACCAAAACATTTTCCAAGACTGTCATATGAGAAAAGAGACGGATATTTTGAAACGTGCGACTGATCCCGTGGGCGGTAATTTTGTCGGGCTTCATGCCAACAAGCGAGCGCTTTTGAAAATAAATCTCGCCCTCGTCGGGTCGGTATAAACCCGTCAGAGTATTGAAGAGCGTCGTTTTGCCGGCGCCATTGGGACCGATGAGCGAGGCAATCGTGCCGGCTTCCAATTCCAGGCTCACGCGAGCGAGCGCCTGCAAGCCGCCGAAGCGCTTGGAAATGCCGCGCAGCTCGAGCAGCGCCATGTTACTTCTTTCGCTCGCGGCCCGGCGGGAGAACGCCCTGGGGACGAACAATCATCATCACGATCAAGATCAAGCCAAACACCATGCGCTCGTACTTCGCCGGCTCGAACTGCGCCGGCAACTGGCTTAACGAATAAGTGCCAAGCAGGGGAATCGACAGCGCCGCTCCCGACTGGCGCATGCCGTTCAGCCAAAGCGACAGGCCTTTGAGCAGCTGTAGATTTAGTATTGTCACTCCCGTGGCGCCGAGAATAGCGCCGGGGATCGAACCCATGCCGCCGAGGATAACCATCGCTAAGACGCCGATGGATTCCATGAAGGTGAAGCTTTCAGGATTGATGAAAACCTGCTTGGCGGCAAACAACACCCCGACGGCGCAGGCGAACGACGCGCCGACGGCGAAGCCAAGCAGCTTCATACGCACCACGGGCACGCCCATCGCACCGGCAGCAATTTCGTCTTCGCGGATCGCTTTCCAGGCCCGGCCGACGCGGGAATTTTCCAAGCGTCGAGTGACCAAAATGATTATGCAGACCATGAACAGAATAAGAAAATAGAAATAGAGCGGATAGAGTTTGGTTTCGGAGACGTGCACACCGACGAGCTCCAGCAGCGGTTGAAAAAACAGCGGCGGCTTACTGACCGGCGCGATGCCGCGCGGGCCGTTGGTGAGATTGATCGGCTTATCGAGATTATTCATCAGGGCACGCACCACTTCGGCGAAGCCGAGCGTGACGATGGCGAGATAGTCGCCGCGCAAACGCAAAACCGGCAAACCGAGCAGAATGCCGGTCAACGCGCCTACGGCAACGCTCAACAGGAGAAACACGAAAAACCAATTCGGCGAGAGTGGAAACAAACCACCGGCAATGAATGCGTTGGCTTGCGGCGAACCGAAGATAGCCCACAGATAAGCGCCAATCGCGTAAAACGCGACGAAACCGAGATTGAGCAGGCCGACGAAACCGACCACAATGTTGAGCCCGAGCGCCAGCGCGACGTAGATGCCGATCTGAATCGCGACTTCCAAATGGTAACCATTGACGAAACCCAACAGCGGCATCAGCACCAGCAACACCAACGCCCCGAGCCAAAACTTCAAGTTGCGCTCCATCGACGCACAATAGATGGCGAGAAGCGACGCTTCGAATAACAGAAAAGCGACCACGGACTGGGGAAACCGGAGCGCCAGCAAAAAGCTCGATACGATTGCTGCCAACAGCCCGATCGCCGGTGCGATAGTTCTCACGCCTTGCTCTCCCGCACCGTCTCGCCGAGCAGCCCCTTGGGGCGAAAGATCAAAATGAGAATCAACACCAAGAAGGCCACCACGTCTTTGTACTCGGCGCCGAACGCGCCATCGGTCATGAGCGAAAGATAAGAGGCCGCGAACGCTTCCAGCAGCCCGAGAATCATGCCGCCCAACATTGCGCCCGGGATGTTGCCGATCCCGCCGAGCACGGCGGCGGTGAACGCCTTCATGCCGGGGATGAAGCCGCTGTAGGGATTCACCAAACTGTAGTGAATGCCAAACAGCACGCCGGCAAGCCCGCCGAGAGAACCGCCGACAAAAAACGTCAGCGCGATCACCTGATGCACCGGCACGCCCATCAATGAAGCTGTATCGGGGTCCTGCGCCACCGCACGGATTGCCATCCCCAGTTTAGTTCGGTTGACAAAAAAGTGCAGGCCTGCAAGCGTTATCAACGCCGTAACAATCACCAACATCGATTTTACCGGAATGACCAGATTCGCAGTGAGCGGCACGGCGCGCTCGAGAAAATCGAGACTCGGGTAGTTCAGATAAAAAGTGTTGCGCCACAAGCTTTCAAATAACCGCAAGCCATCCTGAAGAAAGAATGAGGCGCCGATCGCCGAGATCAACGCCACCAGACGCGGACCACCGAGGAGCGGCCGATAGGCCACTCGCTCCAGCGCCATCGCGGCGAAACCGCTGATCACCATCCCGGTGACGATCACCAGCAACAGAACCACGACCGGATGGAGCGTCCCCAGGTAACCGCCGCTTTGCAGCAGCAGTAGCACTTCGACGCCGACAAACGCGCCCAGGACAAAAATCTCGCTATGGGCGAAGTTGATGAACTCCAGGACGCCGTAAACCATCGTGTAGCCCAAAGCGATCAACGCATACATGAAGCCTAAGACAATGCCATCCAAAAGAACTTGAGGCAGGATTTCCAATGCGAGTTCCAAATCGGTGCTGATCCTTCAGAGTAAGCCATGCTAACAAATAGTTGTTTCCGTGGCTACCTTGAAACGTTTTAGAGGCCATGCAATTTGGCCATCAGTCCGCAGAACCGAAAACGGTAGACCTATCTGCTTGCCTTCTGGAACCGGCGACGACACGGACACCCGTATCCTTTCTTGAGAAAAACCGAATGACCCACCGTGTCGAAATGCCACCGGTGGAATATTTGGAAACGCCTGCTGATCGCGTATAATGCCGCGTCAGGAATGCGAGCATGCCGGACGCCGTCTCATCACCCACGTTAACTCTGCTGTCGTCGTGGAGCTATAAGTTCAAAAAGGCCGCGTGGATCGCTCTGGGAATTTTCGGTCTGCTGCTCGCAGTCATCCTTGTTGTGCCGCATTTCGTCGATCTGGGATTATTCAAGCGCACCTATTTGCCACTTGTCGAGGAAACTCTCGGCCGGCACGTCGACGTCGGCGAAGTCCGGCTCAGTCTCGTTCCAACCCCGTCGATCCGTTTGTCGCACCTAAGAGTCTCCGACAGTCCCGCGTTTGCGGACAATACATTTTTCTCCGCAGAGCAGGTTCGTTTACGGGTTAAGCTCTGGCCGCTTTTACGAGGTCATTTCGAGGTCACCGAGCTGGTCCTCGACAAGCCGATTTTTAATCTTCTAAAGCAACCCGACGGGACATTCAATTATTCCGACATCGCCAACCGGAAAACTCCGGCCGCGAACCGGCGCGAAGTTCGGAGAAAGTCCGAGGCCACGAAGCCGGCTGAGCCAGCGGTCGCACCCGTTTTGCTGCCGCGAAATTTCAGCCTCAGCAATGGCCAGGTCAACCTGGTGACCAAAGGTCAAACGCCGATCAATATCAAGGGCATCGATTTGTCGCTGCACGAGTTTTCGAGCGAGGCACCCTTCTCCTTTCAGGCGTCGTTCAGCTATCCGGGCCTCAAGACGGTTGCCCTCGAAGGTCAGCTCAATTATCAAGGAGAAAAAGGGTTGCTCGAGCTCAAGAACAATCGTCTGAAGATCCAAGACTTGACTCTTCCCGTGCAAGGCCAGGTGAGCAATCCGTTTACCGCACCGCGAGTCAATCTCAACATCCGAAGCGACAACGTCGACGCCGGAAAAATTTTTCAGATCCTGTCCGTCTTCGGTCTGGCGCCGCGTGACACGGAAGTTGTTGGTCCGATGGATGTGTCCATGAGTGTCGCGGGTCCATCGAACAGTCTCATAACCCAGGTGCGCGGCTTGTTCAAAAACGTAAAAGTGAACGGCAAGCGCGCCTTGAAAGGCAATCTCAGCGGCGAGGTTTCGTTGCGCTTGCCGCTGGGCAGCGGAACGGTCAGCCGCCGCTTGCAGGGCGACGGCAAACTTTCCGCCCGCGACGGCGAGCTCACCAACGTCGATCTAATCAAGAAAATCGAACGGGTGACGGGCATGATCGGCTTGTCTAAAGACGAACGGCGTCAAGCCACAACGTTTCAGAAGATGGAAGCCGATTTCATCCTCGGCGGCGGCTATGCCGAATTCACCCGCGTATATCTAGTCAACCCGCAGATGGAAGTCACCGGCAACGGCACCATGACCCTCGACCAGCCGGCCTTGGATCTGGCGATCAGCACCGCGCTCTCGCCGCAGGCTTCAAGCCGTGCCGGGCGTGCCAAGGTTTCGACGTTTTTCAAGGATAAGCAAGGCCGGATTGTCGTGCCGTTGAAAGTCAACGGTCCGGTGGAAAATCCGTCGGTGAACGTGAATACTGAGAAGCTCGTCGAGACTGGATTGCCGCCGAACGCCGAGAAAGGCTTCAGCGCGTTTTTCAAAAGGCTCTTCCGCAGCCGTTGAGCGACGCGCCCGATCGGGCTCTAGCCCTGGACCGACGGCGCGTTTAGAATCAGTGTCTGAAGATTTTTCCCTTCTAAAACCTGCGCCATCGACTGATCAATTTTGACCAAGAGCTCGTTCACCTCGTCTGCCGCTTGGCTCTTCCCGGTTTGGAGTTTAGTGGTCTTCCCGGAATTTCTGATGCAATCGAGGATGTCTTTGATCTTGATTGTCTCCGGGTCGCGGCCAAGCACGAAGGTTTCTTCGTCGGCCAAGGGCAGCACCAGCTTTGCTTGGGCAAACATCTCCATAAATTCCTTCACCATGCTGGCGGCCATGTGCAAGTGATTGGCCAGCTCCGCGACGCTCATCGGATCGAGCCCGTGATAAAAATTGCGTCCGACCAGCACAAGCATTTGCAATCCGAGCTGCTCGCGGCCCGCAGGGCTGTGAGCCAACAGCTCGCGCTCGCCTTCAAAGAACTGGATATTCTGATGGGCATAGGCAACCTGAGCGCCTAACAAAACGATCACCCAGCCGAAATGAAGCCAGAGGAGAAAGAGCAAGAGCACCGCGAAGCTCGAATAGATCGCATAGTAGTGCGTCGATGAGGCGACGAACACGGCAAACCACCAGCCCACCGTCTGCCACAGCACGGCAGCGATCAGGCCGCCGACGACCGCCGAGCGCAATTTTACCCGGGTATTGGGGATGAACATGTAGACGAAGGTAAAAGCGCCCCACAAGGTCAGATAAGGGATCAGGCGAAGGAGAAAGAGAATGATCACGCCAAACGCTTGCAATGATGAAAGCGCATGCACGATCGAGTTGTTCTGCAACGTCGCCGTGATCGTCACGGCGGCGAAAACCAGCACCGGACCGACGAGTATGGCGCTCAAATAATCGCTGAAACGGCGCGCCAATTTACGCGGCGACTTGACCCGCCAGATATGGTTGAACGCTTCTTCAATCGTGCCCATCAACGACAAGACCGTGATGAACAAGGTCACAAAACCGACGGTGCCGAGCGCGCTGGCGCTCATCTTATCGACGAAGCCGATCAGGTACTTGGTAATCTCGTCGCCTTTCTCCCCGAGCGGCGCGAGCGCCTCGGCCAGCGCCGGCTCCATGCGATTGTGCACGCCAAATGCCTTGAGCAAAGAAAAAACCACGGCGAGCAGCGGCGCCAGCGACAGCAAGGTCTTGAAAGCCAAGGCCATCGCCTGGAGTTTCACCAAATTGTGCACAAAGTCGTGCCCGACCATGACGCCGATCTTAAGCGTCAAATGAACGGCGCGCTTATAGCGGTTCAGCTCCGACTGCTCGGCATCGAGAAACTCGTCGAAGACCCTGCTCGTGATCTGTCGCAGCGATCGCTTTTGTGCCGGCATGCCCGAACTCATCGTCTTTCGCGTTAGTTAAACAATGGATTGGAATCACCGGGACTTTACCAGCTTTAAGTTCAGCGGACAAAGGAATTCCCTCCGGCGTCAGGTTGGTTTCGATGAATGAAAAAATTCGCCCCATGCCGAGCCGAATCGATTTTATTGTCGCGCTGAATGCTATCGATTGACAAGGCCGCCGCTCGATCGCTATGCTGCGCCCGATGGAAGTGTCGCTGGCATCCATCGTCACGTGCCAATTTCCACGAACTTAGAACGCCCATCGTCTCAGCCTCACTTACGCCTAGGGCTGAACCTCTCCTCGCTGATCGCGGTCACGTTCTTCTGCGTTGCCGGCGGCGCCTACGGATTGGAGGACGCGGTGGGCGCCGGCGGACCTTTCATCGCGCTCTTGGGAATTATCATTCTCCCTTGGCTCTGGAGCTTTCCCACCGCGCTGATGACCGCCGAGCTATCGACCGCGATGCCCGAAGACGGCGGCTACGTTGTTTGGGTTGAGCGTGCTTTCGGCAGATTCTGGGGCTTTCAGGAAGGCTGGTTGAGCTGGCTCTGTAGCTTCGCCGACAACGCGCTTTATCCGGTGATGTTCGTTGACTATCTCGCTTATTTGCGCGGCGACATGACGCCGCTGGAGCGCTGGTTGATCGGCACGGCGGTGATTGCGGGGGTCACTTGGATTAACCTACGCGGCATTCGCCTCGTCGGTTTAAGCTCGATCCTGTTTTCACTCATCGTGCTGGCGCCTTTCGCGATCCTGATCGGCGTCGGCGCGCCCCAAGTCGAAGCGATGAATTGGTTCAAACGAGCCGACAACATCGATTGGGCGCTGCTCGTGAGCACGCTCCTATGGAACACCTCCGGTTGGGACAATGCCGGCTGCTGTGCCGCGGAAGTCATCAATCCGCCAAGGAACTATCCCAGAGCCATGATCATCACGGTGGTATTGGTGACCGTCGTTTATCTTCTGCCGATGGCCGTCGGTGTCGGCGTCGCAACCGAATCATCGGCGTGGAAAGAAGGCTATCTGCCCCAAGTCGCTGCGCAGATCGGTGGACGGTGGTTAGGGGCTTGGCTCACCTGCGCAGGTTTAGTCAGCGCCGTGGGAATGCTGAGCGCGCTTTTATGCACGTCAGCGCGGGTGCCTTATGCAATGGCGGATCGGGCCATGCTGCCGCGGCCCCTGAGTCGCTTGCACGCGCGCTACGGCACGCCGTGGCCGTCGATCTTAGCTAACAGCATCGGCGTCGCGCTGTTGATCCCATTTTCGTTTCAGGACCTCATCGAGCTCGATATGTTTCTTTATGCTGCCGCTTTGATTCTCGAATTCGCCGCGCTGATTTGGTTGCGCCAAAGCCAACCTAATTTGCCCCGGCCTTATCGCGTACCCTTCGGTTTCGCCGGCGTTATCGCTGTCAGCGTTCCACCCGTCGCACTCTGTCTGATCAGCATGGCGCTTTCCAACTCGGCCACTCGCTACGCGAGCTTCGCGGCCATCGCTCTGGGACTGCTCGTCTATCGGTGGCAATCCAAGACCAGCGTGGCGCCCGACGTCGAAACCGCGCCGACGCTCTGATGTCCGTTTGAGGGAACAACCGCCCGCGTATCGGTACAAACCGAGAAGAAAGCCGAGGTGGACGCGGCAGACGGATGCGTATTAGGCACCCTTGCTTGCAGTCTGTCCGCACCAGTCTGGCAAATCGGCGTTTACACTAAGTGGGTCGCCTGACCGCAGTTGGGGCATGCGCGCCATTCGACGTTGATCGCGTAACCGCACTTGGCGCAATGATGACGCGGGATGATCGGTGTCGGCGCTGGTTCCAGCCTCGGGCCTTCCGCCCAATAGACGCCGGTGAACAGGCTGGTTTTGCAAGTCGTCGTTACGGTGGCTCCCGAACGGTCAGTATAGATTACCGTGTAATGGCGCTCGTTCTTCTCGAAAAACCAACCGCGCGCGAACGGGTTCCAACTGATGGAAACGACTCTTCCGCCTTTGGACTCGACTTCGTTTTTGATCCGGTTCTTGTCGACGAAATGCATCGCAACCCGAAACGCCGCTGCGGCGAGAATCGCGATCAGGAACATTGACGGGTTCATGAAACTATTTTGCGATGACTCGAGCCGACTGGCAAGAGCCATGATTACCGGTAAATGCGGCTGATGAACCCTTCCTTTTCGAGTTCCAACACCAGGCTATCATCGACGATGTCCTCGACTTTCAACGTGCTCCCTGGTTTGCGCGCCGCGGCTTCTTTCACCTGCGCTTCCATTCCTTCGCGATTCACCAGCGGGACTTGTTCGAATAGCTTGCTGCTCGACTGATAGGCGCTCTCCAAATACCCCTCATTGTTCTGGCGTGAGTATTTTCCGAATATTTTCTTGCTCTCTTCCTTGTGAGTCTTGTAAAAATGCGTGGCTTCGATCAGAGCCATCAGCAGCCGCTTCATCGTGTCACGGTTGCTCTTGAGAAAATTTTTCGCAGTGGTCGGGCAAACATAAGGGAATGGAAATCCTTTCGGAAAATCCGCCATGCTCACCAAAACCCGGTGCGGCATTCCTTGGGCGAGATGGATCGTGCCCGGCGGCGACGGAAACGCGGCGATGCGCCCAGTGCGAAACGCCGCCGCCCTTTCCGTCGAGCCGCCGACTTGAAGGATGGCGACATCTTTATCCGGTTCGAGCTTCAGCTCCTTGAGTAAAACCCGCGCCGCCACGTCCGATGAGCTGCCGACCCGGCTGATGCCGATGCTTTTGCCCTTGAGTTGCTGCGCCGAACGGATCGACTCCTGCACGATCAATTCGTACGGCAGCGTATTGATAAAACATCCGACGGCGACCACGTTGGCGCCGCCTACCGCCGCGTTCGCCGTCGCCCCGCCGGAGATATTTCCCACGGCAACGGAACCGGCCACCACCGCGGAAATCGTCGTTGTCGAGGATGGAATAAAAATCAGCTCGACATCGAGACCGTACTTTTTGTAAAGCTGCTTCTCCTTGGCGATGTACCAATTGGCGTTGGGCGAATCGACCGAGCTAAACGCAAGAGTCTGTTGCTGCGCATACGCACTGCGCCAAGGCAAAGCGAGCACGAAGCACGCGCAGAAAGTTACAATGAATCTTCGCTCAATTCGATCCATAGCACCTCCTCGGAAAAACCGCCGTGCTCAATCCCAGTGGGCGAGCACGAACTGTCGCGGTCATACACAAGAAGCTTGCTGCATTGCAAGGATCTCAAAGTCTGAGCTCTAAAAGAACCGCAGACGGAATAGCCGGTTAAAAAATCTTTGCACGGTTCACAGTTAATTGATCGCGGCGGAAAGGCCAAATCAACTGTCCGAGCAGATCGGTGGAAACTGCATCGTGAATACCGAACCGTGTCGGCTGCAAATCCGGCATGTAGTGGGTGCCGAAGAGAATATCCCAGAGCGGCAGCAGCCCGGCAAAGTTTTTGTCTCTGCCTTCTTTCGCGGAAGTATGATGCCAGCGATGAAAGCGCGGACTGGCCAGAACCGCGCGCAGCGGACCGAAATCCCAACTCACGTTGGCGTGCAGAAATATGGCGTAGGCCGTAAAGAATGGCAGCGCGCCCGCGAGCAACATTGGCGCATAACCCAGAGCGATAACGATCATCGCTTGTACGCTCTTATTTGCGACGTCGTTGACCGGATGGACGCGCGCTGCGGAGAGCCAATTCAGTTCCACCGAGCTGTAATGAATTGCGTGAAACGGCCAAAGTTTTTTCCCGTGAAAGGCGCGATGCAGCCAATACCCAATAAAATCGATCGCAACGATCACTTTTGATCAACGCGGGATAGAATACAGGAAGACAAAGAAACGTTTAGCCCTCATTTCATTGCCGTATGCTGATCGCCGTACCATCGGCCAGATAGGCGGTGAGCCAGCGCTTAGGACCTAGTATACGGACGCGGTATTCCGCAGCCCTATCGAGTCCCGGAAGATCAGGTGCAAATTGACCGAGAAAGAGATTTGCCGAGATCAGCAAACCGCCGGGTTTGAGCAAACGCTCGAAATGATCGAGGCCAGGTAGCGATTCGGCAGGATCGGTATCAAAATAAATCAGGTCATAGGCATCTTTCAGGCCCGGCAGAA
>DASWCL010000296.1:0-1834 GCA_036390135.1 Binatia bacterium
GCTTCCCTATTGTGACGGAAGAGCAGGCACGCGGGCTTATTTCTGACGATCACCCTTACGCCTTCGGATTTTTCGAGCGCGGTTTGAATCGCGCCGCGGCAAAAGTGCGGGACGCCGACGTTGTCGTGCTCTTGGGCCGCAAGCAGGATTTCGTTATTGGTTTTTGCCGGCCGCCTCATGTTTCCGCTGATGCCAAGATTATTCAGATCGATCCGTCGCCCCTGGAGATTGGCCGCAATCGCGGCGTCGCTGTCGGCATGGTCGGCGACGTCACCAGCGTCTTGGATCAGCTAACCAAGGAAGCTTCGACTCACGTCTGGAAAGAGCTGCCGTGGATCGCGGAGCTGCGCGCCGTGCGCACAGCGCAAGCGGAATGGACGGAGAAACTGGCGCAGCCGAAAACGCCGATGCACGCCTTGTTCGTCCACAAAACCATTCAATCGATGCTGCGCCCGGATGACTGCCTCGTCTTCGACGGCGGCGACTTCTGTCATTTCGGACGCTCGCTGTTGCCGGCGCTCAAGCCCAAACACTGGCTCTACGTCTCGAGCTTGGGCATGTTGGGCTCCTCGCTGCCCCAGGCGCTCGCCGCCAAAGTCGCGTATCCCGACTCGCGCGTGATCATGCTCAGCGGCGACGGCGCTTTCGGATTCAATGCCATGGAATTCGACACCGCGGTGCGCCACAAGCTCAACATCGTCGCCATTCTGGGCAACGATTCAGCCTGGGGCATCGACCGGCAAATCCAGTTGGGACTCTACGGTCGCCCCGTCGCCACAGATTTGCTCCAGACTCGTTACGAGCAAGTTGTGCAGGGGTTGGGCGGTTACGGCGAGTTCGTCGAACGTCCCGAGGATCTCATGCCGGCGTTGCAGCGCGCGCTGGCTTGTGGGAAACCCGCGCTTCTCAACGTCGCGGTCGAACGCGCGATCAGTCCGAGAGCGGAAGCCGCCATCGGTCGGCGCAAAGCAACCACCGGAAAGTAATGGTTTAGTCACTCTCGGCAGTCGAGAACTTTGTGCCGCGGGCATCTCGGCGCTACTGAGTGGGTTACATGGCCAGGCGGATTGTAAAAACCCTGAAGACCCTCGCGCTTTGTGCCTTGCTCGTCGCGGCTCTTGCTACCGCGCAGTTTTGCGCAGCCGCAAGTAAGGAGCAATGGATTGAAGGTGCCAAGAAGGAAGGCGAGGTGATTCTCTATGCATCCATGAATCTCGAAGAAACCAACACGATGATCGCGCGTTTCGAGCAAAAATATCCGTTTGTAAAAGTTAAGGTCAACCGAACCGACAGCGAAAAGCTCCTCACCAAAATACTCATCGAGGCAAGAGCTAAAAAATCCTTTGCCGATGCCATCCAGACTCTCGGCTTCGCCATGCACACGCTTAAGAAGAGCCAGCAGCTGGGCCACTACCTTTCTACGGAAAACGGTTACTACGCCAAGGAATACAAAGAAGAGGGGTACTGGACGACGGTTTATACCAATCCCTACGTCGTTGCCTACAATTCCCGTATCGTCGGCAAAGAGAATCTGCCGCGCCGATACGAAGATCTACTTCACCCCATGTGGCAGGGGAAAATGATGATGGAGCCGACCAAGGTGGATTGGTTCGGCGGCGTGCTGCAGGTCATGGGCAAAGAAAAAGGGTTGAAGTACATGAGGGAGTTGGCCAAGCAGAAAATTATGAACCGCATCGGCCACGATTTGATCGCCCAGTTGGTGGCCGCCGGCGAGGCATCCTTGGATATTGATATTCCGGCTCCGTCCGTGGATCGGGTGCGCAAGCGCGGCGCGCCCATCGATTGGGTGGCTTTTCCGCCCGCGCCCGCTTCG
>DASWCL010000297.1:0-6201 GCA_036390135.1 Binatia bacterium
TACGCCCGCAGTCAACCGGCACAGAAAATCGACCACCCACAACATCTGCGGCAACGTGATGGCGATCGCCTGCATACTGATGAGAAGTGGATTCTCGATCCAGATCGCCACGGCGGTGACGAGCAATGCGATGTCGCAAAAGTAGAGAAAGTTCCACGGGCTGTAGGTGATCCAGTAAGACGGTACAACGATAGCCACGAAGGCGGAGTACACTACCTTCATCCAGATCGGAATTCGCCGGTTCATTGCGGTTATCATGAGTGACGTTTGCCTGCGTTGGCGGGTGCGGCGGCCGGCGATGGCATTATCTTCGCTGTCACGCAGCGCTCCGCTGCAAAGTCAAGTATAATGGATAGCAACGTCGATACGCGATACGCAAAAGTGACCAGTCGGTCCCGACGGGGGATGCGACAAGCCGACAGGAGTTCTTCCCGATGCTTTTTCAACTGATTATATTTATCACTACATGGCTTTCATGGAGTTATGTCCAAGCGGCTGAGTACAACTATCCCTATCACGATCCCTATTTAGCGACGGCCACGACCGCCATCCTGGATGACGATGGCCCCGCGGCCCGGCTCAAATCGACGATCGTTCATGTGCCGGGGCTCGGCGGCAGAAATCAGCTGCCGTCGCTGGAAGGACGCGGCGACCTGAGCGTTGCCCTCTATCGCCAAGATCATCCAGCGCCGTTACTCTTCATCCTCGCTGGCCTCGGCTCTAATCCGTACTTCGGGGTTGCGCAGTATTTAGCCCGCCTTTTCTATGAAGAAGGGTTTCATGTCGTCATTTTGCCCTCCCCGATGAGTTGGAATTTTGCTTTATCGACGAGTCAAAGTGGCGCGCCAGGTTACGCTCCGGAAGACGCCCGTGATTTGTATGAAGCGATGCAAAAATCCCTTGCCGTCCTGCGAGATCGATACAACGTCAAGATTACCGGAATTAATTTCATGGGGGTAAGCCTCGGTGCGCTCGAAGGCGCTTATCTAAGCGTGATCGACGCTGACGAGCGGAAGATCGGCATGGACAAATTTCTTCTCGTCAACCCGCCGGTCGATCTCTCTTATGCCCTCAAGAAGCTCGATGAATGGAGTGCGCTACAAGTTAAATTTGGCGGCGACAGATCCAAGGACATTGTGGCGAAAGCTGTTGCGATCGTCGAGTCTTTTTCCCAAGACAGGCGAGATAATCCAGCGGTCTTTGACAGACTGGCCAAAAAGTTCGCCAGTTTCACGACCGAAGAGCTCCAGTTTCTAATTGCCGAGAATTTGCAAAGCCAACTTGCCGAGCTCATCTATGTCACCCAAGTCCTTCACGACCAAAGTGTTCTTGCCGCGCCGAAAGACCAGGTCAGGAAACGCATTGAGGAAGCTAAGAGTTTTACTTTTACAGATTATAACGAAAAGATTGCGGTGCCATTATGGAGACGCCAGACGGCAAATCCTCAAGCTGATTTGGCGAGCTTCATCAAGCGAGGATCTCTGGCACAAATTCTTGGTCGGCTGCGGGGCAATGCAAAAGTGCGGATCATGCACAACGCCGATGATCCCCTGGCCGATAGGAAATCGATCGAAGAACTCAAAGAAGCATTGGGCGACCAAGTGAGCCTCTATCCCTACGGTGGGCATCTCGGTAATCTCTGGTTCCCGGAAAATAAAGAATACGTGCTAAGACAATTCGGCGTAGTTCCCCGAGTTAGATAAAGGATTGATCGACACATGCGTTCTCTGAATCGGGTATTCAGAATCCAGACTCAACCGACAAGTCCGATGACTGCGCCGTCGGAACTCCAAGGAGGTTTCGCTGATGCGCTGCGCGTGTGCTCGACCGCTTGACTCACTAACCTAATCATCGAGCCGAAAGCCGAGCTTGATCGTCACCTGCCAGTAGTCGATTTTATTGTCGACGATGTAACCGCGCGTATCGACCACCTGGAACCAGTGAATATTGTGGAGCGTCTTGCCTGCCTTCGTGATGGCATTTTGAACGGCGTCTTCGACGGTAGTTCGGGACGAACCCGTCAATTCGACTTGCTTATAAATATGATCGTCCAATAGAGCCTCCCTTATGCACCATTTTCAGTTCCAAGTGCTTTTAGTTTCCGCACTCTTTTCATTCAACCACTGGAGAATAGCGAGCTCAAGATACCGAAGTGATGAATCGCGGGTAGCTCTCTTTGTCGTCCCTGCATCTTTCTCCGTTGGTGGCGAGGGCAGCACTTTGCGCATTGTCGACCCCGTTGCTCCCAAGTTCCGCCGCATCAAAGCACGGACTTTCGTCGACGAGCGCAATCCCGCAGAGTCAGATCCTTACGTTGGCGCCTTGAAGAATACGATCCACATGATAGCGTTCGATCGCCGCGCAGAGTTTTCTTTCGTCTACTATCTCTCCCGCTGATAGCGCTCACTTTCCAGTTGCTCCCGTTCGCGCTGCTCTCGCTTCTGCCTCAATAGGTCGAAGAGCCGGTCTTTCTCGCGTTGCCTTTCCAGTCTCCTCTGCTCCTCCGCGAAGTCGTCTCTCTCGCGTTGTGTTTGTTCGGCTCGCGGCGCTTCACGCTCTGCGTCGCGGCTTGGCGGCGGTGCCGGCGCGACCGGTACAGGTCTGGAGCTTTCTCCAAGCCACCAGTCTCTAAGCCGGTCTAAGTAGGGTTCCCAAAAAAACTCGCGTGGCCTTGAGTACGGAAATTGGGCGCCGGCATCGATCAGTCGCGCATCAAGGACATGCTGAAAAAAATCTCCCACCAGCAGCACGGCATTATGCCCGCCCTCGCCCCAATAGTTGCTGCGCATTGTGACCCGCGGGTCGTTGAAGCCGACCCACGCTCCAGCGACGAGCCGCGGGTGCATCAAGATAAACCAACCATCGGTGTTTTTTTGTGTGGTGCCGGTTTTTCCCGCAACATCGGCGCGGACGCCGAACCGGTTTCTTATCGCTTGCCCGGTGCCTTGGTCGATGGCGTCGCGCATCATGTTGATCAGATTTCCGACGGTTTGGTCGGATAGCACGGGCGTGCTTTTGTTCTCGAATCGGGCAAGCACGTTGCCGTTCTTATCGGTGATGCGGGTGATAAAGATCGGCTGCCGATAGGCCCCGCGGGCGGCGAGGGTGCTGTAAGCGGTGACCATTTCGAACGGAGTAACCGGACTGGTGCCCAGCGCCAGCGAGGGCACCTCGTCGAGATTACTGTGGTTAACTCCCATTCGCCGCGCCAGCTCCGCGGTTTTTGTCGGGCCAACTTCCTGCATCACCTGCGCGGTGATCGTGTTTTTTGAATAGATAAGACCCTCGCGCGCGGGCATCGACTCGCCCGTCGGCTCCGATAGATCGGCGGGGCGCCATACGCTGCCGTCTGGTAAAGGCAGTTCGACTGGCCGGTCGATGAAGCGTTTATAGGGTGACATGCCGTTCTCGAGCGCGGCGCCGTAGACAAACGGTTTAAACGTCGAACCGGGTTGCCGTTGCGCTTGCCCCACATGATCGAATTGATCGGTGTTGAAGTCGCGGCTGCCGACCCACGCCTTGACGTGGCCGGTGGCCGGATCGATCGCGATAAAGCCTGCCTGCAGGCGGGTTTTGTCGGCGCGGAGCTTAGCCATGAATTTGCGATCGCGTTTCAACTGCGCGAGCGCGACTTCAGGCGTCGTGCCGGCATCGACCGCGCTCCGGTAAACCGCGGATTCTCGAATGAACGCGTCGACTAAGCCAGCCTTGGTTCGCCAAAAATATCCGAAAGGCGGGACACGCTGGCGCATGCCGACGTACGCATTCGCGCTCGACGATATCAATCCTTCGGAGCTCACGCCCCACTCGACGTCGGCGACCGCCTGCAAGGCCTCCATTTGAAGCGTTACGGCACGATTGGCAAGCGCCTGCAAACGTGAATCGATGGTCGTGTACACGATCAATCCGTCGGAATAAATATCGCGGTCGTTGCGGTCCGCCCAATCGATCAGCCATTTACGAATCTGCGCGGCAAGATGAGGCGCCGGGCCCACGGCTTCAAGCTGGCGTGCGAAATTCAGCCGTATCGGCCGGCCTTTTAGGTTATCGAAATCTGCTTGGCGTAACGCGCCGCGCTTGACCATTTGTGCCAGCACCACGTTGCGGCGCGCCAGCGCCCGTTCGGGATTGAGCACCGGATTATAGTAGCTGGTGCCTTTCAACATCGCGATCAAGGCAGCGCTTTCAATGACGTTCAGTTTTTGCGCCGGTTTGTCGAAGTAGGTGCGCGCGGCCATTTCGATACCGAACGCGTTGTATAAAAAAGGAATCGTGTTGAGATAGGTTTCGAGTATTTCGTTTTTTGTATAGGCGTATTCGATCTTGATCGCGGTGATCATCTCCTTGAGCTTACGCGTAATCGTTCGTCGCCGGCCAATCTCCGGATAGAGGTTGCGCGCGAGTTGCTGGGTGAGCGTGGAACCGCCCTCCGCATCGCCGCCGAAGACGTGGAGAAGGCCGGCAGCGGTGCGCACCAAATCGACACCGAAGTGTTGATAAAACCGATGATCCTCCGTCGCGATCAAGGCAGCGACTACATTGGGAGAGACTTGATTTAACCGCACCCACTCGCGGTTCATCGGCTTGAGAGTGGCGAGACGCCTGCCATCGGACGAAATCAGTACGGCGGGCTGGTCGATTTTAGCTTTTCGTATATCCGAAATGCTCGGCGTGAACGGGATCAAAATAATGGCGTACCCGGACAACAGCACCAGTCCAAACGCGCCTAAGACGGCCACCCCTTTGGCGCCGGAAATAATTCTAGCCCGTATACTCAAGGCGGGATCGATCGCAACCCGGAAGTAGCCGGCGAGCCACCAGCGCACACGTCTCAACCATCCGGGAGTCCGTCGGTTGTTAGCCACTACGGTTCCCTAGGTTTTTTGAGACACTGAAAAGGTCGCAAAAACCGGCTCGGTAACAAATACCGAGCTTGAGACGAACGAACTGCGTGGCTATTTGGCGGAGCCCTTCAGACCATCCTGCAGCATGCCAGCGCTCGATGATGGTGCTTTCCCCTTCGGATGGCTCAACTCTCACACATTCAGCAAAGCACGCGGAACTGTCGCTCGCAACGAGTCTGATGAATCGGCACCGGCGAATGGCTCTCAGCCTAGGGCGAACGGAATTGGCCAAAGTCGGAGGACAACGTCTGGACTAGTCGTGTCTCACCGGACGCGACCGGTAAATATTGTTGAGCATTTGTTCAGCTGCTTTTCCTACGGAAATAGACCGCCATAGACCATGAACATCGTGCCGTAACTGGCGGCCATGAACCATGGCGTAGACCACGGAATACCCTCGACGAACGGCGTCGGAAACGGCCAGAGGAAAGGCGTCGGGAAATAGCTCATTACGTGTGTGGGAATATCGCCGAGAATATGTAATAGCCAAGCAAATAGAAGCCACGGCGGGTTCTTAGTCAGCTGCCAGAGCAAAAAGAACGCAGCGGTCCAGACGATAAGACTATGAGCACGTTGTAGGCGCGGAAGACGTAGGGCGGAAGTAAGGTCAGCGCCGGCGGCCCGGAGATTGACCCGGCCAAACGCTGCGTAAACCATCCCGGATGCGTAATGTGAAAAACGCCGAACGATAAGAGATCCGGCGCCATGCCGAGCAGAACCCCAGATAAAACTTGTTGCGGCCCTGCGCATAGAAAGGCGCGCCGCCCCAGAGTCCGTGAGCAATGACGTCCATATGAACTTAAAAGCTAACAGTGTCGGGATTGACAGTCCAGAATCAAATCAGGTGAAACAATTCAGATTCCCTGTTCATGCGCAATTTACGGCAGCGATCACCGCCTGCCGCTGCGCGTGCTCGAAAGCCTGAACGGTCGCGACCGTTATCGAGGCCTTGGCATTATTGACGGACCGCGAGTGGATGGTTTGAAATTTTACTTGCCAATTCATCGCCGGATACTTTCTTCCTTGCGATCTCAAAGATTTTCAGCATACTGGGCTGAAAGGGAGAAAGTGTTTTTAAAATGTCCGGCGTAAACAGAAAAGCGGAACTGTGGAGAAGGCGGGGTCCTGTCGAGCGGATTTCGGCGGAGGAGTGGACTTACCCGACGGGAATGGTTTGGTGTCCCATGAAAATGAGCGGTATGGCGCTGATGAAGTGCGCCGAGATGCAAAAAGAGTTCGGATGTGGCAGTCGTAAGCAGCTCACGATGATAACGAGCACCAAGCCTGGGAAGGTGCC
>DASWCL010000298.1:0-2769 GCA_036390135.1 Binatia bacterium
GCTCGATTCGGCGCACTTATTCCGATAAAAAGAGCGAGGAAATTTCTTGTTCGCGCAACCATGGCTGATCTCGAGACGCGGATCACCCGGCGGCGGAAACGCTTGCGACAGAAAACGCTACCCCCGACCTTGTGTCCATTCTGGGCGTGGCCCAGGAGTTAAGTTATTTGTAGCAGGCGGAACCGATCGAGCGGCCGGCCGCGACTTTTTACGACAATGTTTCCGGCGACCAACTCGCCACCGCTGCGTCTACGCGCATCGCGTGTGGTTGTTCTGGGTAATCCGAGGAAGGCGTGGAAATAAAAATCGCCGACTGGAATCGCGGAGTGAAACGCTGGGGAAGGGGAACGCAGGTCTCCGGCCTGTGAGTTCAGCGGGCTTAGAACCCGCTGTCTCGGAATTTCCCGTGTAGCGAGGTGTGCCTTCGGTGGCAGATCATTATGCACATTATGCTCCGCCTCACTCGTTCTAGAAACAACCGCTTCCGGACCAACAACGCGCATTTTCATGAAATGTGGATGCGACTTTTCCCATGCCACAGCCTGCGATTTCGCTTCAAAGTAACGATCGACCACGACGGCGTTTCGCTCCGCGGCGTTACAGCCTGAGCTGCGAGCGGCCTTCCGGCTCACCACAGCCGGCCCGGTATCGACGGCTATAAGTTCCTCGTCCCCTAGCTGAATCCTGCTGCCATAAGGGATTTTTTTCGGGTCGACTGCGCAGTGACCATTTCGGAGACGCGCTCCATTCCAGGCTGCGCAGAATTGACCTTCCTCTCGCCAATAGGTGGTAACCCGAGCGAGAGTAGGCTGTTCGGCGGCATACGCCGTCTGGATCGTCAGAAAAAAGCCTATTAAGGCAAATCGCATCACAATTTCACATCAAAGGGCTGCGGGACGTTCCAGCCCGACAAAAGTCTAGCGGCGACCGGTAACCGGGCGACCTAATAAGAATCGCAAATGCCTGGTATTGTGGATGTAATATAGTATTTATGAGTGCTGCAGGAACTATAGAAACTTTGTCGAAAAATCGCTTGTCAGGCCCGCTTTATGCATTATAGAGGGCGCTCCCAATGCGAAAAATCCTTCCCCCGATTCTTTTCTCACTCGGCTGTACCGTTCTCCTTGCGGCCACTGCCTCGGCCACGACACCGCCGAATAACTCACAACAGCCATCCAAGTTTGTCTTTAAAGACCGTTCCGGCAGAGCGACTTCCGTTGATGTCGTCGAAAAGTATCAGCCCAACAAAATCGTGCGGCCCTTTGCCAAAATTGATGGCAAGCTCGATCCAAAATTAACGCGTGCGGCCACTATTGCCGAAGAGCGCGCCCACGCCCATTCGCGCCGGCAATGCTGGGCCTATGTGAAAGAGGCGCTGCTCGCATCGGGAGTGATCAGGTCCCGCCCGACAACTGCTTACGCGAAGCAAGCTGGCCAGGAATTGGTCAATAATTTCGGTTTCAAAGAATTGGCGGTAAGCGATCCGTATCAGGCGCCGATTGGCTCAGTCTTGGTTTACAACGCAAATCGCGCCGCCGGTCACGTGGAGATTCGGACGAAAGATGGTTTCGTGAGCGATTTCCGTTCGAAAACGCCGTCGCGCCGTCCGCTCCTCGGCGTTTTCGTCAAGTCGTAACCGCGACTTCCGGGATTTCCCGGCGCTGAGCCAGAGCGAGTGCGTGTTGCTTACGCGCAAGCCAGAGACTGAGCAGGCACCAACCGGCGGTGATCGGCACAGCAAACCAACTGATGACGTTGAGACTGAGTCCAAGTCCATTCGGTCCAAGCCCGCCGTACGACCACGCACCCAGCTGGTCGCCGACGCGATAACCAAGCGTATCGGTGACGCTTTTAACCTTGTATTTGTCCTCGCGTCTCAAAACGGTGAAAAGGATCTCGCGTGAGGGCCGCATTAAAGCGTAGGCTGCAGCACGACGCGTTACTTGGAAAAACGCCAACATCGACAGGCTCGGCGCAATCGCCATAGCGGCAAAGCCGAGCATGCTGAGGAACGGCAGCGATATGAGCGTGAACGCTACCCCAAACCACTTCAGAAGACGACCGGTGAGAAAAATCTGAATGAAAAGCGTGATCGTGTTCACCCAGATTTCCAGGTTCGACAGGAAAACTGTCCGGTCCGTGCTCGTCTTTAACGCTTGGCCCGCGAGAGTGGTCTGCTGAAAATACGCCCACGTTGACGTGGTGGTGTAAAGCATGATGGCGGCGGCCAGGCCGAATAAATAAGGCGAGCGCGCGATGTGCGTGATACCGGACCACGCAGTTCCGCCGATTGGTTGTTCTCGAGCAGCCTCAACTCTGTTTCCTTCTGTGAAATTGTTTGGGAAAAACCGCACCAAAAAGCAGACAATCGCAAACAGTGTTGCTGAAATCGCGACGAGGTTTGCCGGTCCCATGCCTCGAATGAGATTTTTCGTGATGTAAGCGCCGGCGATCGCCCCCACTGTACCGCCGACTGCAATGAAAGCGTAGAGTCGTTTGCCTTGCTCAACGGTGAAAAGATCGGTCATGAATGCCCAGAAGATCGCGGTGTTGAATAGATTAAAAACGCTGACCCACACATAGAACGCGCGCCCGGTCCATACCTGCTGTCCCGGCGAACCAGTTCTCATCAGCACGAAAAAAAGCGTCAGGACTAAAATAAAGAAAGCGTAGGCGAACGGGATAAATTTCCGCCGTTCCATCCGCGCGACAGTGGCGGCAAAAATCGTGTTGGCGATCAGCATGACAATCAGCGTCGCGGTAAACATC
>DASWCL010000299.1:0-2916 GCA_036390135.1 Binatia bacterium
AAATACAAAGGGATGCTGGTGATGGCCGATCCGACGTTGCACGTGACTACGATCCAATGGCTGAGCAGCCTGAACAAGATCATGGCCAAAGAAAAGGGCGACAAGTTTATCCGCGACTTGGCAGCTATGAAGCCCACACTGGTGGAGTCGATGTTGCCGGCGGCGGAACGGGTTGCCACCGGAGAAATTCCCATCGCTCTCACGTTCGTCAAGTTCGCTTATAGCGCGGCGCAAAGCGGCGCGCCGGTCGATTATGTCAGGGTCGACAGGATGCTTGGTGACAGCCACTTCGTCGTGCTCGGCAACAAAGCTCCGCACTCCAACAGCGGCAAAGCGTTCGTCGATTTCTACCTCGACGATGAAAGCATGAAGATCCTTGCCCAAAGCGGCGAGTTCGTTAACCGCAAAGGGATCTACCCGCCTTTGCCCGGCGCAGAGAAGATTCAGTACGTGCAGATGGAAGTGCTCGAAGCAAAGGCGTTCGAGGACAAGAAAAAGAAGTTTGGGGAAATTTTTCTACGCTGATTGCGTCTAGCTACCCACCAGACGAGGACGTCAGTCTTTTTTACCAGCGAAACAAAACCACCGGATTGAGTGGCTTGGGTTGTTTATTTTTCGCGAGCTGCTCGTGGGGCTTCGACCCCGCATCTTTCGCGTCTCGTTGCGCGGCGGCGGCCTGTTCCTGAACGTATTGTTCGAAGTCTTGCTGCGGCGGCATCGGAACTTCCTCGATCTCGATCGTCATGCGACGATTTTCAGGTTCAGGATTTTTCAATTCAAACGCAAGCGATGGATCCGACTGCAAAATCAAGATCAGCGCGAACGCAAAATATCCGTACTTCATATTGTTGCCTGTTCGTTCCAGAGACATATATAGGGCAAATTGCGCGCCACTGGTGAAGTGGTCGAAAATCACGGGAGAAGCTCAAAATGGGCCCAACGAAAGGAAGAGAAAATCTTGCGCGCAGGAGGAAAAAAGTCGCCGCCGCCAAAATCGGCGATTGTGACTGGAAAATGCGAATTTGCCGCGTGTCAATTTATCAAACGATAAAATTATGACGAGCGAATGGTTAGCGCGGCACACGCGTCCGTTTAACTTTGTAAATTCTTCCTAAAGAAATCGAGAGTTTTTGCCCACGCTTCCTTGGCGGCCTCGGGGTGATAGCGCTCCGGCGACGTGTCGGTGTGAAATCCGTGCTGGGCGCCGGGATAGATTTTGTAGGCGTAGGACTTGTGGTATTTCTTCATCGCTTCTTTAGTTGCGCGGATGTCTTGATTGACGCCCGGGTCTTTTTCGCCGTAGTGCGCGAGCACCGGCGCCTGAATTTTTTCGACGCGATCGAGAGGCTGAGGACTGCGCCCATAAAAAACCACCACTGCATTGAGACCGCGTACCTCCGTCGCGGTTGAGAAAGTCATCTCACCACCCCAGCAGAAACCGATCAAGCCAAGCCGATCGCCGCGGACTTCTGGCAATTTCTTCAGATATGCGTATCCGGCATCGGTGTCTTCCGCGACGGCTTGCCATGGCGCGAGCTCGCGAATATTGCTCAGCCCTTCACCTTTCGGATTGGCCTTTTTGGTGCCGCCATGACGCGAGAGATAATCGACGGCGAGGGCGACATATCCTTGTTTCGCCAGTCGGCGCGCTATGTCGCGCGTATATTCGTTCAGTCCCTGATTGGCGTGGATGACAATGATCGCAGGATATTTTCCCTCCGTGGAGGGCCGGGCAAGATACCCGAAGACCGTTCCCGCTTTCCCAGGGTATTCGACCTCGCGCGACGAAACGGCGGGATCCTTGGCGTCGACTTCGGCGGCGTACGCGGGAGAAATCGCAAGCCTTTCGAGCAAGTTGTCGGCGATGACCAGGCTGCCTGTGATCGCAGCTGCTTTGCGCATGAACTGGCGGCGTGTGACCTTGCCGTCGCGATATTCCCTGATCAACTGCTTAAATTTCTCCGGCATGGCGCTTCTCCTCTCGATTTAATGGTGTCTTTCGACACCGCGCTTCGCCGCGGCGGATAATATCTCAAGCGGTAAAAAGTGCAAAGACGCAAGCGGCGCATTCTAGAAGAAAATTTAAAATCAGCGCAGTCCAAAAAACGTGCGACCGTATTTTCCTAACACTTGTTTTCTAAGATCCGGACTCGTCTCGGCGACTTCGGGAAACTTGCTCATCCACTCGTAGGGCCGGCATGCCTCGATCACCGCGCGCGAATTCAGCAGCACTTTGGAGTCCGGATGAATCATCGGATCAAGCGAGCTCGACCAGCAGTGGCGCTGGATGTCGATGCCGGTTTCCGGATCGCATCGCGTGGAAAGCGCCCAGACGACGTCGTCGATGCGGGTCGGATCGATATCGTCGTCGACGACGATAGTGAAGCGATTCTGATACCCGCCGGAAAAACACTGCGAGGCAATCACACCAGCTTGTTTGACGTGACCGGGATAGCGCTGCTTGATGGCGATGACGGTGAATTGTCTCGGCCCCGGCTCGTGCGACCAGACGCCGCGAATGTCCGGCACGCCGGCTCTCTCCAGCTCTTCCCAAACATGGGCCGAACGCGTAATCGAGCGCAGCAGGGTCAGTGTGTGCGGCGGCCGCGCCGGATTCGCGCAAGAGAGAATCGGATTGTTGCGGTGGAGGATCCGCTTCACGCGGATGAATGGCTCGAGGCTCTTCGGACTGGCATAGTAACCGGGCCATTCACCGAAGGGTCCTTCTTCCTTCAACTCACCAGGTCTGATTTCTCCTTCGAGAACAATTTCCGCATCTGCCGGATAAGGAAGACCGGTAATGTCACTGCGAATCACGTCGATCGGCCTTCCCGCGAGGCCGCCGGCGAAGTCGAATTCGCTGACACCCGCGGGCACGGGACAAGAGGCGGCAAACCAAATCAGCGGATCGCTGCC
>DASWCL010000300.1:0-3943 GCA_036390135.1 Binatia bacterium
TGGACTGAGCATCTGGGTGCACCGAGCGCTAGACAATCCGTGGTTTCCCTACGGCACTCTGACCGTTAATGTGCTGGGTTGTCTCGTCATCGGTTTTTTGGCTGGTATCGCGGAGACGCGGGCGGCCTTCACTTCTGAGGCTCGGCTCTTTCTCTTTGTCGGGATCCTTGGTGGGTTCACGACGTTTTCGTCTTTCGCTTTGGAGACTTTTTTGTTGGCGCGGGATACGCAGAATATCGCGGCGCTGATCAATATCGGTCTGCAACTGATTCTTGGTTTGCTGGCTGTGTGGATCGGCAACGTATTTGCCCACGTCCTGGGAGGTTGACCATGACGCTTCCAAGTGAAGGCTCATTGTTGCGTATCTTTATCGGCGAGAGCGATCGGCATGCCGGCATGCTGCTCTATGAATGGATTGTGCGCACGGCGCGGGATCATGGCTTGGCGGGCGCCACAGTCCTGCGTGGCGTCGAGGGATTTGGCGCACGCAGTCGCGTGCGCACGGCAAAAATCTTGGAGCTCTCGACCGATTTACCTATCATTGTCGAGATCGTCGATACGGCGGAAAAGATCGAAGCCTTCTTGCCAGTCGTCGACGGCGCGATTGCCGACGGGCTAGCTACGGTGGAACGGGTACAGATCAAGTTTTATCGAAGCGGGCCGGCATGACGAATTCGCGGCCCAGGATCCCGACTGTCGACATGGTTCCGCCCGGAGTTGGTTGTTTCCAGTCGGGTGTGATATCTAGCGTGACTAAGGAGAGTTACGATGGATGAGGGGACGAAGCGACTTTTTGTCGGCATAAAAATTACTAAGACATTGCAAGACGATTTGGCGAACCCCGCCCCCGGGACCAAGCAGTACTTCGAAGGGACCAACGACGATTATTTGCAGATTATCAGTATGGGAGAAGATAAGTTCATCGGTCGCTATCTCAAGGACGGATTTCCGGTCGCCAGTATCGGCGACGTGAGTCGCAACGTTTGTAGCCTCGTCAAATTGATCACGCGCGGCCGCCGCGTCGAAGAAAACGAAGTGCACATCTATTCCTCTTAGCTTCGGCCGAATCCGGTTACGACGTCGAGACCAAGCTCTTCCACGCGAATCCAAATCAAGCGGCGCATTTTCCGCGGCAGCGAAAATCGCGTTGCTCCAGCGCGGCGCGCTTACTGCAACCCCGCTGCTTTTAGATACTGCAGATCGATGAATCGTTCGACGGCCGGGAGTGGCGGCTTGAGCTCGCCGACTTCGCCCATGACACGGATTACTTCCCTAAAACCTGTAACGTCGATCTCACCCTGCTTTGGCACCACGCCGCGGTCGGGCTCAAAGTAAAGCTGCAGCGTTTGCCGGGCGATCACTTCGGAGGAGCCGGTGGTGTCGAGCATGATGCGGACCACTTCATCGCGGTTGGCGGGATCGCGCATGAAACGGTAGGACGAGGCGAGGGCCCGCCCGTAGCGCACCAAGGCGTCTTTGTTTTTTTCACCCCAGGAGCGCCGCACGGCGCCGACGATAAACTGAAAGTTGCTCATCGCATCGGTGGAGACGCCGAGGCGCCGGTAGCCTTCCTGCATCAAGATGAAATCCTCCGGCTGGCCAAGTGGCACGGCGTCGCATTCGTTTTTCTTAAGGCAAGCCGAACGCGCCGGCGTGCCGACCAATTCCTTAACCTTGAAGTCGCCTTCCTTGATGCCGTTCATAGCCATCAGCTTGCGGGTGGAGATCGAGATCGTGTCCACCGCGAGCGAAAGACCGACGGTTTTCCCTCTCAGATCGGCAAAGGTTTTAATCTCCGGTTTAACGATCAAGCTGTAGATCGGCGTGCCGGTCTCGCCGAAGACCGCGACGTTATCGGAGCCGGCGAGCACGTCCTGGATCAAGTACGGCGTCGCGGTGCGGGTAATGTCGACGGCACCCTTGGTCAGTGCGACGACCATGTTCGCGGCGCCTCCTTCTATAGGCAATATTTCCAAGTTGACGCCTTCGCGCGCGAAGAAACTCTTGCGCTGGGCGATGTAGAATTGCAGCGCCGACACGGTTTTGATCGTCGAAGGAATCTGCCCGTAGCGCAGCGTGATGTTTTGTGCGGACACCATCGGAACGGGCACAGAGAAGAGCAGGACGGCGAGTGCCAGCGCGAATCTCTTCATGAGCGAATCTCCAACCTCGAATACACGCCTCATCGGTTTGCAGGCTTATAGCGTAGCTGTCCTCATTTGTCCACGGAATTGTCGGCCAATTTTTGCGGTTTAGCGCTGCATCGGCGATACGCATCTGCTATAAGTATCCGATGCAAATACTCCAGGTGACCCTTTGGATCTACGCCACGGCGCTCATGCGCGCCTCGGATTGCGTGCGCAAGAACCTGGTCGTGAGCTTGGCGCCGTTGGCTTATAGTTTGGTGTTGTCGGCAGCGGCCATGATTGCGCTGCCTTTGGGAATTCTCGGTGGGTTTCTGCTCGGTCTTGTGAGCCAGGCGTGCATTAGCTCGGGGCTTTATCTGGTCAAAAATATGATCGATAGCGGTAAGACGGATTTCAACGACTTCGCGCGCGGCTTTACGGTTTACATATGGGACCTGATCACGATTGCTTTCATCCTGTGGATCCCGATGAGGCTTGCCGGCATGGCGCTGGAGACGGTTCCGAACGGCATGCTCGTTTATTTCTGCATTCAAATCGCGCTCTATATTTTGCTCAATCCGGTGCCTGAATTAATTTATCAATCCCGCACCTCGGGGCTCGAGCTGCTAGGCGCAAGCTACAATTTCATCGTCGAGAATTGGATCGAGTGGCTCATACCCAATATCATTCTCGCCATCGGCGGTTACGCACTGTTGCGATTATTTGAATCGTTGCTCTTCGGCGTGCCGGTGTTTGTTCAACTTTTTCTCGACTGGTTCGGGATTGGGCTCTTTCTCACTTATATGATGACCTTCCGCGGGTTCCTATTTGCCGAACTGCATGGCACCACACGGCGCAGCCGAATCTATCGCTATAAAGCGCGCAGCAATTAGCGCCGTGTTTGTGCGTCAACCTAAGACCCTTCGCTTCGCGCTCAGGGTGACTCGCTTATTGACCTGTGGGATTTCTTATGGTGTCTTGTTAAACTCACCCGACAACGCAGATGAAGATCACCAGCATTAAAGGATTCGCAGATATCCTGCCGGAAGAGGTCGGCGCGTGGCAGCGGGTGGAAGCGGTGGTGCGACAAATCTTTGACGCCTATCATTTCGCCGAGATCCGCATTCCCATCGTCGAAAAGACCGAGCTTTTCAGCCGCTCCATCGGCGAGACCACGGACATCGTCGAAAAGGAGATGTATACCTTTGATGACAGAGATCGGACGAGAATCACGCTCCGACCGGAAGGCACGGCCGGAGTGGTGCGCACCTATATTCAATCGGAAATGTACAAGGTCGAGCCGGTGAGAAAACTCTATTACATGGGCCCCATGTTCCGACGTGAACGGCCGCAAAAGGGCAGGCTGCGCCAGTTTCATCAAATCGGCGCCGAAGCGTTGGGGCGTAGCGATCCGTTTATCGACGCGGAGATATTGCTGCTGCTCAATGACTTTTTTGGTGCGGTGGGTTTGACTGAACTCAGTCTCCAGATTAATTCCCTCGGCGATTCGGAATGCCGTCCGCAGTATCGTGAAAAGCTTTTGGCCTTTCTTAAAGCGCGCGAGGAATCCTTGTGCGCCAATTGCCGGCGCCGCATCGATCGCAATCCGCTGCGCGCGCTCGATTGCAAAGAGCCGGGCTGCATCGCGGCGACCCAAAATGCGCCGTCGATTCTCGATTCGTTGTGCGTCAATTGCGAGGAGCATTTCGCCACCGTGCAACGGCTGCTGCGCGAAACAAATGTCGAGTACACGCTCAACCCGCGCATGGTGCGCGGGTTGGATTACTACTGTCGCACGACGTTCGAGTGGACGACCA
>DASWCL010000301.1:0-4206 GCA_036390135.1 Binatia bacterium
ATCGTGTGTTGGTGAGAGTTGGGCCAAAGCCAGCCCATTATTTCATGGCACAATGGCACATTGGTGGGAATTCGCGCCCCATTTTGATTCTTTCAGCCATCGTTCCAGCTGATCGGCTGGCAGCGGTCGACTCATAAGATAACCTTGCGCCTGATCGCACCCGAAAGCAGCCAACTTATCCCACGTCGCTTGATCTTCGACTCCTTCGGCAACGACGAATAGCCCTAAGTTGGTACCAAGATCGATGATGGCGCGCGCGATGCTGGCTCCGTCGGGATCGCTGATCAGCTTGGTAACGAAGATTTTGTCGATTTTGATCTCGCTCACTGGCAAATGCTTGAGATAAGCAAACGACGAGTAGCCAGTGCCAAAGTCATCAATCGAGAAACGAATGCCTTGCTGGCTCAGAATGTTGAGCACCTCTCGCGCCTTCACCGGATCGGCCATCAGGGCACTTTCGGTGATTTCCATCATTAAGACTCCGGCTGCCACTTTCTCCTTCTTGAGAATAGCGATCACCCGCTCGGGAAACGACGGTTCGAGAAGATTACGCGTGGAAAGATTAAGTGACATGAAGATGTGGATCCCGGCACGACGCCACGCGGCGGCTTGCCGTGCCGCATGCTGCACCACCCACTCGGTCAAACGCTGGATCGCTCCAGTCTTCTCGGCTAGCGGAATAAATTGATCCGGCGCGATCAGGCCGCGCTGCGGATGCTGCCAGCGCAGGAGCGCTTCCACACCTACGGTCCGACCCGTCTTGATACTCACTTTGGGTTGATAATGGAGCGACAGCTCATCATGCTCGATGGCATGACTCAATTCGCCCATCAAGGTCAGGCGCTGCGGATTATACTGATTGATCGCCGTGGTGTAGAGGGAGTACCCCGTCGTCGAACGCTTCGCCGTCCGCATCGCCATATCGGCGCGGCACAGCAAGTCTTCGGCATTGGTCGCATGCACGGGAGCAAGGGCGATACCGATGCTCGCATGAACATCCAACGGGAGTTGGCCGATCACAAACGGCCCCTTAAGCGCGGCTCGGATGGTGCTCGCAATCTCCCCACTCATGCGCGACACGCCGCTTTGCGTGACGAGGATGCCAAACTCGTCGGCGTGCAAGCGCGCGATCATGTCCGCTTGAGGCACGGCTTGTTTCAAGCGCTTACCAAACTGGCGCAACAACTCATCGCCGTTGCTATAGCTTAGGGCATTGTTAATCTCTTCGAAGCCGTCGATGTTGACGCGCAAGAGTGCCGTCTCGACCGGCTTTTCTTGCTCGACGAGGAGCTGGCGCAAGCGCTCCGTCAAACTGGCGCGATTCGGCAAGCCGGTGAGCGTATCGTAGTCGGCCAGGTATTTTAACTGAGCAATGGTTTGCCAGAGCGCGACCGCCTGGCTGATCTGACCGTGAATCAGCTTGGAGAAGTGCATCCATTCCGGATAGAGTTCCCGATTGTCGGAAAATAGCGCGATGACGCCGAGGGCGCGTCCATCGAACGCCAAAGACGCGGTAATAATCGACCGCACCCC
This sequence comes from Binatia bacterium, assembly GCA_036390135.1. Taxonomy (GTDB): domain Bacteria; phylum Desulfobacterota; class Binatia; order UBA9968; family UBA9968; genus DP-20. The sequence goes on from DASWCL010000301.1 coordinate 1,534, forward strand.
CGCGCTGGTCAAAAGAGCTTGATGTTTCGCGTCACTCGCCGGCGCCCTCATGACGATCGGTTCTTCGCACGTCATCACTTCTTGAAGCAATTCTGCATCGCCGAAAAACTCCGCCAATGCGGCTTCGCCAACCTGAGAAAAGCCGATTTGACCCGACAACTGGAGCCGCCCGTCGCTGCCGAGCAGATACACGGCGCCACGCGAGAAGCCGATGACCGCAAGATAGTGAGCGAGAATTTCCGAGAGCAGATTTTCGATGCTCAGGCCGGGCCGCAAAAAGTTTTGCGCGGCGCTTGCAAGCACGGATATCTGCGCGCTCTGCGCGGCGCAGCGGCGCGCCAGATCGACGCTCAATCTCGCCTGGCGATTGAGTTGGCGCAACAGGCTGTCTTTGTGCCCGGCTTCGAACTGGCCGTCATCACCGGCCGGCGATGGCGCGGGATGATCAAGGCTGGCAAGTAAAACTTCAACCGCGTCCTTGCAATCGGGCGTCCGGACGACGAGCGCGTTGGCACCACTGTCCGCGGCGAGGCGACGGTCGGCGTCTTCGTCGTAGTTGTTACTCAACAACACGACCGGCGTCTTGGCTAGCCGCTGGTGCTTCCGAATCATCCGGCAAAGTTGAAAACCGTCAACCTCCGGCATCAAGACATCGGTGATAATGGCATCCGGCATCGTCGTTTCGGCTTTGACGAGAGCCTCGGCTCCGTCCTTGGCCGTGGCGACACCGAAACCGAGGTTGGCGAGATAGGTGGCCAATAGCTTGAGCTGCGTGGGATCATCGTCGACGGCCAGCACGATACGACCATGTCCGGGCCTATGATCCGAAGTTTGACTGGCTGCCAAGTGAGCGCGTACGGTGCTGATCAGAAAAGATGGTTCCACTGGCTTAAATAAATAATCCGAGAAAGACGCCGTCGGCAGTTTTTTTTCATCGCCCGCCGAGATCAGTCCAGTGAGCGCCAGGACAGGAATTTTATCCACGCCGGGCAGCTCACGGAGCCGTTTCACTATTTCGAAACCATCCATGTCCGGCAGCAGGATATCTTGCAGAATAAGATCCGGCCGGTCACGAGCAACATGATCGATGGCGGACTGACCGTCCGCGGCTTCAAATACCGAGAAGCCTTCCATTTCGAGCGCGAGACGGGTGAGCTTCCTCGATATCGGATTATCTTCAACAACGAGTATTTTCATTGGATCCATAGGAGTTCGCCATCGCAAATCGAGTGGCAATAGGCTCTTACGCCAACCTTTCTTTATCGTTCTAGGTAATGCCCGATCACTCGGGGCAACGTGCGCGTGTCGATCGGTTTGGCAATGTAGCCATCGCAGCCCGCCGCCAATATCTTCTCTTCGTCCCCTTTCATCGCGTAGGCGGTGAGACCAAGAATCTTGATATCTCGGGTCGCTGGATCGGTCTTAAGTCTGCGGGTCAGTTCAAGGCCGTCAATGCCCGGCAGTTGCACATCCATCAGAATCAAATGCGGACTTGCCTCTTTGAGCACCTGCATCGCCTCTTCAGCATCCGCCGCGGTACGAACGTCGTATCCCTCGCCGGTGAGCAGGACGCGAATGAGCTTCAAGTTTACTGGATTGTCATCGACGATCAAAATTGAATTTTTCGCCATATTTGTCCTCTTTCTTCTCGTAAAGCGCGCTCAAACACTTCAACGTCCGCGTCGCGCAGTCCTGGCGCGGCATCGGCCACAATTTATTCTCGCGTCGATAAATGAAACTGCAATTCCTTAACCACCGCATCGATGCCTCCCCGGCTTTTTAATGCGACGGACTGTGCCGACGACGCCAGCTGCGGCATCTCGGCCGCTGATAAATCTTGATTCGTCCAAACGATCACGGGCATACCCCTGCCGGCCGAAGATTGCCGAAGCCGCTCGAGAAACTCGAACCCATCCATCTCGGGCGTCAACAGATCGAGGATAACCGCGTCCACCGGTTCGTGTTCCACCACCGCGAGCCCGCTCACGCTGCTAACGTGACAGATCGTTTGGTAGCCCAGCGGCTCGAGCGCGACCCGCGCGATCTTCAAGGCGTTGGGGTCATCATCCACGACGAGGATTCTGCCTTTGGTCTTCGGTGGCTGGACACCGGTCCGAGCCAGCGCGTTGATGAGACTCTTTGGTTCCACCGGCTTGGATAAAAAATCCTGGATTGGAAACCCTCTCGCGGCATCTTTTTCGGTGACGATCGTGGTAACAATAATCGGCGTGTTCTGATTTGGGCCCTCGCTGCGAATGGCGTGCAGGATTTGCCATCCGACCATGTCGGGCAGGATGAGGTCGAGAAGGATAGCGCTAAAAATCTTTTCCCGAGCTTTGACAATCGCCTCGCTGCCCGTTGCGGCAATGTCCACGCCGTAGCCGTGACGCACAAGAATCTCGGTAATTCTCTTTCGATCATTATCAGTGTTCTCGATCACCAATACCGGCGGCCGGTTGAATGGGCTCGCGAAAAACGTCTGCTTGGTTTTTTCCGTCGAGCTCGCCCGGCGCGGAAGGAGCGCAAAAAATCGGCTGCCTCGACCCAGCACGCTGTCCACGCCGACTTCACCCCCTTGCGCCTCGACGATCTTTTTCGTCAGCGCCAAGCCGAGACCCGTGCCTTGATGTTTCTTGCCGAAGCTCAAGTCCAATTGCTGGAACTCTCTGAACA
>DASWCL010000302.1:0-6763 GCA_036390135.1 Binatia bacterium
AGTTTTATCTCGACGTGACGAGGATCCCGGAGTTCGCCCGGTGTCCGGCGGCGCAAGCCATAGTCAACTCCGCCGGGTTTCAACGCGACTTAAACGATGCCCGGGCGCAATTGGTGGTTGACTACCGAAAGTGCATGGCTCTCAAACGTCAGGCGATCGAGGAGCTGTTAAAATTTCTTCTGAAAAAAAATTCCAAGCGCCGGACGAGCTTTAAAAAGTATGTGACAACCCATCCCATGGCGCGGGACTACGCCGCCTTTCGCGCCAAAGTCGAGCGCGAACGCAAAGTCTGGTTCTATTGGCCGTCCACCGCCTGCGCCGGCACACTAACCGCCGATGACTATGACGAGGGCGCTTATCAGTACCATCTTTACGTCCAGTGGCAATGCGACGAACAAAAGCGCTGGTTGCGCGATGAGGCGAAAAAGAACGGCGCGACGCTTTATCTTGACTTCCCTCTCGGCGTAAATCGCGACGGTTACGATGTCTGGCGCGAGCGGAATCTATTCGCCTTGAGCGCCAACGGCGGTGCTCCGCCCGACGGCTTATTCGTGAAGGGCCAAGACTGGGGCTTTCCGCCGCTTCATCCCGACGCCATCCGAGGCCAAGGATATCGCTACTACGTCGATTGCCTTCGCCATCATATGGCTCTGGCCGGGATGCTGCGCATTGATCACATCATGGGCTTACACCGCGCCTTCTGGGTACCGGACGGCTTCAGCGCTGCAGAGGGCTTGTATGTTCACAATCAAGCCCAAGAGTACTATGCGATCTTGTGCCTGGAATCGCATCGCCACCACGTGCAAGTCGTCGGCGAAAATCTCGGTACGGTGCCGGTCTATGTCAACCAAGCGATGGAACGTCATAAAATTCTCGGCATGCACGTGGGAATCTTCGGTGTAAACGCAGCTGCCGAGCCGGCGCTCGACACAGTCCCGGCGAATACCGTGGCAAGTCTCAATACCCACGACACGGCGACGTTCATGGCTTTTTGGACCGGCGCCGACATCCAAGATCGAGTCGAGCTCGGCTTGGTCGAAGAAGCGCAAGCGCAACAGCAGCATCAATACCGCGCAGCGCAACGAGAAGCTCTGGTTAGATTTCTCCTCTCGAACGGTTCGCTGAATGACAATAACGCCGACCCGAGCGCGGTGCTCGCCGCATGGTTGACGTTTCTAGCTGAGAATGATGAAGAGTTCTTACTGATCAACTTGGAAGACCTTTGGCTCGAACCGTTGCCGCAAAATACTCCCGGCACGTGGCAAGAGCGGCCCAATTGGCAGCGCAAAGCTCGCCTCCCGCTCGAAACGATCCGTGAGCTAGGATCTGTCGTGGAAGTATTGAAGACCATCGGCGACATTCGCGGCCGGAAAAGATAAAATTATGGTAATGACGCAACCACCGATCATCAGTCTGCTGACCGACGACGATCTCTATCTTTTTAATCAAGGCAGCCACTTTCGCCTTTACGAGAAGCTCGGCGCGCACCTCGTTGCCGGAGAAAACACCGGCACCTATTGCGCTGTTTGGGCGCCTGACGCCGAGCAGGTTTTCGTCATGGGTGATTTCAATCAGTGGCATCGGGATAGCCACGCGCTTACCCCCAAGGGCCAATCCGGCATATGGGAAGGGTTTTTCCCCGACATGGGCAAGGGGACTCTTTACAAATATCGCATCGTCTCGCGATTCAACGGTTACCGCGTCGATAAGGCTGACCCGCTGTCGATATTCAACGAAGTGCCGCCGAAAACCGCTTCCATCGTTTGGGATCTCGATTACACGTGGAGTGATCGCGAATGGATGGCCAGCCGCCACCAGCGCAATCGCCTCGACAAACCGATGGCGATTTATGAAATGCACTTGGGCTCGTGGCGGCGCATCGAGCAGGAAGGCAACCGTTCACTATCCTACCGCGAACTGGCGCCCCAGCTCGCCGATTATCTGCAAAAGCTGGATTACACCCACGTGGAATTCATGCCGGTGATGGATCATCCATTTTTTGGCTCGTGGGGCTATCAAATTACCGGATTTTTTGCGCCATCGGGAAACTTCGGCACGCCGCAAGACCTCATGTACCTGATCGATTACCTGCATCAGCGCGGCATCGGCGTCATCCTCGATTGGGTGCCGTCGCATTTTCCCAGCGACGAACACGGCCCGGCTTTTTTTGACGGCACCCATTTATACGAGCATGCCGATTCGCGTCAAGGCTACCATCCGGAATGGAACAGTTTTATTTTCAACTACGGCCGCAACGAAGTTCGGAGTTTCCTCATCAGCAATGCGCTGTTTTGGCTCGACCGTTATCACGCCGACGGGCTGCGCGTAGATGCCGTGGCGTCGATGCTCTATCTCGACTACGCGCGCAAGGACGGCGAATGGGTTCCTAACAAATATGGCGGCCGCGAAAATATCGACGCCATCGATTTTCTGCGCCGGCTCAATGCCGCCGTCTACGAGCGTTTTCCCGACACGCAAACTATTGCGGAGGAATCCACCGACTGGCCGATGGTGTCGCGACCGACCTACGTCGGCGGCCTCGGCTTCGGCCTCAAATGGGACATGGGTTGGATGCACGACACGCTGCAATACATGTGCAAGGAACCCGTGCATCGCCGCTACCATCAAGACAAGCTCACGTTCCGAATGCTCTACGCCTTTCATGAAAACTTTGCCCTGCCGCTCTCCCACGACGAGGTCGTCTACGGCAAGGGCTCCCTGTTGGGAAAGATGTCCGGCGATGATTGGCAGAAGTTTGCCAATCTGCGCGCTCTGTACGGCTATATGTACGCGCAGCCGGCCAAGAAGCTCCTGTTCATGGGCGGTGAGTTCGGCCAGTGGCGCGAGTGGAGCCACGACGGCAGTCTGGATTGGAATCTGGTGGATTACCCGCTTCACGGCGGCGTGCAGCAATGGATTGGGGACCTCAATCGCCTTTACCGCAGCGAGGCGGCATTGCATGAGCTCGACTGCGAGCCGGCCGGTTTTGAATGGATCGATTGCGGCGACACTGAAAGCAGCGTGGTGAGTTTAATCCGCAAGGGAAAATCCACTGCGAATTTAGTGCTGGCGGTCTGTAATTTCACGCCCGTGCCGCGGCAAGGGTATCGGATCGGCGCGCCGCGCGGCGGGTTCTGGCGCGAAGTCTTGAACAGCGACGCATGGGAATACGGCGGGAGCGGCATGGGCAACGGCGGCGGCCTGGAAGTAAGTCCGCAGCCGCACCACGGCCGGCCGTTTTCCCTACTGCTCACCTTGCCGCCGTTGTCGGCGCTATTCTTTACGAGCAACGCATAACGCTGCGCGCCCGATTGAAACAGTCGAGCGCAGCTTCAGATCGGTCGAAACGAAATGAAGATCGCCATGATCGCCTCGGAAGTGACACCCTTTGCCAAGACCGGCGGCTTGGCTGACGTCCTCGGGACGCTTTCCGTGGCTGTGGAACGGCTCGGCCATGAAGTCTGTGTCATCGCGCCGGCCTATCGCTGCATTCTGCAAGGCGGCTTTGCGCTACGCGACACGCCATTTCAGCTCGTCGTCCCGATTGGCGACCGCCGGCAAGAGTCAACGGTTCTTGAGGCTGCCATCGACAAAGGCGTAAGCGTCTACGTGATTCGCGCCGATCGGTACTTCGATCGAGAATTTCTCTACGGCACGCCGGCGGGAGATTATCCCGACAACGCCGAGCGCTTCGTTTTTTTTTGCCGCGCCGCGTTGGAGCTGCTGCGTCAGCTTGGCGTGGACGTCGTCCATTGCCACGATTGGCAAGCAGCCTCGGCGATCGTCTTTCTTAAAACCCAGGCGTCACGCTATGCAGAGATTGCTGCGGCTAAAACCGTTTTTACGATTCACAATTTGGGCTTCCAAGGAATGTTTCCGGCACGCGACTGGCATTTATTGGATCTCGACGGCGGATTGTTTACGCCGCAGTTTTTGGAATTCTACGGCAATATCAATCTTCTCAAGGGCGCGCTACTTTTTGCCGACAAGCTCACGACCGTGAGTCCTTCTTATGCGGCAGAAATTATGACGTTGGAGCAGGGATTCGGTCTGGACGGCGTCATGCGCCAGCGCGCAGACGCTCTCGTGGGCATTCTTAACGGCGTCGATTACCATCTGTGGAATCCGTGGACGGATCCGTTTCTCACGGACCACTACGGTGAAAACAGTCTCGCCCGGAAAAGCGCTTGCAAAAAAAACCTCAGAAAAGCCCTGCACCTTCCCGACGAAAACGATATGCCGCTTATCGGCATGATCTCGCGCCTCACGCCGCAAAAGGGTTTCGATCTGATTGAAAACATCTTTGCGGCGCTGATCGAGCGCCGCGTCCAAGTCGCCGTGCTCGGCAGCGGCGAGCCGCGCTATGAAGAATTTTTTCGCGCGGCGGTGGCGCGCTATCCCGGTCAGGTGGCAGCGCGCATCGGTTTTGACGAAGCGCTGGCGCATCAAATCGAGGCGGGCGCCGATCTCTTCTTGATGCCATCGCTCTATGAGCCCTGCGGCCTTAACCAGATGTTTAGTCTCAAATATGGTACCATTCCGATCGTGCGGGCCGTGGGCGGCTTGAAAGATACGGTGCAACCCTGTGACGTTGATGCCAAGTCGGGCACAGGTTTTGTTTTTGAAGCCTACAACCCGCAAGCCTTGCTTGGCGCCATAGATCAAAGCTTATCGGTGTTTCGAAATAAAAACGCCTGGACGGCGCTCCGGCGCCGGGCGATGGTGATGGATTTTTCCTGGGATCGCTCCGCCAAGCAATATTCAGACTTGTACCGCCAACTTGTGAATTAGGGGGAAACAAAAAAGAGGACGATGATGTACGTGCTGGGCGTAATACTTGCGGGCGGACGGGGTGAACGCCTGTATCCCTTGACACAACACCGGGCGAAACCCGCTGTGCCGTTTGGCGGTCGGTACCGAATTATCGATTTTGTGCTGTCGAATTTTGTCAATTCCGGCATCTTGTCGATCTACGTCCTGACCCAGTTTAAGGCGCAATCGCTGCTCGAGCACCTCGACCGCGGCTGGCGCACCAATGATTTCCTCGGAGAACATTTCGTCACTCCGGTGCCGGCGCAAATGCGTTCGGGGGACGATTGGTATCAAGGCACCGCGGACTCGGTGTATCAGAATCTCTATTTGCTCGAACGTCATAGCCCCAAACTGGTCGCGGTTTTCGGCTCTGACCATATTTACCGCATGAACGTGCGCCAGATGATCGACGATCATCAAAAAAAGGCGGCTGACGTCACGGTCGCCGCCCTGCCGGTTAAAATCGAGGAAGCCCAGCAGTTCGGCGTCATCGAAGTCGATACCGACTGGCGCATCGTCAGCTTTGACGAGAAGCCAAAAAATCCCAAGTCGATTCCGGGCGAGCCCAACTATGCCCTGGTCTCCATGGGCAATTACCTTTTTAACAATGAAGTCGTGATCGAAGCGCTCAACAAGGACGCGGAAAAGACTTCGAGCAATCACGATTTCGGCCGGGATGTACTGCCGGGATTGCTCAAGAGCAACCGAGTCTACGCGTACGATTTCCGCAAAAATCGCGTGCCCATCCCATCAAAAGGGGAGGAGCCGAGCTACTGGCGCGACCTCGGGACCCTTGACGCCTACTATGAAGCGAGCATGGATCTGTGCTCCATCGATCCGTCATTCAATTTGTATAACCGCAGTTGGCCGTTGCGCACGGTCGGTTACTCCGACCCGCCGGCGAAATTCGTCTTCGATTGGAAAGATCGCCAAGGCATGGCGGTCAATTCCATCGTCGCCGAGGGAACGATCATCAGCGGCAGCCACGTGCACAACTGCGTGATCGGTAGAAACGTGAGAATCCATAGCTACAGCCAAATTGAAGATTCGGTGATCATGGACTGGGTGGAAATCGGCCGAGGATGCAAGATTCGCCACGCCATCATTGACAAAGCCAATGTCATTCCATCCGGAACCGAAATTGGCTACGATATTGAGAAAGACCAAGAACGCTACAAGGTCTCGCCAAGCGGCGTGGTGGTATTGCCACGCGGGCCGCGCAAAACAACCTGGATCATGACTGCGCCATAACGACGGTAAAAATGTTTGCCGTCGCCCTGCGGACTTAAAGACTCTCGTCGCGCGAATTCACCCTCACATGGAACGCTGCATCTGCATTCACGGCCACTTCTATCAACCGCCGCGCGAAAATCCCTGGCTTGAAGCCGTCGAGCTGCAAGACTCGGCGGCGCCCTACCACGATTGGAACGAACGGATTACCGCCGAATGCTACGCACCCAATTCGGTTTCGCGGATCCTCGACGAACAAAGCCGCATTATCAAGCTCGTCAATAACTACGCGCAAATGAGCTTCGACTTCGGTCCTACGCTGTTATCGTGGCTGGAGGTCAAGGCGCCGGACGTTTATGCCTCGATTTTGGCAGCCGACCGGGAAAGCCAAAAAAACTTTTCCGGCCATGGCTCCGCCATCGCCCAAGCTTATAACCATATCATCATGCCATTGGCCAATAGCCGCGACCGCGCCACACAGATTGCCTGGGGGATCAGTGATTTTGAAAAGAGATTCGAGCGCGCACCGGAAGGCATGTGGCTGCCGGAGACCGCGGTCGACTTGGAAACCTTAGAACTGCTCGCGCGATTTGGCGTGCGCTTTACGATTCTCGCGCCGCATCAAGCCGCGCGCGTGCGCCAGCTCGGCGAGTCCGCATGGAACGAGTTGAACGGCCCTGCCATTGACACCGCCCGCGCCTATCAGCATCAGCTGCCGTCG
>DASWCL010000303.1:0-5564 GCA_036390135.1 Binatia bacterium
AGGCGAAGCCATCGCCATCGTTCTCGAAGCGACCGCGGACGACATGATTGTCGACGCGGTCAAAAAAGCCATCGAAGAGCGCGGGGTGAAGGTTCAACTGCTGCACGACTATGAATTGGTCGGCGTCAGCCGCGCCGAGGCAGCGGAGTTGCTCAAAGCGCGCCGCCAATTCACCGCCGAGCAAGGTTACATCGAAGCGCGACAGTGGATCGACGGGCGCTTCGCGGATCCCGAAGTTCCAAAGAAGTGGCTCAAAGAGCGACGCCCGGATTTGTACGATGCGCTGTATCCAGCGCGCGCGCAGCTTCCAGAAAAATTGAAAGAAGCGCAAAAGAAGCTCGACCGCGAGAACGTCGGCAAGGGAATCAAGGATTACCTGGAGAAAAATCCCCAGGTCAGAGGTTTTTTCTGGGGCAGAGCCGGGACGACGACGTTGAGACGTTACGTGCGGCCCTACGAAGAGAAATTTCTCGGCGTGATGGTTTTCGACAATCGCTGGACCGTGATGAGCAAGATCTCGCAATTTCCGGGCGATGTCTGGCGTTTGGCGGAAGAGCGGACCATCGAGCCGATCGCCTGGGCGGATCGTTTGGAGATCACCGACCCCGAAGGAACAAACCTCAGCAGCGATTTAACCGAAGATATGTCCGAGCGCTGGGCGCGCGGCGTTTACCAGCAGGGACATCTTTACATGTTCCCCAATCAGGCGACGGGTCGCTTCCCGTATTCCGTCGTCGAATATCCGGCGTTTCAAAAGAAATGGAATCCGCGGTCACCGACGCCGAAGGCTAACGGTGTGATTGCCGGCACTGCGAATCATGCGGGTCATTTTCCACGAACCGAAGTCGTTATCAAAGACGGCTACGTCGCCGACGTCAAAGGAAGCGGCGTCTACGCCGAAGCTTGGCGCGAGTTCTTGAAATATCCGAAGATCAACGAGCTTACTTATCCGTATCACGATCGTCCAGGCTACTGGCTGCTCTACGAAGCTGCACTCGGCACCAATCCAAAATTTTACAAGCGGCCGGACGAAAATCTTATCGGAGACAACGTTACCGAACGCAACCGCAGCGGCGTCATGCACTTTGGCCACGGTATCCGCGTACACCACGGTCCGGATTCTCCTGAATGGTCCAAGGAATGGATCGAGTTTACCAGGAAAAACAATATGCCCGACGATCACTGGTTTCATATTCACAACTACTTCACCACTTATAAACTCCGGGTGCGCGGCACGAAAAACACCTGGGTGACAATTATTAACAAGGGGCATATGTCATCGCTCGACAGTCCGGAAGTGCGGGCGCTGACGTCACGCTACGGCGACCCGAAAGAATTACTCGCGGAAGATTGGGTGCCGGAAATTCCTGGTATCAACGCAAAGGGTCGCTATGAAGACTATGCAAAGGATCCTTGGAAAACCGTCACGAGTATTTTCAAGAGAGTCGAAGACGGCACGTATGAATATTTTTACCCGATGGCGAAATCGACCGTGAGGCGTTAGGCGAAAGATCGAATCACAAAGGAATATGGACGAGCTACGACGACGAGGAACAGTCTCCAAGCGGAATCAGATGCCAAGACTTGTCCTGATGTTCGTCACGGGTCTGATTGTTCTGGGCGGCGCCGTTGATTCAGCGCTCGCGCAACAGACTTGGCAGTCCGAGTGGGAAAAGACGATTGCGGCGGCGAAGAAAGAAGGGAAAGTCGTGGTCGGACTGCCGCCGAGCGCGGAGTTACGGAAGGAACTCGAGCCGGCCTTCAAAACCCGCTTCGGCTTCGAGATGGAGATTTTCTCCGCGACCGGCCCGCAGATCGCCAATCGGGTCGTCACCGAGGGCAAAGCGGGCATGCGCTATTTCGATACATTCATTTTCGGTTCCTGCACAGGCGTGCCACTGATTAAAACCGGTTTGTTCGATCAGGCCGAGCAATATATGATTCTTCCCGAGGTGAAAGACGCAAAGAATTGGTGGGGCGGTCATGTTTTCATGGACAACGTCAGCAACACGCGGCTCTTCTATTCCTTCGTCTCGACGAAAAGCACCGAAGGTTTCTGGTACAACACGACGCTGGCGAAGGCCGAGGAGCTGCGATCCTTAGACGATCTGCTCGATTCCAAGTGGAAAGGCAAGATCGGTCTGAGCGATCCGCGCGTGGCGGGTTCGGGATTATCCGTGTGGGCGTACCTTTGGGATCTGAAGGGCGAGGAGTATTTGAAGAAACTGGTCGCGCAGGATTTGTTCGTTACGCAGAATTTGCGTCAGCTGGCCGAGGCGTTGGCAAAGGGCAAGGTCGCCATTACCCTCGGAATCGGGGTGGCGCAAACCGAGCCGTTTGCCAAAGCGGGTTTACCGATCAAAGATCTGCCCGAGCCGCGCGAAGGCACGCCGTCGAGCAACGGCTACGGCACTCTGGCGATTCTAAAAAATCCGCCCCACCCAAACGCGACGAAAGTCTTTGTGAATTGGCTCTTGAGCAAGGAAGGGCAAGAGATCTATAGCCGGGTTCTGTTGCACGGCACGCGCCGCTTGGACGTCGACACGAACTGGATGGCGAAACAGGGCGTGGAAGCATCGAAGGATACGCTCAGCGTGAAAGAGAACGAGAAGCTGCGCAATTACCTGGAAGACAAATGCGTCAACGTGAGGTTGAAATCACAGAAGTTTGCGGAGAAGGTGCTGCAATGATCAATCGGCATTGGAGCGAGTTAAGACGTTATATTGTATGCCATTCTGAGGCGAAGCCGAAGAATCTCGACCGACCTTGGACGAGATCGGCATTGGATAGATGATGGACACACTTTCTTATCACGATTTCCGCGGCTTTATCGAAGAAGCAAAAAAAATCAGCGAGTGGCGCTTGATCGAGGGCGGGGACTGGAATCACGAGATCGGCGCGCTCATCGAAGCGACGGCGGAGCTAGACTCGCGGCCGATGTTGATTTTCGACAAGATCAAAGATTACCCCGCGGGTTTTCGATTGGTGAGTTTGGCCTACGCCAATTATAAACGGACTGCGCTCGCTTTTGGCATTGCCCCTGAGAAAAGCAAACTTGAGGTTGTCCGTCTGCTCGCGCGCAAGATGAAATCGGGCAAGTCGATTGCGCCGGCGGAGGTCAAGAGTGCGCCGCTGATGGAAAACATCATGGAGGGCGACAAAGTCGATCTCCTCAAGTTTCCTGCGCCGCGCTTTCATGACGGCGACGGCGGGCGTTATATCGGCACGGGCGATTGTGTGATCAACGCCGAGCCGGAAAGTGGTTTTCTCAACGCCGGCACGTACAGGATCCAGCTGCACGAGAAAAATCTTCTCGGCCTATGGATGAGTCCAGGGCAGCACGGCCGGCTGATTTGCCAAAAGTATTGGGAGCAGGGAAAAAGTTGTCCGGTGGTCGTCACGTTCAGTACGGATCCGATGCTTTTTACATTGGCGCACACCAAAGTTGCCTGGGGCCATTCTGAACTGGACTACGCCGGCGGTTTGATGGGGCGGCCGCTGGAAATTATTCGCGGCCCGCTGACCGGCTTGCCGATTCCCGCCGGCGCCGAGATTGCGCTCGAAGGGGAAATACCGCCGCCGAGAGAAGAGGCCCGCGCCGAAGGTCCGTTCGGCGAATGGCCGGGTTATTACTCCGGCGGGACAGTGGGAACGGGCGAAGCGCAGCCGGTGATTCGCGTGAAAGCAATTTACCATCGTAACGATCCAATTCTCGAGGAAGAAGCGCCGCTGTGGACTGGCGCGATGAAGATCGATGGCAATCCGACCGCGGGAATTCTCTGGGATCAACTGGAAGCCGCCGGCGTTCAAAACGTCGTTGGCGTGTACAATCATTCGCCGTACATGACAGTCGTCGCGATCCAGCAAAAATACGCCGGCCACGCGAAGCAAGCCGGTATGGCCGCCGTGAGCGCAGCGGCGTCGGCGCGCAACGGCCGTTACGTCGTCGTGGTCGATGACGATATCGATCCGACGAACATGAAGGAAGTGCTGTGGGCCATGATGACCCGGGTCGATCCGCCGACCAATATCGATATCATCGACGGCTGCTGGAGCACGCCACTCGATCCGCGCATGCCGCCCGACAAGCGAGAGTCGAAGGATCACACCAACGGCCGGGCGATTTTCTACGCGGTGCGGCCATTTGAGTGGAAAGATAAGTTTCCCAAAGTCAGCCGCTCGAGCCGCGAGCTGCGCGAGCGAGTGATTGAAAAATTCCGCAACGTCATTCCGTTTCCTGGAATATAAACAGTCGAGGAAATCACACCGCATGAGAGTTCCAAGTCGGATCTTAACCTGCGTCGCGGTTTTGTGCGCCATTGTTGTGCCAGGGAGTTTTCATTTCGTGCAAGCGCAAACGGAATGGGAGAAGACGGTAGCGGCCGCGAAAAAAGAAGGAACCGTCGTCGTCGGGATTCCGGCGAGCAGCGAGCTAAGAACTGTGATCAGCACGAAGTTCAAAGAAAAGTTCGGCATTCCCGTCGAACTGCTGTCGGCGCGGGGTCCGGAAAACGTGACCCGGATCGTCACTGAATTCAATGCCGGCGTCCGGTATTTCGATGTCCTCGTCGCGGGAGGTCCCACGCCTCTTGCGATGGTCGCAGCCGGAGCGGCGGATGATTTTCAGTCCTATATGATCCTGCCGGAAGTGAAGGAGCCGAAAAATTGGTGGGGCGGGCATATCTGGGAAGACAACGTGAGCGGCAAGCGACAGGTTTACGCGTTCCTCTGCTATACGAGCGAAACCTTGTGGTACAACGGCAGCCAAGTCGATACCGCTGAGATTCGCTCCTACGATGACCTGCTTAACCCGAAATGGAAAGGCCGAATCGGCTTCCTCGATCCGCGCAATCCCGGCTCGGGACAAAACACCTGGACTTTCCTTTGGAAGGTCAAAGGCGAAGAGTATCTGCAGAAGCTCAGCCAGCAGGACCTTCTCATCAGCCAAAATTTGCGACAGCTCGCGGATGGACTGGCCAAAGGAAAGTTGGCGTTCACGATCGGTCTCAGCCACTACACTTACGAGCCGTTCATGAAAGCCGGGCTGCCGGTGAAGCCCGTGCCCAAAATCAAAGAAGGCGCGCACGCCAACAACGGCAGCGGCGTCATGGCGGTGGTGAAGAATCCGCCGCATCCGAACGCGGCGAAGGTTTTCGTCAACTGGCTACTGAGCAAAGAGGGTCAGGAAATTTACGGCAAAGCAATGAAGCAGGGCACGCGCCGGCTGGACGTAAACACCGAGTGGTTGAAAGAGTTCGACCTGCAAAGCTGCAAGGACGTCATGACGGTGGAAGATTATCTCCGGCTTGAGACTCACCTCGAATCTTCCGTTTTGAAAATAAGAAATCCGGCGATTGCCCTGGCGAGTAAGTTGCTCAAGTAGTGAACGAGGCAACAGCCATTAGGCACTAGGCAACAGTAAGAAATCAATTCTTCGTTTTTGCTATTGCCTTCTTTCACGTCTTAAAATTCGGATAGCCTGCTTTCGCTGCTTTGGCTTTGTAATCCGCCATCAATTCTTCACGCGGTTTTTCGTGCACCCAGACCGCTTCGGTGAAACTCCA
>DASWCL010000304.1:0-3811 GCA_036390135.1 Binatia bacterium
CTCGATAAGACTCCCAAACCCACCGATGGCCAGATCAAGGAAGCGTTGGCGGGCAATCTCTGCCGCTGCGGCACGCATATCCGCATACTGCGAGCGGTCAAACGGGCATCGGGCCAGTTGGTCTAAGGAAAAGGAGCAGCGCAAATGAAAACCATCGAACTCAATCGCAGACAATTTCTCAAAGGCACGGGCGCTCTGATCGTCAGCTTCAATCTCTTTCCTTCGTCGCAGCTCTTCGGGCAATCGACGGTCGGTCCGGGCATCGATGCCGACCCGGCACAACTCGATTCTTGGCTCGCGATCGCGCCGGACGGCACGGTGACCGTATTCAGCGGCAAGGTGGATCTCGGCACCGGCGTCGAAACCGCGCTGGCACAAATTGTCGCCGAAGAATTGGACGTGCCGTTCAATCGCATCCATATGATCGGTTTGGATACCGCGAAAGCGATCGACCAAGGGGTAACCGCCGGCAGCAGAAGCATTGAACGAGGTGGGCCGCAGTTGCGCCAGGCGGCCGCCGCCGCGCGGCAAGAGTTGATGAAGCTCGCAGCGGCGCGGCTCAACTCGACACCGGAAAAATTAATGGTGAAAGACGGCGTCGTCAGCGTCGCCGGCGACACTAAGAAAACCGTCACCTACGGCCAGCTCATCGGCGGCAAACAGTTCAACGTAAAGATTACCGCCACGGGCACCGGCTGGGATATGAAAGTCGCGCCCGAAGTGCGTGCCAAAGAAGTCAAAGATTATAAGGTCGTGGGATCTTCACAAAAACGTATCGAGCTGCCGAAGAAGCTCACGGGAGAGTTTGTTTACGCTCACGACGTTCGGATACCGGGCATGTTGCACGGCAGAGTTGTCCGACCGCCCACAATCACTTCAAAGCCGGCGAGCATCGACGACAGCACCAGCAAAAATATCCGCGGCTTTGTCAAGCTCGTGCAGGAAGGAAGCTTCGTCGGCGTTGTCGCCCAAAGTGAATGGGCAGCGATCAATGCAGCGAAGGCGTTGAAGGTCACATGGACGCAGCCTCAGACTAAAATGCCGGCGAGCGCCGATGAGGTATTTGCCCTCCTGAAGAATACTAAGAGCCTGCGTGATCAAGTCACAGTTAACAAAGGCAACCCCGACGCCGCGCTCGCGCAAGCAAGCAAAACGTACGAAGCCACGTACCGCTGGCCGTTTCAGATGCACGGCATGATGGGTCCGTCATGCGCCGTAGCGGACGTCGGCAAAGATCAGGCGACGATCTACACCGGCACGCAAGGTTCGTTCGATACGCGCAAGGCCGTTGCCGAGCTGCTCGGTTTCACGGAAAAAAGCGTGCGCGTGCTCTACCGCGAAGCCTCCGGCAGCTACGGACGCATGGGCGCTGACGATGTCGCGGAAGACGCCGCGTTACTTTCCCGCGCCGTCGGCAAACCGGTGCGCGTCCAATGGATGCGCGATGATGAGCACGGCTGGGAGCCTAAAGGCCCGGCGCAGTTGGATTTGATCCGCGCCGGCGTCGATAATCAAGGCCAGATCATCGCCTGGGATTTTGCCGACCGCGGATTCCCTCTCACCGCCGCGTCGGGCCGCGGGCTGCGCCTGCTCGCCTCGCGACAGATCGGCATGAAACCCACGGCGGATGGAAACTCCAACGGCACGCAAGGCGGCGGCGAGATCTATGCGTTCGAAAATCAAAAGTGTATGGCGCCGCTTATTCCCTGGGTGCAAGCCGACGAGACGCCGCTGCGCACGGGCTATTTGCGCGCGCCCGGCGACATCGGCCGCTGCTTCGCGAGCGAGTCGTTCATGGATGAGATCGCTGCAGACCAGCGCATCGATCCGGTGCAGTTCCGCATGCGTTATCTTGGCGCCAACAAGCGCGGCGCGGAAGCTTTGACCGCAGTGGCAAAGCAAGCGCGCTGGCAAGAACGACCTTCGCCCGCCGCAGCTTCAACGGAAGCCAAAGCCATCGGCCGCGGCGTAGCCGTCTCGAATCGCGCGAATACAATTTGCGGCGCAGTAGCGGAAGTGGAAGTCGACAAATCCACGGGTGATGTGGCGGTCAAGCGTTTCATTCTCTCACACGACTGCGGACTGATCATAAATCCGGACGGGCTCAAGAACCAAATCGAGGGAAACATAATTCAGGGCGTCAGTCGTGCGCTGATGGAAGAAGTCAAGTTCGACTCATCCGGTATCAAGACTCTCGATTGGAGCACGTACCCCGTCATTAGATTTCCCAACGTTCCAGAAATCGAAATCGTCTTGATCAATCGCCCCGAGATGCCCGCCCTCGGCGGCGGCGAGCCGTCCAGCGCGCCAATCGCCGCGGCCATCGCCAACGCGATCTTCGACGCCGTCGGCGTCCGCCTGCGCGAAGCACCGTTCACGCCGGAGCGCGTACTGGCGGGATTGAAAAAAGCGTAAGCTCTGATTGCGGGGACGGGTTACTTTTTCCGCTTTCGAAAAAGTAACCCGTTGCCCTTTCCTCCCTGCAGCAATGCCGTACCCGGCAGTCTTTCGATCCAGGCTATGATTCGTGCAGTACTGCGTCGCTGCTTTCTTGCCTTGGTTTCAATAATGGTGATTATCCCGACACCCTCGCTATTCGCGTGGGGCGATGAAGGCCACGAAATCGTTGGCGTCATCGCCTATGCGCGTCTCACACCGGTAATCAAAAAGAAAGTCGACGGGCTGCTCGCCGCCGACAAAGATAACTTGACGGCGGCGGATTTTGTCAGCCGCACCACTTGGGCAGACAAGTATCGCGACTCCGACCGTAACAGCACAAAGATCCGTTACGACACCACCCGCAACTGGCACTTCGCCGACATTGAAATCGCCAACGGCGATATCGACTCCGCCTGCAACCACCACCCGAAGTTGCCGACCGGCACTCCTGCGAGCGCCGGTCCCGCTAGACACTGCCTGGTCGACAAGATCGACCAATTCATCGCAGAGCTGCGCGATGCCTCGATCGCCAAGCCCGAGAAGATTCTCGCGCTAAAGTTTCTGTTACATTTTATCGGCGACGTGCATCAGCCGCTGCATACCGCGGACAACAAAGATCGCGGCGGAAATGAAGTGCCGGTACTCCTCGCCGATCGCACGATCCCTGACAACCTTCACTCCTACTGGGACAATCATCTTGTACAGCAACTTGGCAATGACCCGACATCAATAGGAGCGCGGCTCAACCATCAGATTACTAGAGGAGAAGCCGACGCATGGTCGAAAGGAATGCCGACCGATTGGGCGAAAGACTCGTTCCGCCAAGCGAAGAAAGTTGTCTACAATTTCGCCGGCCAACAGGAATTCATCGACGGGCGTGGTGCCAAGGCTGTACGTCTCGACGCCACCTATGACCATCGCGCACTACCGGCAGTGCGCGATCAACTGTCGAAGGCTGGCGTTCGCCTCGCCACTGTTTTGAACAACGCGTTAAAGTAGCAAAACCCTCCGCCTTTCGTTTGCACCTGCGACTCAACATCACTTAGCGTTCACCGTCCGGAACTCTAGTCGCCACGCCATCATCTACGCCAGCTTGAGCGCGTTCACTCTACACTGATGCGAAGGTCATTTATCGCAGAACATGTGCTGGCTGGATGGATGACGCTCGAGGTGGACTAGAGGATTGGCTACTTGCCTGCGCTCTGTCCTTCATCGCATCCAGCGCGACCACATACTGAATAAACTCGCGTGAATCGAATGAACTCATCGATCATCATGACGGAGATTTACACGCACGGCGGCGGCGATCAGGACGGTTGGGCGACAACCCGCGACCGTGACTAGACTACTGGTCCGCTGGCAAGCCTGCAGA
>DASWCL010000305.1:0-3561 GCA_036390135.1 Binatia bacterium
TATAGCCTACGGTCATATGACCGAGTTGCAGCGGCGGTTTCCCGACGCAGAATTTGTGGACTTCGGAACCCAGTTCGGCCGAATCCGACGGGTGCGAAGCGAAGAAGAACTCGCCTATCTTCGCAAGAGCGGCTATCTCACCGATCTCGCGTGCGAGGCGTTGGAAAACAGTTTGCGGCCCGGCTTGACTGAACAGGACGTATTGTCGATCGTGTACAATGCTTACATCAAAAACGGCGGCGATCCGGGCATTCACTTTATCGCGACAACGAACATGGACAATCCCGACCGCTTCGTACCCTGGCAGAAACAAACCTCACGCGTGCTCGAAAAAGGTAGCGTGGTCATCACCGAGCTGACGGTCAGCTACTGGGGCTACTCGACGCAGATCCATCGACCCTTCGCCATCGGTAAAGAACCGTCGCCGACTTACCGCAAATTGTTCGACGCCGCCTATGGCTGTTATGAAAACATCCGTAAAGTCTGCAAACCCGGCACGACGAGCGAAGAAATAGTCGCGGCGTCTTCGATCATCGAAGAAAGCGGCTTTACTTCCTACGACAGCGTTTTTCACGGCGAAGCCGGCAAATCGCCGGAGCTTGGAACGAAATCGACCGCTCACCCTCTCGAACCGTGGACGCTTCAGGAAAACATGGTGCATGTCATTCAGCCCAATCCGATTACGAAAGACTTCAAAGCCGGACTTCAGCTCGGCGCCGCGGTCGTCGTTAAACCGAGCGGCGGTGAGCCGCTGCATAACTATCCGTTCAAGTTCCCGGTGTGCGGATAACTTCATGCAAATGAAAACGTCTTTCTTCAAAGCCCGCGAGCACGTAGGAGTATTTATTAGCTACCGTCGCGCCGATACCGCCGGCTACGCCGGTCGATTGGTCGACCAACTCAAGTCTCGATTCGGTGATCAAGTATTTTTCGACGTGGACTCCATCAAACCGGGGGCCGATTTTCACGAAGTCATCCAGGATACTTTCGCAAAGTGCGGCGCCGCCGTCGTTTTGATCGGGAAAAGGTGGCTTGAGCGCGACCAGGAGATGCCGCCCTTCGGAGATGCGAAGGACGTAATCACTCAAGAAATTCGTATCGCGATGGAATCCAAACTGCCGATCGTCCCTGTCCTGGTCGATGGCGCGTCGATGCCGACGGAATCGACGTTGCCCGCACCATTCGCGAGCCTTTCAAGACTTAACGCCATCGATCTGCGCCATACGTCATTTGAGCGTGACCTGCAGGCGGTGAGCGAGCACCTCGGGGAGATCCTTGGCGCGGCCAAGGCAACACGAATCGAAAAGGGTTTTATGAAAGTCTTCGGCCCCTTTTTCGGCAGCTCATTTGCCCGTATCTCCGGAGGGATAGTCGGCTTTTCAGTCGTCGGCGCGCTGTGGGCATTGGTGGAGCTGGCAGCGGCAGGTATCGTGGTCAGCCAGCAAGGATTGCGAGGTCTTTTTACTCCATCTCTATCAGACCCGGAAATGTTACGACTCCAAGCCGTATGGACGGCCGCATTCGGGGCTTTCTTTTTCGGTTTCCTCGGCCGCCGGTCGATCCGCTGGTGGCGCCACGCGACCATCGTGATATGGGTCGCGTTGGCGGAAATCATCCTTGCCGTGTTGCTCGCCTTCGCCTATGTGGTCCAAGTTCCCGAAGCAAGGATCATGGACCTTTTTGACAACAAAAAAATCACCGCCTCGCCATGATTCAATCTATGCAGATCATGCCCCACGACATAAAAGTTCTCGCCTTCGACGTCTTCGGCACAGTAGTTGACTGGCGTTCTAGTGTGATTGCCGAAGGCGAGCAGCTCGGCAAAGCCAAGGCTTTGCAAATCGATTGGCCGGCATTCGCCGACGCCTGGCGATCCATCTACCGTCCCTACATGGATCGCGTCGGCGCCGGTAAACTGCCATGGACGAAGCTCGATGACTTACATCGACAAATGCTGGAAGAAACCCTGCTACGGTTCGGCATTCAAAACCTTACGGAAGATGAAAAGAAAAATTTCAATCGAGTATGGCACCGCCTCAAGCCATGGCCGGACTCGGTCCCCGGCTTGCAGCGATTGAAGACACGATTCGTGATCACGACGCTATCGAACGGCAACATTTCACTGCTGACAAATATGGCGAAGCACGCCGGTTTGCCATGGGACTGCATTTTGTCGGCGGAAAATGTCCGCCGCTACAAACCGGATGCGGAAGTCTATCTGCTCGTGCCCCAGCTCTTTGATCTCAATCCCGAGCAAGTGATGATGGTCGCTGCTCACGAGCATGATCTTCAAGCCGCTCAGAAACACGGTCTGCGAACCGCATTCATCCATCGCCCACTCGAGCGTGGGCCTGGCAAAGCCGCCGAGGTCCCGCCGGCGGATCGCTACGACTTCGTCGCAAAAGACATGCTCGACTTGGCCGGACAACTCGGCACCTAAACTCCAACCTCAAGACTCTTCTTGACCGTCTTTCATTATTGAAGTATTGGCTTACGAAGTCTTTCTAACACGCCAACAAACAAAGGAGACGCCTTGACTCCACGAACTCTGATGCTCATCGCTGCTCTAGTTTGTGCGCTGATCAATTATACGCCGGCAAGTGCCCAACGAATTCGCGCCGCCAGCGGCGGCTTGTCCATCATTCATTCGCTGCTCTGGGCGCCGTACGAGCTGAAGCTCATGAAGAAATACGGCGTCGATATGGAATACATCGCCATCGAGAGCGGCACCGTCGGCATGCAAACCCTGGTCGCCAACCAGTCACAATTTCTTTTCTCGACGGGCTCTCTCGCCGTCAATGCCAATCTGGTCGGCGCGGATATCACCATCGTCGCCGGTGGTTTGAATTTTATTCCGGACAAACTGATCGCTCGTCCCGAAATCAAAACCCCCGAAGACTTCAGAGGCAAGAAGATCGCAATCAGCCGCTTCGGCTCTTCATCGGAAGTAAATTTACGCATCTGCCTGGAAAAACTTGGAGTTAAACCTGAACAGACTCAAATCATCCAAGTCGGCGGTGTCTCGACGCGGCAGACAGCATTGCTGGCCGGGCAAGTTGACGCGACGATCTTGAGCGATCCACAGGCGACTGCCGCGACGAAAAACGGCATGAAGCTGATGGTCGATCTCTCCGACAGCAAATGGGGCTTTCCCCGCTATTGCCACAACTGCTTCATGGCCAAGCGGAGTTATCTCGAAGCAAATCGCGAGCAGGCGATCAATTTTGTTAAAGCTCTTATCGAGGGTCTCTATTTGATGAAGCGCGATAAACCTCTCGCCATCCATTTAATCAAAAAATATCTGCGCTTAGACGATGAAAGCGCATCCATCGGTTACGACTTTTATATCGCCAAACACGGCGAAGGTTTGCTCAGCTTACCGGAGCGTCGCGGTCTCGAATTTGTCATTAACGAAGTCGCCAAGACAAATCCTAAAGCCGCAGGCGCCACACCGGAAAGTTTGAAGCTCGTGGAACCGAGTCTTTTAGATGAGATTAAGAAAAGCGGCTTTGTCGAGCGGTTGAAATAAGGCTACGTCGATTGGCGGCGACATTTCGGGCA
>DASWCL010000306.1:0-7509 GCA_036390135.1 Binatia bacterium
CTTTCGGTAATTTCACCAGGAGCGCTTACGGGTCACGCAAACGGCCGGGCGGCGACTCTCTCGCCGGGCGAATAACCGCCCGGCGCGTCGGCCTCCAACGCAAGCTTCAACGCTTCATCGGCGGTCTTTAAAAATTCGAAGCGGATGCCCTGGCGCCCGCCCGGAGGAATCTCTTCCAAGTCTCTGCGGTTGAGCTCTGGCAACAAGACACAGGTAATCCCGGCCCGTTTTGCCGCCAGCATTTTCTCTTTGATGCCTCCGACCGGCAGGACCAAGCCGCGCAGGCTGATCTCGCCCGTCATCGCGACATCTTTGCTGATGCGACGCCCGGTCAAAAGTGAAACGAGGGCGACGAAGAGTGTGACCCCGGCGCTAGGACCGTCCTTCGGGATCGCGCCCGCGGGAATATGAATATGCAAATCGTTCTTCTTGAAAATTTCAGGGTCGATGCCCAGTGACTCCGCGCGGGATTTGGCCAAACTCAAAGCGGCCTGGGCGCTTTCTTTCATCACGTCGCCCAACTGGCCGGTCAAGATCAACCGGCCGTCGCCGGGCATCTTGGTCGCTTCGACAAACAAGATATCACCGCCGAATTGCGTCCAGGCCAAGCCGGTGGCGACGCCCGGCAAACTGGTGCGCAAGGCGATCTCGCTAAAAAACTTTTGCGGTCCCAAATAAGCCGAAACCGATTCCGGCATGATCGTGACTTTTTCCGTCACGCCATCGGCGACTCGCGCGGCCACACCTCGGCAGACCGATCCCAGCTCCCGCTCAAGCTGGCGGACGCCAGCTTCCCGCGTGTAGGAGCGGATAATTTCCCGAATCGCATCGTCGGTAAATTCGATGTTGCTCGCTTGAAGGCCGTTCTCCGCCGTTTGGCGCGGCACTAGATAGCCTTTGGCAATCGTTAATTTCTCTTCCTCGGTGTAACCCGGCAATTGCAAAATCTCCATGCGATCGCGCAAGGGGCCGGGAACCGTGTCGAGTACGTTGGCGGTGGCGATGAACAAGACCTGACTCAAATCGAAAGGAAGCCCGATGTAATGATCTTGAAACGTTGCGTTTTGCGCGGGATCGAGCACCTCCAACAGCGCGGCAGAAGGATCGCCGTGAAAACTCGCGCTGAGCTTATCGATTTCATCGAGCATGAAAACGGGATTGCGGCTGCCGGCCTTTCTGATGCCTTGAATGATGTTGCCCGGTAGAGCGCCAATGTAAGTGCGCCGGTGGCCGCGAATATCGGCTTCATCGTGCACTCCGCCCAGGCTCTGGCGCACGAATTTACGATTCATCGCCCGCGCAATGCTCTGCCCGAGTGAAGTCTTGCCGACCCCCGGAGGGCCGACCAAGCAGAGGATCGGGCTCTTTCCCTCCGGCATGAGCTTGCGAACGGCGAGAAATTCGACAATGCGCTTTTTCACTTTTTCCAGACCGTAGTGGTCGGTGTCGAGGATCTCACGCGCCTTCGGCAGATCGATCGCTTCTTTGGTGAGGATGCTCCAGGGCAGCTCCACCAACCAGTCGAAATAGGTCCTGATCATCGAATATTCCGCCGCCATCTCGGGCATACGCTCGAGCCGGCCTAGCTCCCTAAGCGCCTCCTTCTCGACCTCAGGCGGCATCTTTGCGTCGTAGATTTTTTTTCTGAGCTCCTCGACTTCGACGCCTTTACCGTCCTCCTCGCCCAGCTCTTTTTGAATCGCTTTCAGCTGCTCGCGAAGGAAATATTGACGCTGGGTCTTGTCCATGGATTCTTTGGTTTCAGCGCCGATCTTGCGGCTCAGCTCGAGCAATTCGATTTGGCGCGCCAGCAGCTCCGAAACTCTTTGCGCCCGCGCAGCCGGATCGAGGATCGCGAGAATTTCATTTTTATCGGCAATCGGCAGATCTAACGTGGACGCGATCAGATCGATGACCGACAGCGGATCTTCAATCCTATCGATCATAGCCCTCAGCTCGTTCATCGGCTCGGGGAAGAGCGACAATGCCCTAGCCGCTTCTTGACGCAGATGTAAGATCCTCGCCTCGAACTCCTTGGTCTGCGGGATCTTTTCTTCGACCATCGTAGCCCGGGCGATGAAAACGGGATCGGTCTCCAGGAATTCCGCGATCTCAAAGCGCCGCCGGCCTTGTACCAGAACTTGACGCTGGCCGTCCGGCAGACTGAACATCCGCAGAACGTCTGCGGCGGTGCCGACTCCGAACAAGTCTTTAGGCTGCGGTACTTCAATATTGGGATCGCGCTGGCTGACAAATCCGATCGGCATTTGCTGTCGCACCGCCTCTTCGACAATTTGCCGTCTTGCCGGAGTGTTGACTGAAAGCGGCATCATCATCGAGGGGAAGAGCACCCGATTGCGCAACGGGATAACGACCAGCGCTCCAGCCGGGATATTAAGGCGCGGTTTTAATTTTGCGGGTTCTGTTTCTTGACCGTTCATGATTGTTTCCTTAGCTCGATGATGAGCAATCCATCATGGAGCGCTGTTTTTCCCACGGATATTTGCTTTTCGCCGCCGGCGATCCGCAGCCGCCGCTCGAAACGGCCAAGAGGAATCTCCCAGATTTTTAGCTCGCCATCTTCGCAGCATTCCGGCAGCGGGCGATTACCCGTGATGACAAGCTCGTGTCCCTCAAGCCGTACGTCCATCTGTTCGGCGGCTATGCCGGGCAAAGCGGAAATTACCCATAGGCTTTCGTCTGTCTCGACCACGTTTACGGGAGGTTCCCAACTCGGCGTTCTGCCATGAGAGGCCCGATAGCCCGCGCCGGCGGCGACTTGGAGAAAATTTCTATGGATCCGCTCCGCTTGCTGCAGCAAGTCGTTAGCACGCCGCCAGACGATGATATCCCAATCGTTCGCCGCCATATTGTTCAAGCCTCCGCGCGCATTTCTTCAGATTGCGCCAACTCTAAGGACTAGTAGACAAGCTAGGGACGCGGTGAGGCAATGTCAAGATAAGGATTCAAAAGCATTCGTTCTTTCAGGGGAAATTCTCGTCGCCAGGGAAGGATTCGATTCACGCGCAGATGATGAACGTCGACGGCGAAAATCACTTTTCGGGTTAGGAAACGACTTGTTAACCCAAAGGCCGCGCATACGATGTCTTTGATCAAAGCAAAAATGCCCTGGTGCCAAGTCCAGCGCGGTTTCCTCAATATCCGCGCCTCCAGTCGATGATGTTTTCCAAGGGTCGACCGTCGAGATAGCGGGCCAAATTTTCGCAAAATAACTTCACACCCCCATGCTCGGATACGTCCGTCGCGGCCGAAACGTGAGGCGTGATGACGACACGTTCGTCGTCCCACAGGCGCCGGTCAGGCGGGCGCTCGAATTCACCGTCATAGACGTCCAAGGCGACGCCGCGGAGTTTACCCTCAGCCAAGGCGTCCAGCAGAGCTTCTTCATCGAGGATTTCACCGCGGGCGATGTTCACCAAAACAGTTCCCGGTTTCATCGCTGCCAAGGCGTCTCGGCCGATCAGGTGCGTAGTCGCCTGCGTCCATGGACAACAAACGGCGACGAACTCGCTCTCACGGAGCAGGTCATGCAAAGCATCGGCGGTTTCGAGTCGCGCAAAGCCCAGTGGTAGCGGCACACCCGAAACGATGTGGTGGCGCGTGCCGACCACACGCATCCCCACCGCCGCGCACAGTTTCGCTACTTCCTGGCCGATGCCGCCCGCACCGACGATACAGACGGTCTTATCGCGAAGGATGATCGGATCGTAGGTTTGATGATCGAAACTGTGCCGCCGTTGATCGCGGTAGCTCAAATGAAGGCCGCGCGAGAAGTGCAGGAAGCTCGCCAACGCGTACTCGGCCATTGGGCGTCTGTTGGTTAACCCGCGTGATGTGGTCACGATAACATCGGAGCCCCACAGATCCGTGTCGAGAAAATTGCTTGCTCCCGCCGGGGTTTCGTGGACCCATTTCAAGCGAGGCGCGCGGGCTCTAATATCTTTCAGGGGCGGCCAGCCGAGAAGCACGATCTCAGCCGAGGCGAGCGCATGGTTGCGCTGATCGAGAGTCGTCGCAGGATACGGCCGATCACCGAGATACCGATCGACGGTCCACTTCGGCCACGTGGCGCGTAGCTCGCCGTCAAACCATCCCCGGACATCGACGACTTTGACCCGCGAATCGATGTTGGCGATTCGATCGAGCACCGCGTCCGACACCTGTGCAATCACCAAAACCTCGAACCTGTCCATATGGCACATTATTTATCATGGCAAGTTTTGGTTCGTAACAGTGCATCTTCGGTTCTTTACCAAATTGACACGGCTTGCGATGCGGCGCGAGGCTTAACCCACGGAATGCGCCCAATGTGTGGAGGGATTAGCTTTTAGGCGGAACCAAGAAGATTTGTTGCTGGTTTTTCTGAGTGGATTGTCTCCCTGTCCGGGGGCAGGTGATGCTATTGTTGGCGAGATCGGCGAGGTTTTTCGGAAGGGATTTTTCTTTGTACAGGGCACCGATGCTCTGTTTAATGAAGGGGCCACCTTCCAATGCAACGGAAATTCCCATCTCGTGGACTCCTCCGCATTTGTTGCAAGACACGAAAACGTCGTAAAGGGTTTGTGAATTCTTCGCAGTAGAATGGACTGCGTCTGCCATCGTATGACTTAGTTGCATTGACAGCCTCCGTTTTCCATTCCAGATTGTCAGTTACTTTGAAAAGTCCGCGGTTGACAGTTGGGGCGGTCTTTCACGATTGAGACTAGCCGTCCGGGTGTGCTCGAGCCGCGAAAAATCATCTCCATTGTTCCGCCGTTTATTTAATAAGCACCGGTAAACGCGGCCAATTTTGGACCTCAGTTTCGCCACTAGTTCAACTTGTCTTTACCGGGTTCGAGCACACTGTCAATTCGTGCCTCTGCGGCAGTTTTGCTTTCGCCCATCACTTCCGAGATCTCGCATATCAGAAGTTTTCGCGCGCGATACAGCGTCTCCCGCTCGTGCGCTGCTAGGGTCTTGGTGCTGCTTAACTGCGTCAGCGACTCGACCATGCGGGCCAGTTCGAATATGGAACCTGAGCTGAATAGTTTCAAATTGTCCAGCTCACGCTGGCGCCAGTTTTTGGCTTTTGCAGGATCTTTAGCTACCGCCACGCGGGTTTTGAGATGGCCTAGCAGCTTGGGGATCTCAGAGCGGTCCAGCAATGCCCGCATATGGAGATCGTTAAAATTATCGATCGGCACGAACAACTCGGCCTTGCTATCGTCCAACAGGGCTAATCGGTAAAAACTCGCCGACCTTCCACAAACCACTTTCTGGACGACCCCACCGATAAGGCAGGGTCCCCGACCCGGATAAACAACTTTATCGCCAACCGTAAGCGTCATTAGAATCTCCATTTCTGCTGGAACTTGGGCGAAGTGATTCCTTCCATCTCGTTGGTTCCAATATCTCCAGATTCCAAACTAGAGTCCGTTGACATCGGATCTTGCATGTCCACGCAATCGACACCCGTGGAGTTGAACTCGCCATTCAGTGCGTACGCGGCATCGGAGAGCGTGTCAGATACTACGTGAGAAGCAGGAAAGGTAACTACGATCTTCCGTGTATAATCACTCTACCACTTCTGCTTGGAATAAGATATGACTTGCCGGGTTTACGCTTTGAGCTCCAAATCTTAAACATTTTGGCTCGTATGGACGAATAGAGGTCATCTCAACGCGGAGTACGCTGGAGATAAGCGAGAAGCTCGAAGTAATTCTCGGTGAACTCTGCGTCCCTTGCTGGAAAAAATCCGAACATTCGGAGAGAAAATACCTCTCTGCTGCTGATTCAGAATTGTTGTCTAGCGTTTCTTATAAAGCCCATCGATAAAACCATTGTCATCGAACTCTTTGATCACGCTCACGTCGACGAAATCCTCCGGCTTTGCCGAACGAACCTTGGGGTCTTTTTCGCCGAGCTCGACGAGCGCTTCTTTCACGGCGTCGATGGAGGGATAGGGTTTCTGGGGCACCAGGCGGGAAAAGTATTGATAGCTGTCTTCCAGAGCCTCGTTGTCGTTGGTCTTGACGTATTTTCCGATTACTTTCTTGCTGAAATCTTTCTGGTTTTTGTAGACGTAGATGCCTTCGAGCAGCGCGCGGATGAACTTTCGAACCACATCGCGCTTGTCGCGAACGTAAGAGACTCGCGACGCGACCGGGGTCGTAGGATAAGCACCGCCGAAATCTTCCGGTTCGGCGATGATGTTGAGGTTGAACTTGCGAGCGAGATTGGTCACCGGCGGCTGCGCGACCATGCCGTGAACGACTTTGGACTGGATCGCCGCCATCCTTGAAGGCTGCCCGCCGGGTATCTGCAAGACTGCCACGTCGACGTCCGGCTTCAATCCCCACTTGAGCAAAATCTTGCGCGTGGCGTAGTCCGAATTGGAGCCGAATCGGCTGACGGCAAGTTTTTTGCCCTTTAAATCTTCCGGCTTCTTGATTTCCGGGGACACGATCATGCTGTAGGCGAGAACGTTGAGCAGGCCGGCGATCAGCGTCACGTCGGCACCGCGCAAGCGCGCGACCACGGGTGCGTTGCCACCGACCTGCGCGATCGGCACATCGCCCGACATCAAAGCCTGCGTCGCTTTGGAGCCGCCGTCAACATAAATCATCGTCACGTCGAGGCCATTTTTCTCGAACAGACCAGCTTCTTTCGTGATCCAGAAAGGCGCTTGGGATCCGGCAATGGCGCTCCAGCCAATCGTCAATTTTTCCAGAGGCGCCGATGCCGCCAGTCCGGCTCGCTGTGATACCGCAATAAAAAGCCCGACAACTATGACGATAGCCACTGTTAACCGTGAAATCCGCATAGCGCTATTTCAACTCCATTGGGACGATGGGTATCGTTGAATGAAAGCTAAGCCGCCGTTTCCCACTTATCGATGTCGACTTCCCAGCCTTTGGTTTGCGAAAGATCGAGCGCATTGCCTTCGAGGTCGCGGAAGCGAAGCTCAGCATAGAGACGGTTCGACGGTCGCGGCGCGATTTTTAGAACGCTGCTCAATTCCGCCATCGTCGCCTGCATTTCGTTGGTCAGAAAGCCAATGTGGTTGATGCCGTACTTTGCTTCATGGCCTTCGACTTGGCTATAGAACGGATGAATGGCGAGATTGGTCTTGCCATCGACGCAGAAGCGGTTGCCGCGCCCCTGGCGGCGCCGTTCGTAGCTCGGTGCTATCTCGCGCAAGCCGAAAACCTGGGTGTAGAAAAGCAGCATCGCGTCCGGGTCAAGAGCGTTATAGGCGACGTGGCGCACGCGCGGAAATCTTTTTTCTTTGCTCGCCGGCACACCGAAGCCCTTGGCCGATATCGTGACTGGGCGACATTCGGGATCATGAATGCGGATCTCGCCATGCTGGAGATCGTTCTCTTCCTGGATGATCATGCCGCGTGGGTTGAATCTCAGAAAACGTCCCTTCACTTCTTCGAGATCGTCGACTTGCAAGCCGACATGATGCAGACCGGTTTCCATGCTCATCTCGCCCAGGCTTGGCCG
>DASWCL010000307.1:0-10979 GCA_036390135.1 Binatia bacterium
CCGAGGAAAATATCATATTACCGATGACGACGCCGTTGGGAATTGGCGCGCCGTGCTCCATGCCTTTGATATGCAGGCTCTTTCTTTTTGCCATCTGCGTTCTCCTTCCTTGGTATTCGCTGACTTGTCCTTTCCATATCACGAGACTGCAAGCAGCGTCTAGCCGGCCGTTTTGAGTCGTCTCGCAATTTCCCAATCCACGTGCCACATGGCTCGGCAGTCGTCTTCATTGTAAATGAGCGCCGGATCGATGGCGAAGAGATCCGTGTTGTCCAAATAATTCCAGTAGCACACCATCGACTGATAGGCGCCAACGTCTTTCTGACGCCAGTGAAATCCGAGTGCGGGCGCTACCGCTTTGATCGAAAAACTGGGTACGGGCAAATACACAGCGCCTTGAATCGCTGCTTTCAGATCGACGCAGTGGGCCATGATCAGGTCCAGCGATCCCGCCAATGTCGGCCAGCGGCGCGCCACCTGGCGCATCTGGTGGATTTCGAAATCGGTCCAATGATAAAGGCGGACGTCGCGCGAATCGCCGACGTAGTCGATAAACTCTTCGAATATCCGCCCTTCATCTTCGGCGCCGCGGCTGAGAAATTTAACGAACTGATCACGGGAGCCATCGTAGCAACCGATCAGATAGATATGCGGCGGTTCCGTCGGATGGACGGCGTCGGTGGTCTCGAAATCGAAGTAGAGCAGCCGCTTGGCGCGGGGAATCTTGAGTTCACGGCCCGGTTTTAAAATCGGACCGTTGATCTTGTACGCTTGTGCAACGTGGTGCGCGATAATGCCGTAGTGTTCGCCGACAATTTCAATAACTTCTTCCTGGCGCAGCGGCCACAGTTGATCGACGCACGCGACGCCGGCGCCACGCAGTTTGTCGCGTTCGCGTCTGGGAACTCCTGCGAGCAGCACTAAATCATTCGCAGCCTGCGCATAATGATTGCCGTAGAATCGCCAGGGCGAGCTCGTTGCGTTGGGCGGACGTTTGGTTTCTGGGATCAGCTCGCCGTCGCGCAAAGATTTCCATAATTGCCGAATGGACGCGAGATCCGTTACGCGTCCGCTGTATGGAACCGTTTCAGTTCTATTTTTGAGCACCACGGTGAGCTGATTTGGCACGTAACCTTGGAGCAGCGCGACGCTATGATTATAAAAAGCCGCTTGCAGGACATGATACGATTGCAGGGAGGTCGAGCGCTTAAGCTCAACGACCCGGTAGTGATACGGCCCGAGATCGGATGCGGCTGAATCCTCGCGCACCAACAGATCGCCTTTGCCATAGGTATCTTGGGCAAGATCCCACAACTGCGGCTGATAGATCGCCGGCGCGCCGTCGAGCATGGCGCGAAAGGTATTCTTGAGCGCGTCGAAGCCGAAACTCGGTTCGACCTCGACAGCATTGGGATAATTAGCCTTAACCCATTGCCTTTCATGCTCGATGCCAAGCTCCATGCGCAACTCGTCGTAGCGCGTGGTCTCGTCGACCGCTGCTTCTTTGGGCGCGTGATATTCGCACCATACCCAAAACGGGTCTTTGACCAGATAATAGCTAAGCGATGGGCGGAACAGCTCGTGGCGGTTGAATTTACAACCGGCAGTGGCGCGCTCGACGAGCGCTTCGACGGTCAATCGCGGCATGGTGAATCGATCGTCATTCTACGTGAAACCGATGGCGGCGACAATTGCATGCGCACTCCAGCGTGGTGAGCTACGGCGCGGCGAGAAACTCGGTGACGGCTCGATAAAATTCATCCGGCGCTTCGATGTGCAACCAATGGCCGGCGTTGGCGATCGTGCGCATTTCCGCGCGGGGGAAGCTCTTCCGGATCAGCGCGAGATCTTTTTCCTCGACAAAGTTCGAACGGCCGGCGCGCAGAAAACATGCCGGCTTGTCGAAGGTGTTCCTCGTCGCGACGGGTTTAATCAGCTCGTCGTAGTTAGCGGTGATCGAATCCAGGGCGATGCGCCAACGAAAACCGCCGCCCGGGTCGCGCGTGAGGTTCTTGAGCAAGAATTGTCTGAGCGCCGATTCGGCGACCGCCGGTGCGAGCGCGGCGTCAGCGTCAGCGAAGGTTTTAAGAGCGCTAGTGTCGAGATTCTGCAGCGCGGTCAGCAGCGGCCAGTGTGAGGGCGGGTAGGATTTGGGAGTGATATCGACGATGGCGAGCTTCTCGACGCAATCGGAAAATTCCGTCGCGAATTGCATGGCAACTTTGCCGCCCATGGAATGACCGAGGAGGAACGCTTTCGCCACGGCGTGTTCGTCGACAAATTCGCGCAGATCTTCAGCCATGACCGGATAATTCATTACGTCGCTATGCGGCGATTGGCCGTGATTGCGCAAATCCATGGCGAAGACCGTATAGCGCGCAGCGAGGCGTTTGCTCATGGCGCGCCAGTTGTCCGACGAACCGAGAAAGCCGTGGAGAATGATCAGCGGATGCCCGTCACCCTGAACCTGAAAGTGGAGATGCATAATCTTTGGGATTGCAAGCTGCAACTGCAACTCTTACAAGGTTGCCATGAAAAAGAAAGAATTTCGAAAGCGACGTTTCAAACTCCACTGGGGCGGCGGTTGGATCACCGAAGAGGCGCGGTCGATTACGCAGTATCATGAGCCATCGATTCAACTGCTGTCGTTCGATTCTGGATTGAATTCGCTGCGCTTCTGCTACTACCACGACGGCGTGTTTCAAGGCGGACCGCTGATCCTGAGCGAGTCTCATCTCGCCGCTTTGCGCCGGGAGATTCGCAAGAATAAAAGGCTCCACGCTTTGATGAAGAAGCTTGTCTGATGCCTGACCGATTGCGTCAGGCTTTGTGGGTGCGGATGGGGAAGAGGTGAGTAGGAAGCGCGATGAAATTTAGTTTTGTCTCTTCTTTGCGGCTATATCCCGGAGGTCGGCCGTGTTTCGAGTGGACTTCCAGCCAGCCGTCGTGGCTGTCGACGACACTCACTTTCGTGCCGGCTTCGATGTCGCCGAGCGATTGCGAGCGTTCACTCGGCGCTGCATAAACGCGGCTCATGCGGGTAACTTCGTAAGTTCCTGCAACACGATGCGCCGCCTGTGCTGGGGCGGACGGTTTTATGCTGTCGTGGGACTCGTTAACAAGAGGCGCAGACGATTCTTTTATCGCGGGCTCCGTAGAGATGGCCTGTGGTTTTATCACCACGAGTTGTGCGCCGCTGGCATTCGACGTTTGACTCGGCGCTACCTTGGGCACGCCAGTTTGATGCGCGGAGGCGCGAGCGGCGGGAACCGTCGATTCCGTCAAGTCGCTAAACTACCAACGGCCGACTGCGGCACCCGCCGCGAGCATGATGATCACCGAAAAGATGCCAAAGCGGTGCGCTCTTTTGGGCTCCGGCTCAGCTGCGGGGTCCTCGTCTGTCGAATGATTGTTTACGCTGTTCCCGACTGCGCTCGCAGCGCTGGTGGCGGTGCTTGAACTTGGCGCTTGGGCCGCTCGCGTCGGCACGGCGATCAATTGCGCGAATGCCGCTAAATCCGCCTGTATCTCGCGCTGCTTGTCTGCGAGCGATGCATGTTTCACGAGCAATTCATTATAGGGCGTTTGGAGCGCGGCGAGCCTTTGACGATGCTCTTCGGCCTCGCTGATGCGCGCTTGCCAGCGCGAAATCACTTCTTCGTGCCGGCGGATCTCTTCGCGCAGCGTCTGCTGCGCCCGTTCTGAGTCGGCTGCGCGAGCGCTCATGGCTTCGAACTCTTGAAGTTTTTCTCGGCCTGCGCCGATTTCGCTCTCCAACTCGGCGATGCGCAGCTGCAAACTTTTCTGTTCTTGCCGATGTTTGGCCTCGATCTCGGCCAGATTCGGAGCCTTTTGCAGCGCGCTTTCGAGCTCGCGTATCTTGGTGTGGCTCGCATCAAGGCTATGTTGCAAATTGGCGATTTGAGCCTGCGACTGGGCACGATCTTGACCCGCCTCTGACGATCCTTGAAATTGACCTTCGGCGAGCAGTAGACGGCTGCGCAGATCGTTCAACTCACTTTTTAACTGATCATTTGCCGCTTGTAACCCGTCAAGCTCGCGCTGCGCGCCGGTATTGCTCTGCTGCGTGGCCTTCAATTCCTCAATCGATCGGCGGCTCAAATCCAGTTTACCCGAAAGGGCGGCTATTTGATTTTGCAGATCCTGATTTGTCGCGCGCAGCTCGGTCAGCTCGGCGGAATGATCCGCCAGCAGCGCGCCGGATTGTGCCGGCGTATTTCCCGGTGAAACACTTTCCAGCTTGCCGAACAGAACTTCGACTTCACGCCGCTTGGTCTTAAGCTCTCTTTCCGACGCGACCAAAACTGCGCCCAGTAAAGCGATGGCTACTCCGGCAAAAACGACGATCCAGACAAACATACTTTCCATCGGTGTCTCCTAATTGTTATTGGGACAGAGTTTATTATCCGACTTCGCCAGATATATGCCAAGTCATAAAATATGACCCGCGAGTGCCTAGATTGCTTATAGATCGATTGCGTTTTACCGGAAAGGAAATAATCAGCGGCTTCTTCGGTAATAATTCGGAACAAATTCGTGATTCTGAGCCAATTTTGTAACTGGCTGATCTGTAACGTTTTTTTCGTCCCTGGCGGACAAACGGAATCCTTGGAGCACGGAGTTGAGTCGCTGGCGATGGGGTTTGACTTGGGTATGCCAAATGCAGACAACAGCGCATGTTCCACGAACTTTCACCCACGATCGATACCGCGCATTTCTCGCCGACCGAAGAGCGAGCGATCCTCACCGTAACTTGTCTCGCGGTGTTTCTGTTTTTCAATAGCTTCGGCAGTATCGGCGTCGCGCTGCCGGCTGGCCGACCGCGTCGATGCAGCGACGGTGGCGAGCAGCGGACACTGTGGGGATCGTTTGCTATGCCCGGCTTGAAGCAAGTTCGAGCTATGCTTCTGTCGTCGGTGCGCTGATTTTCGTAGGGCCGGGGTCGGTGTATTCACGCCGGCCAATCAAACCTCGGCCTTCGCCGCGGTGAGGCAACAGACTACGGCATATTGGCAGCCATGCTCAGTTCCTTTGGCACGGCTGCTGGAACGATCGGCACCACTGTCGCCGTGGCTTTGATGGAGCTCGACGCCGGACCAAAGTTCTGGAGTAAAGCTGAGGCGTTTGCCGCCGCGCAGCAATTTGCGTTTGCTTGTCTGGCGCCGATCGGGTTAGTAGCTGTGATCATCGCGCTCAAACCCGAGGCGGCGGGCAGCTTGCGATGTCAGGTGAGATTTAGTGATTCGAGGTGCAGAGATGGTCATCGACTTTCAGCATCATTACATCCCAGTGGAATTGGCGAAGAAGCGCGGACTCTATGCGCCGACGGGCAAAACCATGCTCCAAGAAGGCGGGCTGCCGGCGACGACGATGCATCAACGACTCTATGATTTGGAACTGCAGCTTGACGATATGGCGCAGGCCGGCGTCGATACTTCCGTCCTTTCCTGTCTGCTCGGCTGGTCAGCGCCGTTGGACGAGTGCCGTTTCATCAACGACGACTTGGCGGCCATTCAAGAAAAATACCCGGGCCGTTTCGTCGGCTTGGCGCAAGCGCCGATTTTGGACGGCAAAGCGGCATTGGATGAATTGCATAGAGCGATTGGCACCCTTGGCTTGCGTGGTGTGACAATCACCTCACAAGTGAACGGTTTGTCGCTCGACTCGCCAAAGCTTTACGAGTTTTACGAGACCGTCTGCGCACTCGATGTGCCGGTTTTCGTCCATCCCGCATTAGTGCCAACCGGTTACGAGCACTTAAAAGATTACGATTTGCCGCGGGTGCTCGGCCGCGAAGTCGACTTGACCGTCGCGACGACACGACTGATCGCCGGCGGTATTTTTGATCGTTATCCAAATTTGAAAATCGTCGTGGCACATTTTGGCGGCGGTATCGCGGCGGTCAAAGACCGTTTAGTCGGCAAAGGGTATCGCTTCGGCACGCTGCTGAAACCGTTCGCCGACTACTATGAAATGGTCTATTTCGATATGGCGGGATTCGAAGGGGGGTCGATTGCGCTTCAATGCGCACTTCAAGGTATTCATCCGGACCGTCTGATTTTTGCCAGCGACTATCCGCAGGACTTCACGGGTGTGAACACAGACACGGGGAAGGGGATGAGAGAACTACGGCGCTACGTTGAGACGATTCGTCAGCTACCGTTGAATGAGACGAGCAAAGAAAATATTTTGGCCGGCACGGCGGCGCAATTATTGAAGCTCCACTAGCGATTAAGTGTGCCCGATAATTTAACAACGCTCAATCTCCCGGCTTGAGCAGACTTGCCGGAAAACGGCGACCACCTCGACAACGGAGGTGGCCGCTATCGCTCCGTGGCTGCCTTCGCCGCATTGGTGTCTACGTACCCCGGCTTATTGCCGCGCTTGGACTCGACTTTCAACCAGCCTTTGTCTTCTTCAACGACCGTGAGCTTCGTTCCTTTAGAGATATTGGCGACGACCGGATAATGCAGGCCGGGACCGCTTCTGACCTGGGTGTCCGTGAGCGCTACATACTTACCGTCGAATTGCGGGTTGAGCGTTTCCTTGATTTCGTCGCCGCCGGCCGCTCTTACGGACGCCATTTCGATATAGCCGGGCGCGTTGCCTTTTTTTGAAACGATCAGCACCCATTCGCCGTCTTTGCCGACGGCATTGACCTTGGCATCTTTGCCAATGTCGGCGATGATGCGAAACTGCGGCCCTGGGCCGGTGCGGACTTTGGTGTTTTCAGTGGTCACGTAAACGCGTGTTTGTTCGTTTAGATCGGGCAGATCCTTTTGCTGGGCGACTTCTTTATTCTTGCACGCAAACGCGGTCAATGAAATTAAAGCGAGAAGTACCCAAGGGCTCAATATAGACAGCTGTCGCTTCATTTGTAGCCTCCGAAATCGTTGAATGGGTGCCATTATAACACGTTTTCCAAAGACAGTGACGCTGCCTCAGGATGGTGTGACAGCAATCATTGAATTTCCCGTCGCCGTCTAATGAATTTCCTTCCACACTTTGGCCAGACTTTCGCCGTACACGCTCAAATCCCATTCGCAGAAATAGCCAAACGGTGTCGTCCAGACTTGATAGCCGGTCGCCCGCAGTCGCTGGGCGACTGTGCGGATCAAGGTCTCGGCAAAATCTGCTTCGGCGCTGTCGCCGCCAAGGTGGGTAAACGAATGCAGCACGATATTTTTATGTCCCCGTTTGTTGGCGAGCCATTTGATATGCTTTAAGGACTGGCGCACGACCGAGCCGGCTCGTTCTCCCTCTGCGTCAGACGATTCGGAGTGAAGAAAAGCCACGACCGTTTCGGTAACTTCCTGATCAATGTCTTGGTCGGGAATATCGGGCAAGGTTTTCGAGTGAGTTTTCCAGCGGAAACGTTTTGCTTGAAAGCAAAGTAGCTTCATCGCGCCGGGCTCAATAGTAGTCCAAAAAATTCTTGAGAAGTTTTTTGCCGTCTTGGTTGAGGATCGACTCAGGATGAAATTGCACGCCTTCCACGGGAAATGTCTTGTGGCGAACCGCCATGATAATATCCGCGCCGGTGCGCGCGCTCACGATCAATTCCGCCGGCAGAGTATTGGGGTCGATGACCAGGGAGTGATAACGCATCGCCGCGAACGGATTGTTCACGTCGTGAAAGATCGTCCGCGAATCGTGAGTGACGTCCGAGAGCTTGCCATGCATGATCGACGGCGCGCGCACGATCGCGCCGCCGTAGGCCGCGCCGATCGCTTGGTGCCCAAGACAGACACCGAGGATCGGCGTGTGCGCGCCGAAGCGCCTGATGGTCGCACAGGAAATGCCCGCTTCTTTGGGCGTGCACGGGCCCGGAGAAATGACGATCTTTTCGGGTCGAAGCGCGTCGATTTCATCCAACGTAATCCTATCGTTGCGAAAAACCTTCACGCTGGCGCCGAGCTCGCTCAGGTAGTGATACAAGTTGTAGGTGAACGAGTCATAATTGTCGATCAGCAGAATCATCGCTTTCTCCACTGTTCGGCGAGCTCGATGGCTTTGAGCATGGCGCGCGCTTTGTTGAGGGTTTCTTGATATTCGATTTTCGGATCGGAATCGGCAACGATCCCCGCGCCCGCGGTGATAAAGGCTTTTTTTCCTTTCATCACGATGGTGCGGATCACGATACAAGTGTCCAGATTGCCGTTATAGCCAAAATACCCGATGGCGCCGGCATAGAGTCCACGTTTTTGTGGCTCCAGCTCGCTGATGATTTGCATCGCGCGAATTTTCGGCGCGCCGGAAACCGTCCCGGCAGGAAAGGCTGATATAAAGAGGTCGAAGGGAGTTTGATCAGTGGCGAGCTTGCCGCGGACGTTGGAGACGATGTGGATTACATGCGAGTACCGTTCAATGCCCATCAACTCGTTGACTTCGACGCTGCCGATTTGCGCGACCCGACCGACATCGTTACGGCCCAAGTCAACCAGCATGATATGTTCGGCGCGCTCTTTCGGATCGGCGAGCAGATCGGCTTCGAGCTGCCGTTCTTCTTCTGGGCTAGCGCCGCGGCGGCGGGTGCCGGCGATGGGTCGTAATTCAATGGTATCGCCGGTGAGCCGAACCATGGTTTCCGGCGAGGAACCGATGACCCGGAGATCTTCCAACTCCAAGTAGAACATATAGGGCGACGGGTTGACGAAACGTAGGGCGCGATAAATTTCGAAAGGATCCGTATTCGTCTCGGTTTCAAGCCTTTGGCAGAGCACGACTTGAATGACATCGCCAGCGTTGATGTATTCCTTGGCGCGCATTACTGATTTTTCAAACCCGTTCTCGGTCATATTCGAACGAAATTTTCGGGTTGTCCGGCTCTGCGTCAGATCCCTGGGCTCAATGCCGCGCGGCTTTTTCTGCAAACTGGAAATAACCTTGCGAATTCGACCCACCGCGGTGTCGTAAGCCCGGCGCAGATTCGTTTGCTCTGTCAGGTGGATGTTATCGATCACTTTGATCGTGTGTTTCAGATTGTCGAATGCGACCAGAGTCTGCACAAATACGAAAAAAATCTCTGGCATGCCCAGCGGGTCTTTGTTGTTGTTGACGATCTCATGAAATTGTTCCACTGCGTCATAAGCCACGTAGCCAAGCGCGCCGCCAAAAAAAGGCGGCACGCCTGGTACGGTCACCGGTCGGCAATCCTTTAAAAGATCCTCTAATATTTTGAGCGGAGCATCGGACTCGAGTTTTCTCGGTTTGCCGTGGTCGATAATTTCGACTTGTTTACCACGCGCTTTAAAGACGCGATAAGGACGAGTTCCCAAAAAGGAATAGCGCGCCCAGCGTTCGCTGCCTTCGACGCTTTCGAGCAAGAACGAGTAGCGGTCGCGCTCTAGACGCTTGAAAAATGACAAAGGAGTTTCAAGGTCCATGAGCAACTCTTGATACACCGGTATCAAGTTCCCTTGCTTAGCGAGCCGGCAAAACTCTTTGTAGCTTGGTTGGATCATTTTCAAAAACAAAAAGGGCCATAGGTTTACCACCTATGGCCCTGGAATATGTCAGTAAGATTACGTGGAATCAGCCATGGTGGAGACGCCGTCTTATTTGCCAGCGCCGCCAACCCAAAACCATCAGCGTGATTCCGAACCTTTTCATCACAGCGCTATACTGCCGTATTGCGATATACCGGTCAAGCGTCAGGCTAATACTCACAGCAAAGGCCTATCTGAGGAAAGCTGGTTTTAGCCGATAATCCACAGGAAAGTTTTCCCTTCGCCGACTGTAACTCAGCGTTAACGATTAACCAAAGCGAATGTTGCGCGGGTCACGGCGTTTGACATCGTTTAACCCCTAGGTTAGCTTAAAACGCTTTTTTGGAATTGGCCGCTATTATTCAAGAAGGTGTCGCTAATTTCGTCGAGTATCGTCGGGAGGAAACATGGTTCGGCGCGAGAAATCGAATTACGTTATTCAGTCCGTTTCACACGCCCTCGATGTGCTGGAACAGTTCAATGGCAACGTCGACGAAATTGGCGTAACCGAACTCAGTAAACGGCTCAAGTTACATAAGAACAACGTTTTTCGTTTGCTCGCGACGCTCGAAGCGCGCGGTTACATAGAACAAAATAAACTGAGCGAGAATTATCGTCTGGGGCTGCGCTGCCTTCAATTGGGGCAGACCTTTATCCATCAGATGGGTTTGTTGCTGCAATCGCGGGCGATACTGCAAGATTT
This sequence comes from Binatia bacterium, assembly GCA_036390135.1. Classification (GTDB taxonomy): domain Bacteria; phylum Desulfobacterota; class Binatia; order UBA9968; family UBA9968; genus DP-20. The sequence goes on from DASWCL010000307.1 coordinate 10,213, forward strand.
GTCGAAGGCCACCAAAGAAAGCGCGTACGTTGCGATTCGTAAGGGTAATGCGGTTATTCCCCTCGACTTCGTCGAGCCAAACCGCACGGTGCGCGTCGTTTCGTTTCTTGGCACCGTCCTGCCGGCTCATTGCACGGCGGCGGGAAAGGTACATCTGGTATTCGAGCTCGAAGGAGCGGCGGGTCAGAATCTGCCCGAGCGCTTGGAGCGTTACACGGCAAAGACAATCGTCGATCGAAATATTTTGCGCGAGCAAATGAGTACAATCGGAGAGTGCGGGTACGCGATCGAGCGCGGTGAGTTTGCCGAGGACGTCAATGCGGTTGCCGTGCCGATCCGCGATTACACCCGCTCGCTTGTTGGCACTTTGGCGATCGTCGGCCCCGGATACCGCTTGACCGAGGACGCGATTAACAGCGATATCGCGCCGGCGTTACTCCGAGCTGGAATCGAGCTCTCGAAACGGATCGGGTTTCCCGGATGAGTGAAAAGACAGGATTGCTCACATGATTGCGAAATTGATGAAACTTTGCGTCTCGAGACTTGCCTCGTAAAACAAATCACCGTTAAATAAAGTATTCTCTTACGAGAATCCGCAAGGGGTAATCCATCTTTGCCGCCTTAAGCTATCCCGCTATTGACTTGGCGACTTTCGGCGGCGATAGGAAAGGAGCGAAACGGAGGTCGTGAGACCGCTATGCTAACAACGCTCGAGAAAATACTATTTGTCTTGCTCGCGGCCGGATCTTTTTATTTCGGCGGCCAAA
>DASWCL010000308.1:0-9510 GCA_036390135.1 Binatia bacterium
ATTTTTCAATTTTAGCCGGCTCCCCTGCGCGCTCCTCTGAAGCGGTAAGTAGTAGACAGTATATTCCGCAGTCTCTCCGGGACGGCTTTTCAAATAGACATCACCTCCGACACTGTCAAGATATTTGCGCGCCTGCAACGGCGCCTGGCCATTTTCATTCAATACACACGCCCGGCGCCCGCGTCGACGCGTACCCAAACAGCGAATGCGCGAGGGTTTTGCCGAAATAAATTTTTCGTGGCGAAACGGATGGCTGAACATAGGCATCGCTGTAACCAAAATTCATACCACGCTAACAGGCCCACAGTATTGCTTAAATTTTATGGGGTTAGGTGCAATTAGTCGCGAATAAAACTTGGTCCTGAAGTCAATTCCCTACACACATGAAGGATTCTTGTGATGGATCCTATTGTTCGCTCGTTGGTGTGAAAGCCGTTCGTTCTCGCGGCGCAGGCGGTCAATCTCGCGCTGATTTTCATGATTTTGGACAGCCTGAGCTTCTTGCTTTTTCTCCTGTCCCATCAATTGATCACCGATCAGCGCGCCGACTGCGGCGTGGCCAACGGTGCTGCCAATGATCGCTCCCGTTCCAGCCCCCAAACCGCACCGATCAAACCAACTTGCTCACGGGCCGAAATCGGCGCTGAACAAGCTCGCCATCATGACGCCGAGCACGAGTATCATTGAACCGAATAAAATTTTTCGGCGCATCGCTAAACATCTTCCTTCGTCGCGTGACGCGTGCCGAAACGTTCCGCTGCCTCACTTTGAGAGCCTTTCTTTGTTGCCGCGGTGATGTGTTCGAGCAAACTGCTTCTTGTAAACGGTTTGGCCAAAACTCGAGCGTCGAACTTCGCTGCCTCCTGGTCCAAAGCGGCATGATATCTTTCTACTTCGCCGCTCATGTAAACCGCCTTCACATGCGGATTGACGGCGCGAATGCACTGCACCATTTGCAAACCGTCGAGCTCCGGCATTTGAATATCCGTTACAACCCACTCCGTCGGATTACGAAAATAATCGGCGCGGCCCCGCGCACCGTCGTTAGCCGTGCGGACTTCAAAGCCCTCTTGGCTCAGGATCAGCGCGACGATCTGCGCTAACCCTTCATCATCGTCAACGATCAGAACCGATTGACCCTGTGGCATGGGATCTCCCGAGATTTTGAACCGTCTAGGAGCAATCGGCGTTCCAGTGGAGCGCTCAATGAGCGCCAGCTGTTATAGCTGTCTTTTTCGCTGCCTTGAAGAGATCGCTAGAGATAACTGCAGGGTTAACCCTGCATTAAAAAATGATTAACTGAATGGCTTGAGCCGCGCGTGAGCGGCGACGGGAAGCAATAAAGGCAGATGCTGATTAAGCGCTCAATTTGGCAGCCCCGGCTTTACTTTCTTAAACTCGTGGGCTTTCAGGTCGTGTTTTTTGAGCAGGTCGTAGAAGTCAGCCCGGTACTTACCGGCGAGCTTCGCCGCCTGACTCACGTTGCCCTCGGTCATCGACAAAACTTGAATGAGATAATCTCGTTCAAAGGCATCGCGCGCATCTTTGAGCGGCCTCAACCCGCTACTCGACTCTTCCACTCTTTCTTGAATGAAATTCTGCGCCCGCTCCGAGGCGATGCTGATTTTACCTTGCAGGATGTAATCCTCCGTCACAGTATCGTTCTGGCTCATGGCGACGGCGTATTCGATCGTGTTTTCGAGCTCCCGCACGTTACCGGGCCAGTCATGCAACATCAGCTTGCGCAGCGCCTCCGGGCTCAAACCCTTCACTTCCTTTTTCATGTGCTCGCTGTATTTTTTTAAGAAATGCTCGACCAAGGGCATGATATCGTCTTTGCGCTCGCGCAACGGCGGCAGGTAGATCGGGATGACGTGAATGCGGTAAAACAAGTCGTCGCGGAACAATCCCTTTTTCACCTGATCTTCCAGATCTTTGTTGGTGGCGACGATCACTCGCACGTCGACTTCCATCGGCACCTCGCTGCCGACGGGATAGAACTGGCGCTCCTGCAACACGCGCAATAACTTGGATTGTGTGGCGCGCGGCATGTCACCGATCTCGTCTAAAAAAAGCGTGCCGCCGTGCGCTTGCGTGAACAACCCCCTGGTGCTTTTGACGGCGCCGGTGAACGCCCCTTTTTCATGGCCGAAGAGCTCGCTCTCCAATAAGGATTCGGGCAGGGCGGCGCAGTTCAGGGCGACAAATGGCTTATCCTTTCGATCGCTGGCCAGATGAATCGCCTTGGCGATTAACTCCTTGCCAGTGCCGCTGTCGCCGTGGATGTGCACGGTGGAGTCCAGCTTCGCGATGCGCATCACCACGTCCAACACCGAGCGCATCTTGCCGCTACGGGCGATAATGTTGGCAAAATCATAGCGCTCGTAGAGAATGTCCTTGAGCCGTTTGATCTCCGAGTTGAGCTTACGGTTTTCCAGCGCACGCTCAATCTGCAGCAGGAGGTCCGCCGGCTCGAAGGGTTTGGTGACGTAGCTATAAGCGCCGCGGCGCATTGCCTCCACGGCGTTTTCAATGCTGCCGTGGGCGGTCAGGATAATCGTCGGCACGTCGGGATTGATGCCGCGAAATTCGTCCATCAACGTGAGCCCGTCGCCGTTGGCGAGCATAAGATCGACGATGCACAGATCGAAGAGCTGTTCTTTGAGCGCCGTCACCGCTTGTTCCTCGTCTGCCATCGCCAGCACCTCAAAATCCGCGGACTCCAGCCGCATGCGGATCAACTCCAGCAGATTCGGATTGTCATCGATAACCAGAATACGACCTTTAGACATGATATTTTTTAGCGTCCGCGATCGCGTCGTTTTTGATCGATCTCGATGTCCACCTGTTTGGACTTTTCGATGACCTGTTTGTTTTTTTCAATTTCCTGTTTGGTTTTCTCGAGTTCGAGCCGGGACTTGTCGATTTCTTGCTTAGACTTTTCAATCGCGAGCCGGTTTTTTTCAGTTTCTACTCTCGATTGCTCGAGTTCCTGTTTGGCTCTTTCGGCTTCTTGCTTTGCCTCTTTGGTGTCGTTTAAGACGCCGACCCAGACCTTGGATTGTTCCACCCACGCACTGTTCGGATACGCGCGAATGATTCGATCGAACGAGCGCATCGCCTTTTGCAGATCTCGCTTGGGGTTTTGCGGATGAGCATAAACTAAACCGATGCTGTAAGCTGCAAGATCTGCGGGTGGTTTGTCCTGGGCCGTCACCAATACCTTCTGGAACATATCTAAGGATGCATCAAAATTACCTTGAGACAGCAAACTATTGCCGGCGGCAAGCGCGTCACGCATTTCCCGTTGTCGACTCGACTCCGACACGACGCTGCAGCTCGACAATATTAGCAAGGCAACACAAAAATAAAAGTACTGCCTTGGCCCAACTGACTCTCGGCCCATATTTTTCCACCGTGGGATGTAATTATGCTTTTGGCAATCGCCAGACCAAGTCCCGTTCCTTGGCGCACGTGCTGTCCTTGCCGACTACCCTGGTTAAATTTTTCAAAAATCGACACCAAACTGTCAGCTGGAATTCCTGGCCCGGAGTCTTGCACAGAAACTTCCAATTTGCCATTGGTTGGTTTCGCCGCAACACTCACTTGGCCGCCCTTGGGCGTAAACTTTACCGCGTTGCCGAGCAAATTTCGTAGCACCTGAAGGATCCTTTCCGGATCTATTCTCACCGACGGCAGGGACGTGTCGAGTGCGCTCTCCAGGCGAATCTGCTTCGCTTCTACCAGGGGCGTGATCTCGGCGACGGCGCGTTTGATCAATGGATCGACGCTGCTGCTCTCAAACTCGTACGTCATCATGCCTGCTTCCATCTTAGAAAGATCGAGCAGCGAATTGACGACGCTGATCAAGCGGTTGCTCTCCTCAGCCAGTATGCCCAAGAGCTTGCGCTGTTTTTCCGAAGTCTCGCCGCCCACGCCATCCAACAGTAATCCGGTGCCTTCTTTGATCGAAGTCAAAGGCGTGCGCAGCTCGTGCGACATGGAGGCAAAAAAATCCGCCTTCATGCGGTCGATCTCGTGCAATTTGTCGCACATGGAATCGATGGCGGCGGCCAATTCCCCGATTTCCGGTGGCGAATGGACCTGGATTCGGCTACCGAAGTTTCCCTCGGCGATCTCCCGTGTCTTATGTTTCAACAATGCGATTGGCCGGGTGATGCTTTTGGTGATGAGTAGCGACATCGTAATAATCGCCAACAAACACGCCACCGCGATCGTCACGGAAAGCTCGCCGGCTCGATCCGCCGCGGCCGCGAGATCCGCCACTTTAGCGTGGGTCGCTTGCTGCTGGCTCTGCCGCAACTTCTCGAACGCGCCCAAGAGGGCATCGACTAAAGCGTCTTTGTCTTGCTTGTACTGCGCCTGTGGGTAAGGTTTATTGGCGCGGACCAAGCGTGCCTCGTCATCGACCAATTCGTCATAGCGGCGGGAATCCCGCTGGATTCCCTTCAGGATCGGGGTCGCGGCTGGATCGTTCAAGGCAAACGCGCTCACCAGCCGCGCGTCGAAATCGTCCTTTAGGTGCATAAACTGCTGGTACCACGTCTCATCTCGCGTGATGATAAATTTTTGTTCGGCACGACTCTGCGCCAACAGCGAGTCGGCGAGCATTTTCTCGTGGTCGAGAATCCGGTTGTCGACGTTTAAAATAGACTCGGTCAGCTCGCGAAAGTGGCGCAGCTGGAGCACTGCCGAAGCACTCGCCAGCGCGACGATCAAAAAAATCGCGAGATAGCCGATGGTGAGGCGGGAAAACAAACTCAGCCGCACGTGAATCTTTCTCTCACTCCCGCGAGAAACCTATACCGGGCTGCGCGTCGTCGCAGGCTCGACGAGCTCGCCCTGATCCGCTTCCGCCGCCAGCAGCTTTTGACCGAACTGTTCCAGTCGGCGGTCAGCACTTTGGAAACTCGCTTGGGCGTGACCCACGTGTTTACCGAGCACGCTGAAGTCATCGCGGAATTTGCTGAAGTCACCTTGCAGGCGGCCAAGATACTGGATGATTTCTTTAGCGCGATCCTCGATCTTCATGCCCTTGAGACCCAGTACAATCGCTTGCAGGTACGCATAAAAACTGTTCGGCGAAACCGGGATCACATGCCGGTTCATGGCGTGTAGGCAAAGACTTTTTTCCGTCGGCGATTCGTCGCGAATGATCGTTTCATAGTAGACGTTCTCCGCCGGAATATACATGAGGGCAAAGTCATAAGTGCCCTCGTCGGGCAGGATATATTTCGCCGCGATCGCATCGATATGCTTCTTGACGTCGGCGACGAACTGTTTCTTGGCTCGGCTTTTTTCGTCCTCGCTCGCCGCTTCGAGGATCCGCTTGAAATTCTCCAAAGGAAATTTCGCGTCCACCGGCACCAGCGACGGCCCGAGCTTGATCACCGCGTCGACCTTCTCGCCGCTGCGAAAACTGTATTGAATGGAAAAGTGTTCCGGGGGGAGAATCTGCGCCAGTAAGTCTTCGAGAAAGAATTCGCCCAATCCACCTCTGAGTTTAGGCGCCCGCAAAATTTCCTGGAGCGAAGCGATGTCCTTGCCGACCTCGTAAATTTTTCGATTGGCTTCTTCAAGCCCGCCCAAGCTCCGTTGGACGTTGCCGACGACGCGCGCGGCGTTGTCCAGCCGCTCACCCAAGCTCTGCTGGGTTTTGTTCAACACTTCAGCATTCTCTTTTAACCGTTCGTTCACGTGGCCGAGCATTTGTCCCAACTGTTGTTGGATTGATTGAGCGCTGCTGTTCAAAACCTGACTCAGCTGGACGCGCAGCTCGCCGATCTGCTGTTGCATCAGCAGCATGGACGGATCGTCGCGCTTGTCGTGCAGCAGCGACCGTAACCGGTTTAGGAAAAACCAACCGAGGAGTGCCAGACCGATGAATACGAGAAGAACTAGAACAAGGGCGTGTGACAGTTCCACGATGAACCGTGGCACATCAAAGCAGTCTTAGGGCGTATTCCAAGATTTCACTGAGCTTGCGAATCTGTGTCGCGCGGATCGAGCGTTCTTCGCGGGGCGAGGCAAAATAGTCATCGACGCTCTTTTTTAGGTTCCATTCCAGCAACTCCACACATTGTTCCATGCTGACTTTTTCCGAACGGCGCCGGCGCGCCTGGTGAACCTCGTTGAGCTGGATAACTCGACCCATGACATCGGCTAGGATAGGTGAGTGCGAAAAATTGTCAAGGGCTCGCGGAATATTCTCCGTAGTGCGTAAACGGGCAATGCGTGTTGCATGGCGACCGATAGGGCCTTGAAACCTTCTGAGCGTTCCCCATGAAAGCGCACCGTCGGTTCTGGATATGCGTGGCCATGTCCGCCTTGGCAAGATTCAAACGTTTCGATTCCAGCACGGTTGAGAATTTTAACGGCTTCGGCAATACCTGGGTCTAAAAACGAATCCCAGTTTGGCTCTTTTTTCTTCACTATCGGATTCTATCATGGACACTAAAAAGTGACACTCAATAAGAAACAATTTTTGTCAGTTATCTGACAAACCCCTTGAATCGCCCTGTGTCCGCGAAATATCATAAAACAAAAATAGGTTGGTTCCTGCCCAATGAAGTGGGAATATATGATAACGGTCTTCACCCGGCGCGAGCTAGTAGTCGATGAACTAAATAAGCTCGGCAAGCAGGGCTGGGAAGCCGTCGCAATAACAAACGATGGACATATTCTCATGAAACGACCAAGGCGGCGGAGCAAATAACGCCCACGGGCAACACGGTATTGACGATTCGGCACTAAAAAACCTTAAAACAAACCAGCGTCGGGTATACGCAACGTGGTGTTAAATGTAACGGCGATTGAGGATCTGCATGCTGGCGAGTTTGTATCCGTGCTATTTAATGACAGCAATAAAATAATGGCCCGCAAAAGTTCTGCCGGAGAATCACCTGATGCAATAGCCGCACGGGAGATCGTTAACGGCGACTCTCTTGTTTTTGACACGGGGCGCAACACGGCTGATTTATTACGGCCTGGAAGCAGGATATTCGACTCGCGCTACTAGCCCAGCAACACACTAATACCCCACCACCCGGAATATAATTCCACCTCGCTGTCTCAGTGGATGACGACGTCGCGACGACTGAGAGAATGCAAGGATTGGGAAGGGAACTATCAAATCAAGATAGCTGCGCGGCCGGTTCCTGCTGCGTGACACAGTGAATCGCACCCAGACCAGCGACTACTTCATTACAGCGAAGTCCGATAATTTGTCGTTCGGGAAACAGTTGCCGCAAGATGCCGAGAGCCTGAGCATCGCCAGGGTCGTCGAAAATTGGCACGAGCACGACATTGTTGGCAATGTAAAAATTCGCGTAACTCGCCGGCAAGCGCGCGCCTTCGCAATACACGGGACGCGGACAGGGTAACGTCACGATCGAAAGTTTCGCACCATTTTGGTCCGCGGCATGTTGCAGACGTTCGTAGTTGTCTTGCAAGAAGCCGTAGTTCTCGTCCTTTGAATCCGCTTCGATGGCGCAGAGGACCGTTGTCGGATTGACAAACCGCGCGATGTCGTCGATATGACCGTCGGTGTCGTCCCCGACGATGCCTTCACCGAGCCAGATCACGTGGGTGACACCCAGGGAATCTTCGAGCAGAGCTTCGATCTGCAAGCGGCTCAGGTGCGGATTGCGGTTTTTATTCAGCAGGCACTGCTCTGTGGTCAGACAAGTGCCTGCGCCGTTGACCTCGATGGAACCGCCTTCCAGAATAACTTTCTGCTCGAACACCGGCACCTTCAGGAGCGCAGCAACCTCCCTGGCCACGCGTTCGTCGTCTTCGTAGGATTGATATTTCCCGCCCCAGCCATTGAAGATCCAATCGTTGAACGCCAACGGATTTTCTCGCGATGCGCGCGTGACGAACGCCGGCCCGTAATCCCGCATCCAGACATCGACGGTGGGAATCTTGAGTAGCGTTACATTTTTCATCGCCGTGCGAGCTCTCGCCAGACGCGCGCTGACGTCCTGTTCAGTCCTTTCGTCGTTGACCAAAAGATAGACGCGCTCGTGCGGCGATAGGGCACAGATCATTTGGATCCAAACTTCACGCACTTTTTCCAGCTGGGTCGGCCACGTGTCCTGATTGTGCGGCCAGGAAAGCCAAGTCGCTCGATGTCTCGCCCATTCGGCAGGCATCGAATAGCCGAGAGAATGCGGCGTGACGGGTTTTGCGTTTGGCGAACTCATCGAACGACAATACCAGAAGGACGGCACCTAATCGCGCTTGGGCTCTTCGCCTGCGCGCGACAGCAGGGGTCCGTACGCATCGATGCGCCGGTCGCGCAGGAACGGCCAACTTTGGCGCGTCTCTTCGATCTTGCCAAGGTCGCACTTGGCGAGCAAAATCTCTTCGCGTTCGCCGCCCGCATGGGCGACGATCTCGCCGAACGGTCCCGCGACGAATGAATTCCCCCAGAATTTGATTTTGCCTTCGCGCCCGACCCGATTCACCGACGCGACGTAAACTCCGTTGGCCACCGCATGCGAGCGCTGGATCAACTCCCAAGCATCGCGTTGGCGGCGCGCCATGGGTCGCGGTTCATTGGGGATCCAACCGATCGCGGTCGGATAAAAGAGAATCTGCGCGCCCGACAATGCGCTTGATCGGGCGCCCTCGGGAAACCATTGATCCCAGCAGACCAGCGCCCCTATCTTTGCGTAGCGGGTTTGAAAGCTGGGAAAGCCGAGGTCGCCCGGGGTAAAATAAAATTTTTCGTAGTAAAGCGGATCGTCGGGAATATGCATCTTGCGATAGATCCCGGCGATCGAGCCGTCGGCATCGATGACAACAGCGGTGTTGTGATAGATGCCCGCCGATCTTCGTTCGAACACCGAGGCGACAATGACGATCTCCCGTTCGGACGCCACGGCGGCCAGCGCATCTGTCGTCGGGCCGGGGATGGATTCGGCCAATTTGAAATTCCGTTGGTTTTCACTCTGGCAGAAGTAACGCGAGCGAAACAGCTCCTGAAGACACACAATGCGCGCGCCCTTTTTTGCCGCCGCCGCGGTCCGTTCCACAGCTTTAGCGAGATTATCTGGCAGACTATCGTCGGCGCTCATCTGGATGAGCCCCAATATGACTTGTTCTTTAACCGCCTTGCGTGCCATCTAAAAGCCTCGTGCGACCGGATCAATGTACCGCGTAAAAATAAAAAAAGGGAGAGGAAAGACGATTCCCTTCCTCTCCCTAAGACAAATCTGATGTGAGATTACTTTAGGTGCTGCTTGAAAAACGACTTAGTTTTTTCCCAAGCATCCTTCGCTGATGCCTCGTGATAGCTGCCGCGCTCGTCGCAGAAAAAGCCATGGCCCGCATCTGGATAGACGTCCATCTTAAAATCAACCTTTTTCGCCGTAAGCTCCGCCTTAACCTGGTTGACCTGATCCGCCGAAATCAACTGATCCTTGCCGCCAAAGAACAAATACATCGGACATTTGATCTCGCCGGTCCGCGAAAGCGGGCTCGGAT
>DASWCL010000309.1:0-8450 GCA_036390135.1 Binatia bacterium
CGCTCGACTCCGACGATAATGCGGTCGCCTGCACCCCTGCCGGTATACTCATTTATACTCACTCCGTCTCTCACAGTTCCGAATCATGTGCATTCGATGTGCCAGAAAGCACGCAACCAAGCGCTCAATCGCCGTAACCGCAAACGTGCATGCCTGAGTCGGTTCCTCCGAACGTTCGGAGAAACGCAGCGGACTAGCTCCGGAGGAATTGGCATGACGATTGCCGCGGCTAAAACGAAAGCCGATGTTGGAACGGCAAGGTAGACTGCTGCTGTCTCGGCGTGCTTCAAGAAAAGAAGATGGACCTCAAGCAAGCTGAACAGGTTGATTTTTGCTGCGGTCCGATCTTAGTATCGCAGCAGTTGTGGACCAGTTACACCCAAACGCGATCTGGAACGGCGTGTGTCGACACTTACGTTATTTAGTTCTTTATGTGCTCTGCACGATTGTTTGCCTGACCGTAACCACAGACATACACGGCGCCGATAGCAGTAAATCCAAACGCGTGTTGATCGTTTCAATCGGAAGTAGCTTCGCGCCCGGCTTCACCCTCGCTGAGCAGGCCGCGGTAGATACCCTGCGCCAACTCGAGTCGGGGCCATTGGAGTTTTACTCTGAATCCCTCGATATCGTGCGCTTTCCCAGCGGCAGTTATAGCCGGCTCTTTCGTAACTATCTCGGCGAAAAATATCTCGACTACCCTCCCGATCTCGTTCTTTTGATTTACGTCGGTAATTTGGGTCTACCGGAAAAGCTGCTCAAAGAACTGTTTCCCGGAGTTCCGGTGGTCGCTATAGGTTTGACCGAAGAGAAAATTTTCCCTAGTCAGCTAAGCACTCACCTCACCGGATTAGCCCAGCGTTCCGATCCGCGCGGGACCCTCGAGTTGATGTTTCGTTTGCAACCGGAAATTCGCCGCATCGTCGTGATCGGCGGGACGACGGAAGTGGATACCCAGGTCGTCGATCGTGTGCGCGAGGCGGCAGGCTCGTTCACCGGTCGCGCCGAATTCGACTTCTGGACGAACCGTCCGATGAGCGAAATAACCCAGGCCGTCAGATCACTGCCGTCACAGACGGTGATCTTGTTTACCAGAATGTATCGGGACGGAGCCGGCCAACTTTTCAATTCCGTACAGGCTGTGAGGTTGATCACCGAATCGGCTAATACCCCGGTGTACATCATGACAGACACGCTTTTAGGTTCCGGCGCTGTCGGCGGATCTGTGGCGGATGTTGCGGCTTTGGCACGGCGAGCCGGCGAATTGGCTCACCGTGTGCTCAGCGGCGGCGCGCCGAAGTCATTGCCCTTTGAAATCCGCACGGATGGGGTGCCGATGTTCGATTGGCGGGCACTGAAACGATGGGGTATTGCCGAAAGCCGGTTGCCGCCGAACACTGTCGTACGCTTCCGTCCTTTGTCAGTGTGGGAACTCTATAAATGGTACATTGTCGGCGCTCTCATCATCATGGCGATGCAAGCGACAATGATCGTTGACTTGCTGGTGCAACGGGCGCGCCGGCGCCGTGCTGAGAGCAAGCAACGGGAAACTCAGGAAATCATGGAGCTGGCGGCGAGCGCGGGGGAGTTGGGTCTTTGGATGCGCGACCCGAAGCGGGGCGATTTTTGGGCGAACCCACAATTTCGTTCGCTGTTTGGTTCCGGCACAAATGATGCTCTCAGGTTTGAAGACGTCGTCAAACGCATCCATCCCGATGACCGAGCGCGTATCGATGCTGAGATTGAGCGCGCGGAACAAATTGGCCTTCCCTATGAAGGGGAGTTTCGCGCCGTCTTACTCGATGGCCGGGAACGATGGATCGCGACAAGGGGCCGGAACGTCAATGACCCGCGCGGCCGCGGCGTGCGCAGGATGGGCGTGGTGTTGGATATTACGGAGCGCAAGCGGGCCGAAGAAGAGCTGAAGCAGAGTGAAAACCAAGTCCGCTTGTTTGTCGAACATACGCCGGCGTCGGTCGCCATGTTTGACCGGGAGATGCGGTACCTATTGACAAGCCGACGATGGCTTAAAGATTACCAACTGGGCGAGCAGAACATTATCGGTCGCAGCCACTACGAGGTATTTCCAGAGATTACGGAACGGTGGAGAGAAATTCATCGGCGTTGCTTAGCTGGGGCCGTGGAAACCTGTGAGCAAGATCCATTCCCTCGACTCGATGGCAGCGTGGATTGGGTTCGCTGGGAGGTTCGACCCTGGTACGCCACTGGAGGGGAGATCGGCGGTATTATCATGTTCACCGAAGTCATCACCGAGCGCAGGCGGGCTGAAGAGTCGTTGCGCGAGAGTGAGGCGCGCTTTCGCACCATGGCCGATACGGCGCCGGTGATGATCTGGATGTCGGGTACGGACAAGCTCTGTACGTTTTTCAACAAAGGTTGGCTCGACTTTACCGGCCGTATGCTGGGCCAGGAGCTCGGTAATGGCTGGGCAGACGGCGTGTACCGCGAAGATTTCGATCGTTGTCTTGAAATCTACAGTAACGCTTTTAACGCGCGGCAAGAGTTTACGATGGAATACCGCTTGCGGAGATTCGACGGTGAATACTGTTGGGTCCTGGATCATGGAGTGCCGCGCTCTGAACCCGATGGCGGGTTTCTCGGGTACATCGGTTGTGCAATTGACATTTCCCAACGTAAGCGAGGGGAACTGGAAGCACTGCAACAGCGCGCAGAACTGGCTCACATTGCTCGCGTTTCCACGATGGGAGAGTTAGCGGCTTCGCTCGCGCATGAATTGAATCAGCCGCTCACGGCCATACTTAGCAATGCGCAGGCGGCGCAGCGTTTCCTTGCCGTCAAGCCGCCCGATCTCGAGGAACTACACGAGATCCTGAACGACATCGTCCAGGACGACTGCCGTGCGGGTGACGTGATCCGACGGATGCGGACATTGATTAAAAGGGAGGAACTCGAGTTCGCTCCGCTCGATTTGGAAAATGTCGTGAGCGACGTTGTGCAGCTGACTCATAGCGACGCTATTTTGCATGACATCCGCGTTGTACTCGAAATTGACTCAGACCTGCCGCCGGTGCAGGGTGACAGGGTGCAGTTACAGCAGGTTTTATTGAATCTACTGCTCAACGCTTTTGACGCGCTCAAGAATTCTCCCGCCGATGAGCGCTCGGTCGCAGTGCACGCGGACCTCGATGGAGCAAGCATGCTGAAGATCGCGGTGCGTGACTGTGGCATGGGCCTGAACGGAGAGATCGCTAACATTTTTCAGCCTTTCTACACCACCAAGCCGGACGGCCTTGGCATGGGTCTTTCCATCAGTCGATCCATCGTCGAGGCTCACGGCGGGCGCCTGTGGGCGGAAAACAACCAGGACCGCGGCGTGACCTTTTACTTTACGCTGCCGACTTCGCTTGTCAGTCATCGTTCGCTGACAGCCGCGGAACTGTGAACACCCGGTTAAATCCTTTCAAAACACCGATTCTGGCTTGCTATTTTACATAGGCTTGGGTTAGGATCTGACCTCATCCATTGACATTGCTGTGAATTGTTTGTGTTAGATTATCCGGAGACGAAATTGGCCCCGTCTGCGCTGGTTTCGGCGTACGAGATCGAGACAGGGATTTTCAAAAGAATTTTCTGCCCGTTTCGTCGTCGTGGGCTCTTCTCGCTGTTGGTCTGTGCCGGCTACTTTGCCGGCGCTTTGATCGGCCAATCGCTTAGATTTCCCGATTCTCATCTTTCGCTGCTCTGGCCCCCCACCGTCGTCGTGTTGGCGGCATTGCTGCTAGCGCCTCCACGACAGTGGTGGATAGTTCTGCTTGCCGCCGTTCCGGCGCATGTCGTCGTGCAACTGAAAGACGGCGTGCCGGCCTTGGGGATACTGAGTCAACTTATTGGTAACTTCGGTCAGGCGCTCGTAGCGGCGCTCAGTGTTCGTTACTTCGTCAAGGGACGCCTGCAGCTCGACAGTTTTCGCGCCGTTACCATTTTTGTTCTTTGTGCGGTTATTCTCGCGCCTTTTCTGGTTTCCAGTATTGCCGCCTATCTTTATGTATTGAGCGGTTGGGAGCACGAATATTGGTATGTATGGCGCGCGCGGCTTTTATCTAACGCACTGTCGACCCTGACGATTATTCCGCCGATATTGATGGTTTTCGACCCTCGATCGGCGCAAACTCCCGTGCAGCGTTGGCGGTACATGGAATTTGGTTTGCTAACGGCCGGTCTCATCGTCGCTGGCTATACCGCCTTCGGTAAACAAATTGCCGTTCCGGCTTTACTCTACGCGCCGCTCCCCTTTCTCTTGTGGGCGGCTGTTCGCTTTGAAATAGGAATCCTTTCTCTCGCTCTCCTTGGGGCCGCCTACCTTGCCTTCTTGAGTACCTCGAGTGGTCTGGGTCCTTTCGCGATGCAGTCGGCAGCCGAGAATGCGCTGTCTCTGCAGTTTTTTTTGATCTCGGTTTTTTTGCCGCTCATGTTCCTATCGGCTTTGATCAGCGAGCGGCGCAACAAAGAAGAGGCTTTGCGCGATAGCGAGGCGCGGTACCGTGCGTTGGTCATGGCCACCGCGAATATGGTCTGGCGCGCCAATGCCCAAGGCGAGGGATTCTTGTTGTCTCCACGTTGGCAAGAGCTCACGGGACAGAACGAAGATGAAATGAGCAACTTTGGTTGGATTAAGGCCCTTCACCCCAAGGATCAAGAGCGCAGCGAGCGATTGTGGAAACAGGCAATGACGGAAAAGCGCATGTACGAGAACGAGTTTCAAGTACGCGCTCGCGATCTGACCTATCGCCATTTTCATGTTCAAGCAGTGCCGATCATTGCACCCAACGGCGCGGTGCACGAATGGATCGGCGCGGCGGTGGACATTACCGAAGAGAAAGAGACGGCATTGACGGTGCAGAGGCAACGCGACGAACTCGCGCATGTAGCGAGAATCACCACGATAGGCGAGCTCGCGGCGTCGTTGGCGCATGAATTGAATCAGCCGCTCACGGCGATCCTCAGCAACGCCCAGGCCGCGCAGCGTTTCCTGGCTGCCGACTCGGCGAATGTCGGAGAGATCCGGGCTATCCTTCAGGACATTGTGGAAGACAATCGCCGCGCGGGTGAAGTAATCCGCCGGGTGCGCGAGTTGGTCAGAAAAGGCGATCTCGAACTTGCGGTCGTGGATCTTGAAACGATTGTGCGCGATGTCGTTACGCTCGTTCACACGGACGCGATCCTGCATAAGGTCAATATCCTGCGGCAAATGGATGCCGGCGCGCCTAAGGTCTACGGCGATAAGGTGCAGTTACAACAGGTCATCTTAAATTTGTTGCTGAACGCTTTTCAGGCCATGAAAGATTGCCCGGTGGCCGAGCGCCAGGTGACCGTGCGGACCGAACTGGATAATTCTATGATAACCGTTGCAGTGCATGATCGCGGCGAGGGCCTGAAAGACGGTCAGCTCGAAAAGATTTTTCAACCTTTCTACACGACCAAAAATAATGGCCTCGGTCTGGGGCTCGCTATCAGTCGTTCGATCGTCGAAGCCCACGGCGGGCGGCTATGGGCGCAGAACAATCCCGATCGCGGTGCAACGATAAGCTTCACAGTGCCATTGGACGAGGGAGAAATCCGATGATGAAACACATGAATTCTGTAGCGATGGTCAAAAGCGCGTCGAGTCCCTCACTGGCCGCCCCATCCAGCGTATTTTTAGTCGACGACGACGCTTCGGTGCGACGAGCTTTGGCGCGTCTGATCAAGTCTGCGGGACATAGCGTGCAAACTTTTGCCTCGGCGCGAGAGTTTCTCGACACCCAAGCCGGCGGCGACGGAGCAGCCTGTCTCGTGCTCGACGTTCGTATGCCGGGTGTCACTGGCATAGACCTGCAGCGGGAATTACAAACTTTGAACCGCGATGTTCCGATCGTTTTCATCACCGGCCATGGCGACATCCCGATGAGCGTCAAGGCGATGAAGGCCGGTGCCGTGGATTTTCTGCAGAAGCCTGTGAAAGATAAAGATCTGCTTAAGGCTATCGAACAATCTCTCGCCCAAGCCGCCAGGGACCAATCCCGGCGTGCAGAAATCGATCAGATTCAAAAGCGCGTAGAGAGTCTCACTCCGCGCGAACTCGAGGTCATGGCTCTGGTTGTAACCGGAATGTTGAATAAGCAGATTGCTTTCAAGCTCGGTACCGTGGAAAAGACCATCAAGGTTCACCGCGCCCGCGTTATGGCTAAGATGGGCGTGGATTCGATCGCCGAGCTCGTACGCCTCACCGAGAAGATCAATATCCACCCGGCGCAAAATCAGTAGACAGTCCTCCGAGACCAGTCGTCAGTTTTCTCTCCAGCCCGCACGCGTTACCCGTCGCGTCTCAAAGATCGCTGTTCGCTCCCTTCTCCACGTCCTATTGGACTAAGGTCCAATATACAGCTCAATCGCTCGAGGTTAGATTTCGCCACAGCGCAATCACTGCGGTTAATGCTTTCATGGCGGTCGCCGCATAACGCGCGAACCTAATGAGCAATGCCAAACCATTGATCGCCATTGTCGATGACGACAAATCTGTCTGTCGCGCATTGAAGCGGCTGGTGCGCTCCCTCGGTATGGATGGAGAAACGTTCGCCTCTGGGCAAGAGTTCCTCGATCTCGTCGAAGCGATGCCGTCGTTTCACCCGGATTGCGTGGTTCTCGATGTGCAGATGCCGGGGTTGAACGGCTTAGAGGTTCAGGAGCGCTTGGCGATAAATGGCAACCCGCTTCCCGTCATCTTTATCACGGCCCACGATGACGCGGTTCCGCGAGAACGGGCGCTGGCTGCAGGCGCGGTGGCCTTTGTGCGCAAACCGTTCAACGACGAGTTGTTTATGAAAACTTTAAACGCGGCTCTTAAGACAGAAATAGATTGAGGGCAGAGTCCATCGGGCGCTTGAATGACATTGGCCCAAAGTCCAATAGCCCGCCCGATCTTTTTTTTGTAAGTTCGCGGCGAATTCAAAGGATCGCTACGACAGACGATTGTTTTAAATTTCGCTCTACTTTCGGATTTTGATTGAGTGAATGGAGGCTCAGGTGATGACACAGAGAGTTCGTTTGAATCGACTTTACCGGTTGGCTGTCTCGTGGGTGGTGTTAGCTGTAGGGGCGACACTGGCGTTCCCGCCGGCTCTGGCAATCGCCGCTCAAGGCGGCTACGAGCGGTCGGCGACACTCAGCGCATCCAAGATTCTGCCGCCGGATCTTTTGTCCGGTCCCAATCACCGCGTCGAAGAAACAGTTTACAACGATGGCTATCAAAACACCTACAAAGTGGGATCGAGATTCGGCACTTTCGTTGCCGTATCCACCGCGATGCTGCGCAAACGCATCAGCGAGATCAACGCGTTGGTGCGCATGGAGCAAATCGAGGGGACCAAGGAATTCACTTCGTCGCTTAAGGAAGCCGGGACGGATACTCTCGTCGGTTTCAAAAACCTGGTCACCCAACCGGTCGATACGGTGAAAGGCGCCGCGTCGGGATTAGCGGTCGCATTTAGACGCGCGGGGGACGCAATCGCCGGCGCCAAGCGGAGCGACTCCGAGGACAGCAAGATCAAAGATCTGATCGGCTTCTCCAAGACGAAACGCGAATACGCCTTTCAGCTCGGCGTCGATGCCTACACAGACAACCAGAAATTGCAGGATCGATTAAACGAAATTTCTTGGGCCGGGTACGCCGGCGGCATCACCTGGGCAGCGGCCATGAGTGCCGTACCCGGAGGCGCTGGTTTGGCGATCAGCATTTCCGGAGCGCACAAGCTGCTGAACGAAGTCTTCCGCACAACGCCACCAGTCGACCTTCGGCGCATGAACGGCGAAAAACTAAAGGCGATGGACGTTTATCCGGACGTGGCGGACGCGTTCTTAAACAATTCCGTCTATTCGCCTCGAGATCAGAGTCTCCTAGTCAATGCGTTGGAAGAGATGAAAGGCGTCGGTAACCGCGCCACTTTCGTGCGGCTTGCCGCGGCGACCGCGAACCCTGAGGTCGCCTTCTTTCGCCAGCGCCAGGCAGAGATGTATGCCGGCTATCACAAAGCGATTGCTCCCGTTGAAACATTTATCGCCTTGGGCGAATTCGCCGCCGTAAGGACGGTCAAGAATGAAGTTGTTTTCAACGTACCGCTGGATCATCTCGTCTGGACGCAAGACATGGCCAAGTTGTTGACCGCCGCCGATGCGCGCGTGACTCAATTGACCCGTCCGGCGAATAAGCAACTGTGGGTTGCCGGCACGGTGAGCCCGCGCGCGAAAAAGGAGATCGAAACTTTGGGCTGGCAGGTGCAGGAGCGAAGCGAAGAACGGCTGCTCAGTTGGGCTGAAGATTATCCCAAGTACGAAAAACCGGAAGAGCGCATTCCGTCGGGATTGGTCTCGCTGAATTTCAAGTCCGTTGCCATCGGCGTCGGCGGCAGTTCGGGCGACGGCGTGCTTTCATA
>DASWCL010000310.1:0-4939 GCA_036390135.1 Binatia bacterium
ACGTGAAGATCGTTACGGTCACCATCAACCGCATCGAACATGTATTCGTGGTGCGAAAAAATATCGCCAAGCCTGAAGATCTCAAGGGCAAACGTTTGGCCGTCAGCCGCATCGGATCAGCCTCCGACACCATCACGCGAATGGTTTTGCGCTCCTGGAAGATCGATCCGGACAAGGAAACTACTTTGTTACAGTCTGGCAACACACCGACGCGCATGACCGCGCTGGCCGCCGGTCACGTCGACGGCGCTCTGGTCAGCCCTGAAAGCGTCTACAAAATGCTTGCCACGGGCTGCTGCCGCGTCCTCGCGGATCTCGCCGACTTGCCGATGGACTACGCCCGTTACGGCTACGCGTTTCCCGCGTCCTACATAAAAACCCAGCGCGAGACTTTGCGCCGGTTGCTCATGGCGTACCTCGAAGGCATCTACGTTTTCCGAACCCGGCCAAAAGAAGTTTATGCCGCGCTCGAAGCGGAAGATATCAAAGAGCCGGCGGTACAAAAGGACGTTTACGAACGCTCCCTCAAGAGCGTGCGCGAGTTTCCCATCCCGGAACCGAACGGCATCCAGAGCGTGCTCGATTCCCTGCCGCATCCCAACGCGCGCAACGTGAAACCGGCAAGCCTCATGGACTCGAGTATTCTGGAAGAAATCAAGAAGACCGGTTTTATCGACAAACTCTACGGCCGCGCGAATTAGCAAATGTACGGGAGTCATTTTAATGTTTAGACCAGCGACGATCGGCGCATTGTTGTGGATCACGATTGCCATCCTCGCGACAAGTTCGCTCGTCGTGCGCGCCCAAACTAACTTAATGTTGGGCTACAGCGGCACCGGCATCAGCTCCGATCTCCGCCGCGTCATGGAGATAGAAAAAATCTGGGAAAAAAACGGCCTTAACGTCAGGTCCATTTACTTCAATAGCGGCAGCGTCCTGACCCAGGCGATGCTCGGCGGCAACATCATGGTTTCGGATTCCGGCGTGCCGGAGATGATGACGTTGCCTGTTTCTGGCGCGATGGAAACTCGAGTCATCACCGTCAACATCAACCGCCTTGAACATATTTTCGTCACGCGGAAAAACATTTCCAAACCGGAGGATCTCAAGGGCAAGCGCATTGCAGTCAGCCGTTTCGGTTCGGCGTCGGATCTTACGACAAGAATGGTGCTACGTTCATGGAAGCTCGATCCGGAGAAAGAGGTCATGTTGCTGCAGTCCGGCAACACGCCGACGCGCATGTCTGCGTTACTGGCGGGACACGTCGATGGCGCCCTCGTCAGTCCGGAGGGTATTCATAAAGTCTTGGCTAGCGGTTGTTGCCGCGCCCTGGCCGATCTTTCCGAGCTGCCCCTCGATTTCGCGCGCTTCGGCGTTACGATGCCCGCCGCACTGATACGCAACCAGCGCGATGTCGCGCGTCGGATCGTGCTGGCGTACGTCGAGGGCATTTACCTGTTTAAAACAAAGCCGAAGCTGGTGTTTTCGATTCTCGAAGAAGAAGGCATCAAAGATCCGGCCATCGCCAAAGACATTTATAAACGCCTGTCGTTCAGCATGCGGGAATATCCCATCCCCGAAGCCAATGGCATTCAGAACGCCCTCGATTCGCTTGGTCATCCCAACGCCCGCAACGTCAAGCCCGCCGCCTTGATGGATACGAGCATGCTCGAGGAGATCAGAAAGTCAGGTTTTATCGACAAACTCTACGGGCGAGCGCCGAAGAACGAAAGATAAGCATCAGTGTTTGAAACCCGCCACCGTCGCGCGCCAGCCCGCCTCATTTTCACCCGGCACAATGGGAAAATAGTAGCTCACGCGATCTAATAATCCATCGTATTTTTTCAAGACTTTCTCAGGCAAATCCGCCCAACTACCGCGCAAAGCAAATCGGTCGAGCATCTCATCCGTGATTAACGCGGGCATCTCACCCCATTTGCCGCGCGAAGCCAGAGCTTTTAGCTCATCGGCGACATCGCCCCAACCTTCGAGATTGAAAACAGGTCGGTAGGGCGGCGTGCTCGCGTAAAAAGAAATCTGCCCGCGAATCTCGGATTCGTACTTCACCAATTGAGCTGGATCGTTCGTCGGAATGACGAAGACACTGCTCGATACTTCGATTGACTTCCGATTTCGCCCGCTTTTCGCCAAGCCGGATTCAATGTTCGGCAGCACTCTCTCCTTTAAATAGCGCGCGCTGTGCAGCGGATGGGCGTGAAAACCTTCGCACAATTCACCGGCGAGCTGGCACATGCGTTGATTGACGCCGGCGACGAAAATCGGAATCTGATAATACTGGTGCGGTTCCGGGCTGAAAAACGGTGTCATTAGAGTGAGCTTGAAGAACTCGCCCTGGAAATTAAGCCGGGTTTGATTCTGCCAGCACTCCCAGATCGCTCGCACGGCGAGAATTACCTCGCGCATCTTCTCCACCGGCTTCTCCCACTTGATCCCGAAGCGCCGCTCATTGTGACCTTTCACCTGGGTGCCGAGGCCAAGAATGAAGCGACCCTTGGAATAGCGCGCCAAATCCCAGGCGATCTGCGCCAGGATCGTCGGACTGCGCGGAAACGCCACGGCGATGCTCGTGCCCAAGGTCAAACGCGAGCTATGTTCGGCCGCAAGCACGAGAGGCAGAAAGGCCTCATGCGCGGTTTCAAACGTCCAGATGCCGTCGAAGCCCGCGCTGTCGGCAAAGCGCGCCAACGCGGGCATTTGTTCCAGATCGTGAACCAGCAGGCTGGCGTCGAATTTCATTGGCTCATCTCGATGCTAATGTCCTTGACTAAATTCCTCTAGCAACTAGAATCGCCGTTCACAATAGAACTTGGACCCGGCCGCGATCAAGCAAGACAAAGAAGGGTTCCTACATGAGAACAATCTCCCGCAAATCAACAGTGATTTTCGTGCTCTCGATCTCGATTGTGTTCGCGAGCCCTGTACGGTCGCAAGAAAAGCCAAGCACGGAAAAAGTCCGCATTGCCGTTGCTACCAGCTCGATGGCGTTTCTCGTGCCCTTCGTCGCCAAGGATCGTGGCATTTATCTCAAGCATGGCTCCGAAGTGGAGTTGATCCAAATGCGCCCTAACATCGCCATGGCGGCGTTGCTCGGCGGCGATATCGATTACGCCGAGCTGATCGGCTCGATCATCCGCTCCGCCGCGCGCAACCTTCCGGTGCGCGCGATATCTACCAGCATCAAAGCACCGTTTTTTAGCATCGTCGCGCAGAACAAGTTTAAGACCGTGAAAGACTTGAAAGGCGCGGTCATCGGCCTCGCGTCCATCGGCGGCACCAACCACGTGAGCACGCGCATGACCCTACGTCAGTTTGGGCTCGATATTGACAAGGACGTGAAGATTCTCGCCATCGGCGACGAAAAGCTGATGTACGATACCTTCAAAATGGGCCGCGTCGACTCCATCGTCGTCGCGCCGCCTTATTCGGTGCAGCTTAGACGCGAAGGCTTCCCGATCCTGGCTCAAACCGCTGATCACGTCGTCATTCCTTTTTCCGGATTGGGCACGACCATCGATAGAATCAAAAGTAATCGCGCCCAAGTAAAAAAACTTCTCAAGGCCGAGATCGAGGCGCTCCGCTTCATTCAAGGCAATATCGCCGGCACTACGGAAGTCATCCGCAAGCGATTTAATATGGACGAAAAGCTCGCGCGCGAATCTTACGACGCCGTGGTTAACGCCTTCAGCCGCGACGGCCGCGTGCCATTAGACGGCGTCGACGTCCTGCTGCAAATCGAAAAAGACGCCAAACAGATTCCGGCAAACATCACGCCGCAAATGATCGTCGACTCGTCGCTGGTCGACGAGGCGCTGAAGGAGATGGCCGGGAAATAACCAAGAGGGCGGGATGAATCCCGCCCCTACCTCTGCCTTTCGATCTTCCAGTGATGTGTCACCCGTAGCCCGGATGGAGTGAAACGGAATCCGGGGAATTCGGATCCCGGATTACGTTCGCGCTTCATCCGGGCTACTTTTCGGACCGTACGATTTGAACATTTTGAACGGCTTGAACTATTTGAACGTTAAATTTTCTTTACCCTCACCCGTTGCTGTAAACGCTTCTCGCCCGTTTGATAATGTTCGCCTTGCACCGCGAGCTCCGCTTCCGCTTCGTCTTCTTCCGACCACAGTCCCAGATTGTAACCAAACCACGGCTCCTGCGGCTTCAATTTTGGTAATTCTAAGCGCTCCCAAAGTTGTTTCGCGCGCTCCATATATTCTCTCTTTGGCAGTGATACCGGTGGATAATCCCATTTGCGCGTGGCGTCGATCAGCATCGCCGAGCTTCCGGCAATTTCGTCGAGGGAGTTTCCCGCTTCCTGTCCCGGCGGGAATACCGACGGATCCATTTGCGGCGTGCGATTGCGAATGATCAGCACGTCGCGGTGCGGCTGCATGCGAAACGCCATGGCCCAAAAGAGCGAGTCTAAATTGCGCGGATCGATGTCTTCGTCGACGGCGATGACCATCTTGCCGGTGGCGGGATTGTAGCCGACCATGCTGTGCAGCGCCTGCCAGACGTGCGCCTGGTTCAGCTTTTTCATTTTAATGACACAGATCTGGCGCACGGCGATGCTATGAAAAGCCACTTCGATGATGCCCGGAATGTTGCACTGATCACGCAGGAAACGCAGATAGTTTCCTTCGGCTGACACCTGACGCATCACGCTCGATTCGCTCGGCGGCATTTGACTGATGATCGTCGCTAGAATTGGATTCTTACGATGAGTGATGCATTTCACTTCGAAGAATGGATTGAGCAAGCGCTCGGCGATATAGCCGGTGGATTCGCCGAACGGCGCTTCGGGTTCCAAAAACTCGGTCGAGATTTCACCCTCGATCACGATCTCCGCGTTGGCAGGCACCAGCACGTCGTTGGTTTTACACCGCACGACTTCGATCGGCGCGCCGGCGAGCCC
>DASWCL010000311.1:0-9356 GCA_036390135.1 Binatia bacterium
GTTCTGAAAAGTCCGTGCCACGCCGCTGCGCGCAACCTGATAGGGCGCTTTGCCGTCAAGGCGCTGTCCCATGAACTCGATGGTTCCGCTGCTCGGCGCAAGCAAACCCGTGATGAGATTAAATACCGTCGTCTTGCCAGCACCGTTCGGGCCAATCAGGCCGAAGATGCCGCGCGCGGGAACCGTCAGAGTGACGTCTTCCAGCACCTGTAATCCACCGAAACCTTTGGAGACCGACGACAGCGTCAACATCGCCTAGCTCGTCGTCTGACCGTGGAGCGGGAAGCGAACTGCAGGAAATGCCAAATCCCTTTCGGCGAATAGAGAATAATGACAATCAAAATGACGCCGTTGATAAGGGGTCGATAGTGGCCGAGGCCGCGTAAAAGCTCCGGCAGCATTGTGATCAGGACTGCGCCGAGTACCGCGCCCCACGGACTGCCGGTGCCGCCAAGCACGCCCATGGCGAGGATCTCAACGCCGCGCTCGAAGCCATATTCGTTGGGGCTGATGAAAAAAGTTAAATGCGCGTTGAGCGCGCCGGCCAACCCCGCAAGCACCGCTCCCGCGACAAAAGAAAATAATTTATAAGCGCGCACGTTCAATCCCATGACCTCGGTGGCGACTTCGTCCTGGCAAATCGCGGTGATCGTCCGGCCGATACGTGAATGCGCCAAGCGTACGAGAACGTAGAGAGCCACCGCGACCGCGAGCGCCACGTCTAACCAACCGGTGAGTTGCGGAATACCGTTGAGGCCGAGCGCCCCACCGGTAAGATCGCCGGCGTTGAGGATCAGGATGCGCACGACCTCGCCGAACGCGAGCGTTGCCATCGCCAGATAAACTCCCGACAAACGGAGCGTGGGACCGCCGATCAAGAGAGCAATCGCTGCCGGCAAGAGACCGCCGGCAACGAGCGTAAGAAAAAACGGAGTTCCGGTGTTCAACGTAAGCAGCGCCGCCGTATAAGCGCCGAGTCCCATGAATGCAGCATTGGCCACGGTTAGAAGTCCGCATGCGAGAGTCAAGTAAATCGATAGCGCCAGAAGGATATTAGTGCCGACCGAGAGCACCAAGGTGCTATAGGTTGCCCAGAAGCTATCAAGCCATTCCATAACGTCAGTTTTGAATCATGCGAGGTGAGCAACCGGCGATGGCTAGGCTCGGCGCCGGGCCTGGCCGAATAAGCCCTCAGGCCGTAACAGCAAAATAATGAAGAGCAGCCCGAAGGCCACCGCATCGCGCATGGTCGAGCCGATGTAGGCCACGGAAAGAACCTCGGCGAAGCCAAGAAAAAAACCTCCGAGCAATGCGCCACGCACATCACCCATGCCGCCAAGGATGACCACGGCGATGCCTTTATGCAACATCGGCTGCCCCATGTGGGGAAACACCGAGTTCGTGTAAAGCCCGATCAGCACGCCGGCGACACCACCCAGGAGTGAGCCGATAACCGAAGTTGCGCGGAATAACCCGTCGACGTCGACGCCCAACAGCGCCGCGGCTTTCGGCGATTCGGCCACGGCGCGCAGCGCTCGGCCGATGCGGCTGTGCCGCAAGCCCCAGAGCAGCACGCTCGTGAGCAAAAAAGCGAGAAAGATAATTCTCAGCTCGAGCCAGGTGATTTGGACGCCGACAAAGCTCACCGTCTCCACCGGCAATACCTCGACCGGAAAGCGGAGATTCTCCGCGCCGAAGTAACCTTCGATTAAGCTCGTTAGACAAGTCGCCAGGCCGATGGTCGCGATCATGGGCGCGAGATGCGGCGCCCGGCGCGCGCGCAAGGGAGCAAAAATTAATTTATCAAGAACCCAGCCAGCGATGCCCGTCACCCCCATGGCGATAAAAATCGCAGCCAGCAGCGGCAGGCGCAGCAGTAAGACCGCTTGTAACGCCGCGTAGGCGCCGATCATAAAGAGCGCGCCATGCGCCAGATTGATGACGTTCAAGACGCCAAAGACGAGCGTGAAACCGAGAGCGAAGAGAGCGTAAACCCCGCCGAGTGAAATGGCGTTGATGATTTGCTGCGCGAACATGCGCTATTTTTGAATGACGTACCGATTACCCTTGGTCACCATGACGATGGCGGTTTGCACGGCGTCGTAGCCCGCAGGTTTGCCGTCGCGGCCGACGGCTTGGCGAAATTTGAAGGGTCCGGTGGCACCGGTCCACTGCGTTGCCGGCAGCGCATCGCGCAGCGCTTGGCGATCCGCCTCGAGTTTCCCCGTGAGCTTAATCTTCCCGAGCGCCTGCGTCACGATGTGCATGGCGTCGTAGGCCTGTGCCGCGAACTGATCGGGCAACGCGCCGTAGGCTTTTTGGAAAGCCGCGATGAAGCGTGTGTTCTCTGCCACCGGATTTTCCACCGACCAGGGGCTGCCCACCCACAGGTTATCCGAATTGTCTTTGGCGAGTTCGAACAGCCGGGGCGAGTTCATGCCGTTGCCGCCGATAAACGGCAAGGTAATACCCAACTGGCGCGCCTGAACCATAATCGGCGCCCCCTCAGCGACCAAGGCCGAGATGACAATCGCGTCAGCATTGGCGGCTTTGATCTTGGTCAACTGGGGCTTGAAATCCACGTCCCCCTTGGCAAAGATCTCGGTCGTAGTGACGGGAATCTTCAGCGCCTGGAGCGCTTTTTTGAAATTGTCATAGCCGCTCTTGGTAAAAATATCGTCGTTGCCGTAAAGCACGGCGACTTTTTTGAGACCGGTTTTTTGCGCTGCGGTCTTGAGCGTCACCGGCAAGATGTCCGCTTCCGTGACTGAATTGCGAAAGACGTAATTGCCGATGGATGTGATGCCATCGGCGGTGTTCGAAGTGCCGAATACGACGACGTTCGCTGCCTGGGCGACGGGGTCAGAGGCCTGCGCGGAATTGGACAAAGTCGGACCGAACAGCAGCAGCACCTTGTCTTGAAAAATGAGCTTCTTGAAAACGTTGATCGCTTCTTCTTTTTTTCCCTGTTCGTCCGCAACCGCCAGGTCGAGCTTTTGACCTTTTATGCCGCCGCTGCCGTTGACTTCGCCGAGCGCAAGTTCGAAGCCCTTGCGGATCGACACGCCGTATTGTGAAGCGTTGCCCGTCAAAGCTGCGGCGACGCCGATCTTGATATCCGCGGCGCCGCCGGCATCCGGCCGAATCGCGGCGGTGAGCATAACCGACAGGAGCAGCACTCCCAGCTTCATAACTTTTCTCATGGCGCTTCGAATGTGGTTGCCGTTATTTTTTCCCGGCTTCGACATGCCAGAGATAGAGCGTGTGTTCCCAACTCGTGCCGTCCTTGATCGATTCGGTTTTGAGCGGTTTCCAGTCTCCCATATCGAAATCGTGGGAAACCACTCGGGAGCCGGGTTTCATCTGCTTCCAAATGTTTGGCCGGATCATCAGATTGACCTCGGGCAGCAAATACATGGTCAGGACGGACGCACCCGATAGATCGACCGTGCGAATGTCCTGCTGGCGGATTTCGACCAAATTCTCCACGCCGGCCTTTTTGATGTTTTCATGAGATTCTTTGATGCGCTGCGGGTCGATTTCGAATCCGATCGCTTTCACCCCGTATTTTTTCGCTGCGGTGACGACGATGCGGCCGTCGCCCGAACCGAGGTCGTAAACCACGTCACCTTTCTTAACCTCGGCCAATTCGAGCATCCGGTCGACCACTTCCTGCGGCGTCGGCACGTAAGGAACAATTTTCCCTTCCTGAGCGTGGAGTAGATTCGCGCGTTGAACCACAGATAGAGAAACAGCCAGTGCCAATGTCAGCATCACGAATCGTCGTAACTGGATCATAACTCCTCCTCTCATTCGTCTACGTCCATAAGTCGTGCGGCGATCGAATACCCTGGTTCGAGACAACCCACGGCTAGCCGTGTTTCCGCCAAAACTTTCCCAACCAGCTCGCATCTTCTTTCTCGGCGATCTGCTCAAGCTCGCCGGCATCGAGCCACAGGCCATTGCAGCCGGTGCACTGATCGATTTGAATTTTCTGAAAGCTCCGCTCCTTGAGAGACGCACCGCACTTTGGGCATCTCATGGAGGAAGCCTTTACCGCCGCCTCTTTTGCTTCGGCTTCCTGCTTGAGCTTTATCTTGGCGAGCAACTCGCGCTCTTTTTTGACAAAATACTCGTCTTCCTTGGCCTTCTTTCTCTCGTCCCATTTATTCGCCACAATTATTCTCCCACCAAATTCTCAGCGCAGATTATGCCAACGTCTTACGCAGCCATTGGACCGTCCGAGCCACCGACTTTTCCGCGGCCTCCATGTTCGCCACATGCTTGCTGGTTGGATTATTGAGAAACGCATGCCCGGCGCCGTCATACAATTCAATCTGGTATTGTTTTTTATATTGGTCCAGCGCCTGACGAAACATCTCGATTTCGGTTTTCGTCGTGCCCGGGTCGTCGGTGCCGTAATGGCATAACGTCGGCGCCGATATCGTCTTCAGATCCTCAGGATCGGGAAACAAGCTCTGATAATAAATGACGCCGGCGGCAAACGCCTTAGACTGAGCGAGCGTGTAAAGCGCCAGGCCGCCGCCCATGCAAAATCCCAGCACCGCGACTTTTTTATTCCCGACCCAAAGGAGTTTCCCTAGATAAGGAACGCTGTCGATAACATTGGTCACTGCGCGTGGGATATCCAACGAAGTCTTTTTCAAAGCGCAGGCTTCGAGGGTGTGATAAGTCTTGCCGTGGAAGAGATCCGGCGACAAACAGACAAAGCCTTCCCGCGCAAAGCGCCGTGTTACCGCCCTTTGGCCGTCGTCTAAACCGCGATAACCGTGAATCAATACGATCGCCGGCCGTTCACCACCGGCACTTGGCCGAGAAAGAAAACCATCGACAACTTCTTTACCGCTGCGGTGCGCGGCGTGCATGGAGACGGTTCTCTCAGACATGTTGTGATTTCAAGACCGCGCCGGCAATCAGACAGAACGTGAAATGTAGCGCTAACTGCCAAACCCTGTCATGTAAGGCAACTTCCCGGCGATCTTCTTGACCTGATCGAGATTGGCGCGCAACAACGCCGTGGAGTCCCAGAAACCCTGGGTTAACGCCGTCCGATAAGTTTCCGGCAGGTCGATGGCAAGCTTTTGCTGCCCATAGGACAGCGTTTTGCTGTCCAGGTCGACGGTGTATTCGGTGCGCGGGTTCTCTTCGACACTTTTCATCAGCTGCGCGATCTCCTTGGCGCCGACTACGACGGTCGGCAAACCCATCATCGTGCAGTTTCCGGCAAAGATCGCGGCAAAAGATTCGCCGACGATCGTTTGGATGCCGAAACGATACAGCGCCTGCGGCGCGTGCTCACGTGAAGAACCGCAACCAAAATTCTTGTTGACGAAAAGAATCGATGCGCCTTTGTACTCCGGATCGTTAAATGGATGATCCTTCTTTTTTTTCGACGCGTCAAAACGCTCGTCGAAAAACGGGTATTCGCCCATGCGCGCAAAGGTCGCTTCCTTCAAGTAGCGCGCCGGAATGATCCGGTCGGTATCGATATCATTGCCGCGAATCGGCACCGCCGTGCCGCTAACTTGGGTAATCTTTACGATGTCGCTCATGGTTCCTCGCCTACTCGTATTCACGCACGTCGACGACTTTGCCGTTCAACGCGGCCGCCGCGACCATTGCAGGGCTCATCAGCAAGGTGCGCCCCTGGGGACTGCCCTGCCGGCCGATAAAGTTGCGGTTCGATGACGACGCCGAGATCTCGCGGCCGTTGAGCTTATCCGGATTCATCGCCAAGCACATCGAACAGCCGGCCTCGCGCCACTGAAAACCAGCCTCGGTGAAAATCTCATGCAAGCCTTCTTGCTCGGCGAGTTTCTTGACT
Source organism: Binatia bacterium (assembly GCA_036390135.1). Lineage (GTDB taxonomy): Bacteria > Desulfobacterota > Binatia > UBA9968 > UBA9968 > DP-20. The sequence goes on from DASWCL010000311.1 coordinate 5,846, forward strand.
TCCGCCGAACCCGGCACGACCAGCGCGCGCACGTTGGAATTTACTTTTCTGCCTTTGGCGATCTTTGCCGCGACCCGCAGATCCGTAAGCCGGCCATTGGTGCAAGAGCCGATAAACGCCACGTTGATCGGCGTGCCGAGCATCGGCGATCCAGGCTGCCATCCCATGTGCTCGTAAGCTTTCTTTGCGCCATCCGGATCGGCGAACTCTTCCGGCTTGGGAAATTTTTCCGAGATCCCCACCGATTGTCCCGGATTGATGCCCCAGGTGACTGTCGGCTCGATTTCTTTGCCTTCGTAACTCACCACGTCGTCATACTTGGCATCGGCGTCGGAGGCCACCGACTTCCAATAATTCACGGCGCGATCGAATGCCGTTTCCTTTGGTGCATAGGGGCGACCCCTGAGGTAGTCGAAAGTCTTCTGATCGGGATTCACGTAACCCACCAGCGCGCCGCCTTCAATGCTCATATTGCAGACGGTCATGCGCTCTTCCATGCTCATTCGGTCGACGATCGCGCCGCCGTATTCGTAGGCGAACCCTTTGCCGCCACCGACGCCGAGACGTCGGATGATATTAAGGATCACGTCTTTCGCATAAACTCCGGTGCCGAGCGCGCCATTGACGTTGATCCGACGCACTTTGAGCTTGTCCATCGCCAGCGTCTGAGTCGCCAACACATCGCGCACTTGGCTCGTGCCGATGCCGAAAGCCAAGGTGCCGAAGGCGCCGTGGGTGCTCGTATGGCTATCCCCGCAGGCGAGCGTCATCCCCGGCTGCGTCAGCCCGAGCTGTGGTCCGATCACGTGGACGATGCCTTGATTCGCGCTGTTTATACCGAAAAACTCAACGCCGAATTGCTCGACATTTTTCTCGAGCGCTTGGGTGAGCTCTTCGGCTTCCTTATCGAGAAGCGGGCGCTGGCGCAGATCGGTCGGCACGATGTGATCGACGGTGGCAAAGGTGCGGTCACGAAAAGCGACGTCCATGCCCGCTTCGCGCAGCATATCGAACGCCGGCGCAGTCGTAATTTCGTGAATTAAATGGAGTCCGATGAAAAGCTGAGTCTGTCCCGTCGGCAAAGTGCAAACGCTGTGGGATTGCCAAATTTTATCGTAAAGTGTCCGTCCCGCCATCAAAAATTCTCCTTCGCCGGAATGATATCGGTCGCTATCCGCGACTTCAAGAGCTAGGAAAACGTGAAACCGTAACGAGCGCAGGTATTTGCTGGTGCCTCTGTGCCGATGGCCCTCTGGACTTCACGGCAATTGTCTTCGTGTTCGTGAGCGTGATCCGAAGCGAACACGTGCCACGAGCACGAACACGTCACTTATCCGTTTTGCCCGTAAATCCATCTACCGGGATCACGCGCGTAGTCTTCGTAAGCGCCTGCGCAAGTGATGCCGGGAATCTCAGGAATCCAATCCTCGCGCAATAGATCGTCGGGATCGCCGTATTTCTCGGCGAGCTTGCGCACATCTGGATCGTCAAGCGCAGTGAGCCGGCCGTTGCGGATAACGGTGTACTCCTCGCCGCTCTTGGTCGTGATCGTGAACGTCGGAAACAGCAAGTGAATATGCAGATGGCCATAGAGAAGGCCGCGCTCGCCGGCCCACTTTTCTTCAGCTGAACGCCACAGCGTGCCGAATCCCATATGAATCACACCGGAGCGCCGCCGCTCCCACTCGAAACCGCCGGAAGAGTGTTTCTCGATGCCGCTTGGCCGCATGATCTTCGGATTGGTGCCGATGGCGACTTCCCAGAGGTAAAAAAGTCCCGGCCGCGGAAAACAGGGATACTGGGTGCGCTGGCTCTCTTCGAGCAAACCGCGCCAGGCGTCGCCGTAGGCTGCGCCGCCGATGACTTTGACGATCTGGCCGCCTGCCAATTCGACTTTGACTTGCGGAAAAGCGCGCGAAAAATGACTCGTCGTTCCGGACACGACACCCGCGGCGTTTTCCTTGGCGATCATCGGCGGCACCGGATGGCCGAACAGATGGCCGTTACGCGGCGTCGATGAAAAACCGTAGCGCGTGCCGTCGTAGTATTCCTCCCAATAGGTCCACGACACGTCCGTGCCCTCGGCGTCGGTCAAGCGCGCGTGCCCGCCCCTGCCATTCTCCCAGATCGGATCCCAGGTTTTCTTGTTGATCAGTAAATGGAGATCGAGCGGATAAGTTGTCGAGCGCTGGAGAAAATGTTCCGCGCGCAGCCAGGGAATTTGCTCGTAACGAAATTCGGTCTTTGGAATCGGTCCGCCTTTGCCGTGGATCAGTAAATCGTAGCCACCGCGCAGCGCGAAGTCTTCGATATACGGCATACCTTCCCAGCGGCGCGGATTCTTATCCCAAGGCTCGCGCCGCATGATCACTTCGATTTCGTCCGTGTAATCGAAGACGCGATCAGGATCGCCCATATCCGCGACCAGGAGATCGACGTGCGCACCCTTTTCTCGAAGCGCCGCCGCGAGCGCATGCGGAACATCCAAGTCGTACTCGCGATCGATGGCGATCAGGATCTTGTTACCGGACTTGGTCTTGTCATAGCCGACAAATCCGATGTGGCTATCACGGTTCTCGCGCCAATTGGCGAGCTGGCGGGCCAACGGCATGAGCGGCGAGATATCCGCCGTGCAAAGCCCGCGGTTCCGTAGCTGCAACTCTCGCGAAACCGAATCGCTGATCCCTACACCGTCATCGGCTGTATCGCACATGGAAGGGGCTCCTCTGTTGAGACATTGAAGTAATGGAGTGCTGGAGTGTTGGTACAATCACGATCCGAACCCAGTACTCCATTACTCCACTACTCCAATTACTCCATTCTTATAAATTCTTTTTCACCCACTCGACGATCTCGCAGCGCTTGGCAAACCACACGTCGGGAAATGACTTCGCGTACTTGATGCACTCGTCGTAAATTTTGCCGGTCGCAGGAAAGGCCATCTGGCAGTGCATCGCGAGAGTCAGCATCTTGGGATCCTCGGCCGATTCTTCGTAGAGAATATCGAACTCGTCTTTAAATGACTGATAAATATCGCGCGCGATGATACCGCGCCGATACATGCCCGTGTCGTTCAAACCGCTGATGGCGTTTTTATACGGCACAATGATCATCGTCTTGCCGTTGATTTTCACCGGATACGGATTGTCATCGTTCACCGGGTCGCCATGCCAAGTGAATCCTTCGTCGGCTAAAATCCCCAAGGTACGCTCGGTGTGGCGCATACCGGATGTCAACCAGCCGGTCGGCCGCGCGCCGACAAAGTCCTGAAACATCTTTGCGCAGGTGCGGATCTCGTCGCGCTCCTGCCCGTCGGTCAAGTGAATCAGCTGCAAATCCTCGGCGTAAGAATGTCCGACGATCTCATGGCCGCGCTGATGCACGGCTTTCACCGCATCGGGGTAACGATGGATGCACAGCGCGTTGGTGTTAAACGACGCCTTCACGCCGTACTTGTCTAAAATCCGCAGAATCCGCCACACGCCGGTCCGTCCGCCATAATCGTTTTCGC